>JBBDNU010000016.1:0-8417 GCA_040877365.1 Planctomycetales bacterium
TTCCCCGCGTGCTCGAAGTAGCCCACGCCGGAGGTGAACATCACCAGCTTCCGCAGGGGGACGCCGTTTTTCTCCGCGGCCTCGCGCTCCTGGCCGAGAGCGGCCGCGCCGCCCGCCGACAACCCGATCGCGACCCCGCACAACGCGATGAAAGCATTCCGCGACAGCATGGTTTTTCCTTCGATGATGTAGCGGACGGTCCAGGACCGCCCATGAATTGCCCAGCGCGGCGAAGCCGCAACCGTAATTCGTTTTCGACGCAAAGCCGCAAAGAGCGCAAAGGATCGCAAAGAAAGAAGCTCGCCAATCTCTCGCAACGCCGAAACGTCAGCAGCACGGTCCCCCGTTTCCTTGAGACGCCTTCGTCGGGTGCGGAGTTCCCGAATTCCTGTCTTTCTTGAAGCGAGGGTCACAAGTGCAGGAACGACGTATCGGTGATCGACAGCGACAGCGGTCCTTCGCCCGGTATCGCCCAGTCCGCGTCCATCCTGTCAGCCGCGGGGCGCGCGATCCGCGGCGGACCCGGCGCGGGGGGATCGTCTTCGTTCAGCAGCTCGATCCCCACGACCAGCTGGATTTCCAACGGCCGGCTGAAATCGAACTCCCGCGTCGGCCCCTGATAGCAGACGGCCTCGACGAACGCGGTCTCCCGGTCGCGGCCGTGCGTCCATTCGATCTCCTCTCCCGCGAACCGGCCCGGACCGGTGTGAATGACCACGCGCCGCGCCCCGGCGACGAGCGCGACGCGGCCGTCCCCCAGGTCCTCGGCGCGGACGTCCGCGCCGCTGAGTTCGTACCGCAGGCGGAAGCTGCGGGCCTCGAACACGCCCTCGGCGGGACGGTCCAGCGAGGGGTGCCAGTCGCCGCGCTCCGGCACCGAGCCGAAGACGGAGAGCGCTCGCGGACCGCGCTGGATCGTGCGGATCCCCATCGAGGCGAAGTCCCGGCCGTCGTGGAGGAACCGCGCGCGGAACACCACCGCCGGATCGCGCGCCGTCCGCCAGTAGCCGAGCAGCGGCCGGCGCTGCGTCCAGAGCGTCGAGCGGTTCGCGCTGCCGAGACAGGCGTCTTCGGCGAACCACGCCGTGCCGATCGTCGAAGTCTCCTCCGACTTTCCCCGCACGTAAACCTGCCTCGTCGCGCGCGGCGGAAGGGATTCGTCGGAGCCTGCGCGGCGGAAGTTCGCCACGAGATCGGCGGGACAGGGGAGCGGCGGAACGATCTCGTCGCCGCGGGGCGGGTCGTCCTCGGCCATCGCGGGGTGCAGTTCGATCGGCACGCCGGTGCGCCGCGCGAGGAACTCGACCGTGCGGCCGCGGAGGCGGTCGCGCGAGTTCCGGCTGTGGGGACCGGCCCACTGCTGCGTGCCGGGATGGAAGCTGCCGGCGATGATCTCCCACGCCGTCCGCCGCAGCGAATTCGCGGCGACGCGCGTCGCCGGATCGCGGACGAGGAACAGCGTCCGCTCGCATTCGAGCAGCGCCACGGTGGTGTAGGGGGGGCTGTTGTACTCGTTGAAGCTGCCGTGCCGGGCCGTGTGCGCGACGACTTTCCGCAATCGCTCTCGGCCGTATCCGAGGAGGCCGTCGTCGCCGAGCAGCTCTCCCGCGGCGGCGCACACCCCTCCGCCGAGGACCGCGATGTTCGTGTAGCCGGGGCCGACGTCCCGCGCGCGGATCGCCGCGACGGCGCGGCGGAGGGCGGCCCGCATGTCCTCCCGCAGATCGTCCGGCAAGGCGGCGGAATGCCGCGCGAGCATCTGCGCGAGGGGCGCGGCGCAGAAATCGGCCCAGTTGAGGTCGGGATCGGCCATCTCCGCAAGCGGCTCTTCCAGCAGCCACGGCCACGCGCCGTAGGTCGGGCTGTCGCGGTCGGCGTCCTGCAAGGGAAGGACCGCGCGGATGATCCGCGCGGCCCGCTCGGCGTCTCCGGCCGTTCCGCGCTGGAGGAGCGCCGCCGCGTAAGCGAGCGACTCGCGGGTGGGGTGCACCGTCGTCCCGGACGGGACGCGGCTGTGATATCCCGGATTGCGGAACCGCTCGCGGAGCATGTGCCGTTGCGGATCGTACTGCTCGTCGCAGTGCGCGAGCAGCGCGTGCAGCCCGGACTCGAGAGGCCGCGGCGGCGCGGGGTCGACCGGCCGGCACTCCAGCGGCGCGAACGCGCAGAGCAGAAGGATCAGCGGGCCGAGTCGGATCATCGGTTCTCCTGGTGGGTCGATCGCGGGTGGATCGATCGTAGCAGGTGACGATCGGAGTGGTCAGCCGCGAGCTGGCAGGCGAGTGCAACCTCGATCAATCGAATCGACGCTCCGGCGTTGGCGTTCGGGCACGGGAATCGGGCATAATGGGCCGGCCGTTTCCGCACCTCGATTCCAGGGAGGTTCCAATGCGACGCTCGCGATCGTTCGCCGCGGTGCTGGGTGCGTTCGCGATGAGTGTCGCGGGCGCTTTCGGCTCGGCGGCGCGTGCCGCCGAAGATGCCGGCGGCGCCAGACTCGGCGTTCCCGGCGGACTGGCGGTGCAAATCGGGGCGAAGGACGTTTCCCAGCCGGCCGAACTCGCGAAGACCGGCCGGTTTCTCGTGCAGGTGCTCGCCGAAGACGAGCAACAGATCGCCGCCGCGCGCCGCGAGTTGAGCCGGCGGAAGCTGTACGGCCTCGCGTCCGTCGATCGCTTGCCCGCCGACGGCGCGCTCCCGTTCGCCGAGGACCTGGTCAACCTGTTGATCGTCGCCGAGCAGCCGGCGCGGAAGTTCGCGGCATCCGAGCTGCACCGCGTGCTGTGCCCCAACGGCGTCCTTCGTGCCGCCGCCGGGATCGTCGATGCCGATGAACTGCGGGAAGCCGGCTTCGCCGACGTGCGCAAAGCGGACGACGGGCGGCTCTCGGGACGGAAGCCGTGGCCGGCGGAGATGGACGAGTGGTCGCACCCGCGGCACCGCGCCGACGGGAACGCCGTCTCGAACGACACGCTCGTCGGTCCGCCCCGCCGCGTGCGGTGGCTCGCCGGTCCGTGGAGCGAGGTCAACAGCCTGGTGACGGCGGGCGGCCGGAACTTCTACGCGGGGGTCTTCGCGCGGGACAGCTTCAACGGGCTGCGGCTGTGGGAACGGCGGACGACGCCGCGCGCCCCGCGGGGAGGCTTCAGCACGGACGGTGCTCCGGGGAGCGCGCTGCCGGTCGCCGGAAACGGGGCGCTGTTCGCCTTCTCGCAAAACAAGCTGCACGCGCTCGACGGGGCGACCGGCGAGCCGCTCCGCGAGTATCCCAACGCGGGCCGCCCGCACGAGTTGCTGTACGAGGACGGCGTGCTGCTGTCGGTCGATCGCCTCGCGCTCCGCGCGTTCGATTCGGCGACCGGCCGCAAGCTGTGGGAATGGGACGCGATCGACGCCGATTGCGTCGTCGCCGGGGACGGGATCGTGGCGTTCGTCGAGGGGAGTTCGCGGCTCGGGTCGAAGGTGAAGCCCGCCGCCGGGGCGCTGGACCTCAAGGAAGGCTCGCTCTTGTGGCGGGAGGAGTTCCCGTGGCTGGCGGGGAGCGGGAAGTGGGACGTGCCGGTCTCGCGGTGCGTGTATCACCAGGGGGTGCTCGCGTTCGAGACGAGCACGCTGAACGACGACGCGGGGGGCAACGGCTTGCACCTCGTCTCCGCGAAGGAGGGGAAGCCGATCCTCGATCATGCCTTTCTCCCCGGCATGAATCATCGCCGGCAGTCGCGGGCGATGTTCGTCGGCGACCGGCTGTGGTTCCTGCACGGCGGGAAGGACGAGGAGAAGAAGCGGCTCGAGACGAAGCTCTCCGCGATCGACTTCCTGACCGGAGAGGTGAAGCAGACGTTCGACGCCGGCCTCGCGCACTGCTTTCCGCCGGTCGCCACGTCGAAGTACATGTTCTCCGGCGAACTCGACCTGACCGACCTGAAGTCCGGCGAGGTCGATGCGAACCGCATCACGAAGGCCGCCTGCGGGCGGGAGAACGGCTGGCTCCCGGCGAACGGGCTCGTCTATCTCTCGCCGAAGCACTGCGTGTGCTGGCCGATGCTCCGCGGCTACGTGGCGCTCGCGCCCGAGCGGCCGCGCGGCGCGGGCGAACCGCGTTCGGCGGAGGATGACAAGAAAAATCCGCTCGCGGCGTTTCCACTGGAAATCGGGACCGCCGCCGCGCCGGGCCTCGCGCTCGACAGCGGCGACGACTGGCCGAGCTATCGGCACGATGCGTGGCGGAGCGCCGGCACGGTCGCGAAGTCACCCGCCGAGTTGAACACGCTGTGGACGGTCGATCTGGGGAACCGGCCGGACGCCGGGCCGATCGCCGAGGATTGGAAGGAAAACCCGTTCGTCAACGGGCCGATCACCGCGCCGGTCGCGGCGCGGGGCGTCGTGTACATCGCGCGGCCCGACGCGCATGAAGTCGTCGCCCTCGACGGGGCGACGGGCGACATCCGCTGGCGGTTCACCGCGAACGGCCGGGTCGACACGCCCCCCACCATTCATCGCGGGCTGTGCCTGTTCGGTTCGAAGAGCGGCTCGGTGTACTGCCTGCGGGCGGATGACGGACGCCTCGTGTGGCGGCTCCGCGCGGCGGCCGACGACGAGCGGATCGTCGCCTACGGGCAGATCGAGTCGCCGTGGCCCGTGCCGGGGAGCGTGCTCGTGGTGGACGACGTCGCGTACTTCGCGGCGGGGCGGCAGTCGTTCGCCGACGGCGGGATCCGCGTGTTCGCCGTCGAGCCGGCGACCGGGGCGATCCGCTGGGTGGAGCGGCTCGACACCGTCCCGCAGAAGGGGTTCTACGCCTCGAGCGGCCTCGAGTTCGACAACTTCGACCTGCTGCACCGCGAGGGGGAGGCAGTCGCCATGTCGCGCTGGCTGTTCGACCGCGGCACGGGCGAAATGGAGATCGACCCGTGGAAGGCGTTCGCCCGGATCGACGCCGGGCGCGGCGCCTGCATGGTCCCGCAGGGTTGCTGGACTTACGCCCCGCGGCACCAGAAGCGGACGCTCACGCACGAGTCGAAGCGGCCGCTCGTCGCCTTCCGCGACAAGACGCTGTTCGGTTGCTCGGAAGATCGCCGCACGGTCTATCGCCGCGACTTCGATCTCGAAGGGGGCGAAGAGTTCGACGCGAAGTGGATCACGGGCTGGGCGGCGAGCAAGCAAAGCCAGGAGGGAGGCGAAGCGTGGCGGAGCCAGCGGCTGGCGCAGGGGGCGAAGTGGTCGGTCCCGGTCATCGAGGGGAACGACGACGACGCGACGATCGACGCCTTTCTGCTCGCCGGCGATCGGCTGCTGGCCGCCGGCGCCGACGGGACACTCCGCGTGCTCTCGACCGAGAACGGCAGGGAACTCGCCCGCCGCGACATCCCGCGACCGTTGTGGGACGGACTGGCGCTGGCGAGCGGCCGGCTGTATCTCTCGACCGCCGAGGGGAAGATCCTGTGCATCGGGGAGTGAGAAACCGTCGAATTGGTGGCGAACGCACTGGATTCCCGCCGTCGCGGGAATGACGGAATCGCCGGTCACGGAGTAGCGCAACATCACAACTCGCGCGGCGGGCTGGTGTAATGCAAAGGAGAACGGAATGACCGTCAAGAAGCGCGTTCTGTTCGTGTGCGTCGAGAACTCGAACCGCAGCCAGATGGCGGAAGCGTTCGCCCGCATTCACGGCGGCGACGCGGTGGAAGCTTGGAGCGCGGGCTCGCGCCCTTCCGGCCGCGTCCATCCCAAGGCGATCGCCGCCATGCGGGAGCTGGGCTACGATCTCACGGCGCACGAGTCGAAGTCGCTGGATGAAATCCCGGACGTCGAGTTCGACGCGGCGGTCACGATGGGCTGCGGGGACGCCTGCCCGCTGGCGGCCGCCCGCCGCCGCGAGGATTGGAGCATTCCCGATCCGAAGGAGCTGTCGCCGGAAGAGTTCCGCGAGGTGCGCGACTCGATCGAGCGGAAGGTCGTCGAGCTGCTGCGGAACATCTGACCGGCCGGGCGATCGCGCAAGAAAACGGGCGCCGGCTCGGCTGCCGGCGCCCGCTTTCGAAGGGGGGAAGCGATCTGTTGGTAGCTGAATTCGCAAGAATTCAGATGGATCGGGCTGAATTCTTGCGAATTCAGCTAAGGCAGGAGGGCTACTGGCCGGCCACGGAGATGCCGGGGCTGGCGAGGGCGGGCTCGGCATCGGGCGTCGAGCGGCGGGCGGTCCACTGGCCGACGCGGACGATCGAGGGGACGCTCCGCGGCGCGTCGCCCTGCGCGACGGGTTCCGCGGGCGTCAGCGGCCGCGCGGCGTGATGGCTGCGAGCGCCGAGCGCCGCGCGGCGGGGCGTGAGCTCCTCGCCGTGGTCGTGATCGTGCGGGAGGCGGGTCGATTCGCGCTCGATCGAAGTGCGGTCGAACGGATCGGGCGTGGGCGCGTCGGGCCGGCGGGCCGGGGCGGGGGCCGGGGCGGCCCGGTCGCGGAAGCGGTCGTCCGAAGCGTCGGCGCGGCGCGGAACGCGGTCGGCGCTCACCGGGTCGGGCTGCGGGGCCAGAGCGCTCCGCGTGGGGGAAGCGGCGGCGGCCGGCACGCCGAACGCCAGGGCCGTGCCGATCGGCACGGTCCGCATCACCGTGACCGGCTGCATCGCCACGACCTGCTCATCGACGTATCGCACGGAGTTGACGGCGACCTTGCGGGTGGTCGTGTGGGCGACCATGCGGGTCACGTTGTAGGAGACCTGGCGGACGCCGTGCTTCGCCACGCGATGCCGCACGGGGACGGTCTGCGTGACGACGTTGGGCACGTACTCGCGATGGGCGATGACGTCGGGGGTGAAGGAGGCGCGGACCGAGTAGGCGGTCCGATTCAACCACCCCCCGATCCCGGGCCGGTTGTCGTAGTCGCAGGGGGACAGCTTGCAGATCGGGGTGTAGCGGGTGATCCAGCCGCCCATGTCGCGGCAGACGGTGCGGCACTCGATGACGTCTTCGTACTCGCAGGTCGGGACGTTGACGGTGCACTGCTCGACGACGGGACGGTACTCGACGCAGGGCTGATCGACGTACTTCGTCTCGCAAATCGGGCGGCGGACGGTCTGGCGGACTTCGCGGTATTCGGTCACGGGGACGGTCTGGTAGCAGGCGACCGGCTGAGCGCAGACGGGGGCGCACACCGGCTGCGGCGCGGCGCAGGCGTTGCACGGGTCGACGGCGGGGGTCCAGTGGGCCGACGCAATCCCCCCGGATGCGCACAGCGTCAGGACTCCGCAGAGGGAGAGCGGGCGGAGCATGCGGGTGAACATGGGCACCTTCCTGCAGTTCGAATTGGGGAGCGGGTGAGAGCGAGAGCTCGACGGGGACGCGAAGCGGTTCCCGCCGATGTCGGGGAGGTCCGGCGGCCGTCGCGTGGGCCGGGGTTGTAGGAGAATCGAAAAAACGGGTCAAGCCCGACCCCCCGGAATGCCGATACGGGCCGCCCGTTCGCCGTTCACCCGAGATCGGGCTCCGGCTTCCGCCGGGAATGCGACGGTCCTGCCGGATCTCCGGCCGGTCCCCGCGCGAGATGCGAAAGCGGACGGAACTCATCTTCGAACTGGTGCGAAAGCCGGGCTAGACTGACCGAAGAGAATTCGACTCGCCGCGAATGAGCCGAGATTCCCGCGCCCGCTCGCCCGAGAAAGATCCTTCGGATGGCACTGGCCGACTCATCGAACCCCCGCCTCGCCTCACCGGTCGCGGCCCGCGATGCCCGGAGGGGCGTTGCTGGTCCGGGGCCGGCAACCCGGCTTAACGAACGGTTGGGACCGGTCGAACTTCGCCGCCGATTGTGGCACATCGGCCCCGGGCTGCTTCCGTTCCTCCTGTGGAACATCCCGCACGCGGACCCGATCAGCCCGACGCTGCGGTGGATCGTCGTCGGCGCAACCGTCGCGATCGCCACGGCGATCTTCCTCAAATTCCATTTGATCCAGCGGCGGGGCGAGAACGGACGCCTGGGACAGATCGCCGGCTATGCCGGGGCGGTGCTCGGGACGGTGCTGCTGTTTCCCCGCCATCTGGAATTGGGAATGGCGGTGCTGGCGATCCTCGCGTTCGGCGACGGAATGGCGACGCTGTTCGGACTGGTCGTCGGCGGCCCGCGGCTGGCGTGGAACCGCGCCAAGACCTGGGCGGGCACGGCCAGCTTCGTGCTCATCGGGGGGGCGACGGCGTCGGTCATCTACTGGCGCGAAGCGCAGCCCGCCGTTTCGTTCGCGACGGCGCTCGCCTGCGGCATGGCCGGCGCGTTCGTCGCGGGAATCGCGGAGTCGCTCCCCTCGCGAATCAACGACAACATCCGCGTCGGCCTCGCCGCCGCCCTCACCCTGGCCGCGATGCACGGCTGGCTGGTGGGGTGGTAGGGACGAATAGGAAGTATGAAGTAAGAAGTAAGAAAAAGG
>JBBDNU010000017.1:0-8411 GCA_040877365.1 Planctomycetales bacterium
CTCAACCCTCAACCCTCAACCCTCAACCCTCAACCCTCAACCCTCAACTCTCAACCTTCAACGACGAATTCCAAAGGCCCGCACGGCATGGCGATCCTGAAACGGCTCGTTCCGCTCATCATCACGGCGGCGGTCGGCTTCCTGCTGATCGTGGCGAACTACGTCCCGTGGATCGAGTGGCTCGAGCAGAAGGCGCTCACCTGGTTCGACGTGTTGGCGGCGATCGCCTTCGTCCTCGGCGGCGGGAACCTGCTCGCCGGGCACCTCAAGAAGATCAGCGACCGCGCCCGCGGGTGGGGCTACTCCGCCGTCACGATCCTCGCGTTCCTCGTCACGCTGATCGTCGGCCTGGGCAAGATCGGCGTCCCCCCCGCCTCCGATCAGGAGCACTATGGCGAGACGTTCGCCGAACTCGACGTGGACGACCTGCCGAGCGCGCTGACGTTCTCCGTCCCCGGCCGAATTCCCGAGAAGGACAACGACGTCGAGCTGCCCAAGTCGGCCGTCCGGCAGATCGGAGAGCGCGATGGGAATATCACCTTCCGCGGCTGGATCCGCCCCAATCAGCAAAGCGACCTGCTGCAATATGAAGACACGCTCGAATGGAAGTGTACGGTCGAGCGATTGTTCGAGGCGGCGCAGCCGCCGCCGGACTTGAAGGGCAAGCTGACGTACTACGCCGATCATTCCGCGCTCGGCTTCAGCGGCGCGATGAGCGAGGCTTCGCGGACGGATCTGCTGGCGCTGAGCGACGACGCGGCATGGATCGCGGCGGTCGACGCGCTCCATCGGCTCAGCGACGTGAAGACGACCATCGACGCGGCCGCGGCCCCGGAGGAATTCACGGTCCCCGAATCGCTCGCGGACGCGCTCGCCTTCGATCGAACGAGTCGCCGCCTGACGCTGACTGGCCCGCTTTCTCCAGCCGGCCGCCGCGCGTTGACGGACCAGTTCCCGCGGGCGCTCCCGCAGTCGGCCGAGGAGCGCGACCGCTTCCGCGCGGAATTGGAAGGCCGCGGGCAACCGTTGACGACGGGACCGGACGGGCAGCGGGTCGAATTCGACAAGGCGCTCGACGCGTCGTGGATGGCGGACCAGCTCCGCGCGCTGTTCGACCTCGCGGGCCAGGCGCCGGTCGTCCCCCGCACGGCTTGTGAAATGCTCGAGGACATGCAGGCCGGGCGGCCGATCGTCGAGAAACGGACCGAGGGCGAGGACGTGTCCCTGAACGACGCGCAGGCGGAGGCGCTCGAACGATTCGCCGCAGGATCGCTCTCGCCGGACGCTCTCCCCGCGGCGCTCGCGGCGGCCGGGCCGTGGGAGGAGCGGCAGGATGCAGCGCTGAAAGATTTCCTCGAAGAGTTGCCGACCGCCGCCGAGCGGAATCGCGACCTGTACTTCGCCCTCGCGAAGGCCGGCCTGCTCACCGAGGCGCAGCGCGACTTCCTGATGGCCGACTATCGCCGGCAGCTTCGGTGGGAGCAGACGGTCGGCCGGCTGTTCGTTCGATCGAATCCTCCGAAGTATCCGTGGTCCGGCGACTACACCGAGCCGGGCACCCCCTTCTGGTGGTTGTACGAGTACGCGCTCAAGCCGCTCACCGCGACGATGTTCGCGCTGCTGGCCTTCTTCGTCGCCTCGGCCGCGTTCCGCGCGTTCCGCGCGAAGAACGTCGAGGCGGCGCTGTTGCTCGGGACAGCGTTCATCATCCTCCTGGGGCGGACGGCCGCGGGCGTGGCGCTCACGTCGTGGCTGCCCGAGGAGGTCGCGGGGCTGCGGATCGAGAACGTCACTGTGTTCATCATGGGCGTGTTCAACACGGCCGGGAACCGGGCGATCATGATCGGCATCGCCCTGGGACTCGCCGCAACCTCGCTGCGGATCCTGCTGGGGATCGACCGCTCGTATCTGGGAGGGGGAGAAGATTAGTGTCGCTATCAGCTATCAGCTATCAGCTATCAGCTATCAGCGGTGGAGCTGAGAGCTGATCGCTGAGAGCTGACCGCCATCAACCATCGACCATCAACCATGTACGAATTCCTGCGAACCCTCGATCGCCGCTGGGTCTTCCTGCTGATGGGGCTCGCGGTCGCCGTGCCGATCCTGATGCAGGTCCAGTTTCCCGAGAAGCCCACGCAGCTCGTCGAGACGACGTTCCAGCTCATGGACGACCTCGAGCCCGGGGACCGCGTGCTGCTGGCGTTCGACTTCGACCCGGCGAGCGAAGGGGAACTCGCTCCGATGGCGACCGCCTTCGTCCGGCACTGCTGCGAAAAGAAGCTCAAAATGTACTTCCTCGCCCTGTGGCCGCTCGGCCCGCAGATGATCGACGACGCCGTGGACCGCGTGATCCGCCGCGACTTTCCCGAGTTGGTTTACGGCGAGGACTACGTCAACCTGGGGTTCAAGTCCGGGCAGGAGGCGGTCATCAAGGGGATCGTCACCGATTTGAAGCAGCTCTACACGACCGACACCCGCGGAACGAACATCGAGCAAATCCCCATGTGTCGCGGCGTGCGGAACGTCCGCGACATGGACCTCATCGTGAGCATCAGCGCCGGCTATCCGGGGACGAAGGAGTGGGTGCAGTACGCCGGCACGCGCTACCCGGAGGATTTCCAGGTCGTCGCCGGCTGCACTGGAGTGCAGGCGCCGTACCTGTATCCGTACATCCCCGAGCAGTTGCCCGGCCTGCTCGGGGCGATCAAGGGGGCCGCCGAGTATGAAGAGTTGCTGCGGCGGAAATACGGCGAGGGAGGCCCGGCCGAGGCGGACAAGCGGCTCGACCCCCGCTACACGGAAGGCATCCGCCGCATGGGCCCGCAGCTCGTCGCCCACCTGTTGATGATCGGGCTGATCGTCGCCGGGAACGCGATCTACTTCCTGCGGAAGGGTTGAGGGTCGAGGGTCGAGGGTCGAGGGTTGACGAACGACACTGGCGCAGTCGAAGCGGGGGCGTGGAGCAATCGAGCAGCCGGAAATGTTCTGACGACGTCGGCCACATCGAGGAGTATTGCTCAACCGGAGGCAAACGACCGTGATTCTCAGTGGCTACGTGCATGAAGATCTCGAAGGCCCCGCGGGCGATGTCCGCGAAGCGGTCGTCACGAAGGAGCGTATTGCGCTGACGTGGGAGGAGGAGGGACAAATCTTTCACGCCGCACTGCGCTCCGAAGACGGCGGCTGCAGCTACGAGGGGCGATTTGGGGAATTCGGCGACGAGCAAGCCGGCACGATGGCGGGCTGGTGTTACCGCTCCCGCTGCGGCGACTATTTGCTGTGGGTCGAGTGGTTTCGCCCCGATACCGGTTATGGCGGCACTTCCGTGTTCGGGTTCGAGAAACTGGATGTATGGCAGAAGGCGGTGGACTTCACCGATTCGATCTATGTGGCGACACGCGATTTTCCTTCGGAGGAGCGATTCGGTCTCACGAGTCAGTTGAGGCGGGCGAGTGTCTCCATCGCAGGCAACATTGCCGAGGGAAGTAGCCGTTCATCCAGCCGCGACTTCCTACGATTCGTCGAAATCGCTTACGGTTCGTTGATGGAGACCGTGTCCCACATCGCGATCGCCCAGCGCCAAGGATTGCTGTCCGAGCCGACTCGGCGCGCTCTCTACGACGAGGCGGAACGCCTCGGGCGAATGCTGAGCGGACTTCGTGCTCACCTGATGAACTGACCTCGCTCCTCAACCCTCAACCCTCAACCCTCCATGCACCGCCGCACCCTCCTCTGGACCGTCCTGTTCCTCGCCGGCGGGGCGTTCCTCGCCTGGCGGGCGTCGCTCGGCGCCGGGAGCGGATACGTCCAACGGATCGGCGAGACGGTCGTCGCCGCGACTCCCGCCGAGCACGCCGCCGGCCTCGCCGACTTCAGTTGGCCCCGCACCATCGGGACGTGGGTGGCGGCGTTCTTCACGCTGGCGATCCTCTCCTTCCTGTATCGCGACAACCCGTTCTACAAGTTCGCCGAATCGGTGGTGGTCGGGGTCTCGGCGGCGTACGCGATGGTCGTGGGCTTCTGGACCGTGCTGGTCCCGAACCTCATCGGGGCGCTCCTGCCGGAGGTCGTCCAGTCGTGGGCGATGCCGGGCCATTCGCCGGTCCGCGACGAGCGGTGGTGGCTCGATTTGGTCCCGCTCGCGCTGGGGGTGATGCTCCTGTGGCGGCTGGCGCCGAAGGGAAGCTGGATCTCCCGCTGGCCCCTGGCGTTCATCATCGGGGCGACGGCGGGCATCCGCCTGGTGGGTTACATTCAGGCGGACTTCCTCAGCCAGATCCGCAACAGCATTCAGCCGCTGGTGGCGATCGACGGCGGCTTCGACCCGTGGGGCACGCTGCGGAGCACGCTCGTGGTGGCGAGCATTCTCGCCTGCCTCACGTACTTCTTCTTCTCGTTCGAGCACAAAGGCGCGCTGGGCAAGGTCGCCCGCAGCGGCATCTGGGTGTTGATGATCACCTTCGGGGCGATGTTCGGCTACACGGTGATGGGCCGCATCGCGCTGTTGGCCATCCGCTTCGAGTTCCTGTTCGACACCTGGCTGTGGCTGATCGACCCGCTCGGCCGCCGCGTCGGCATGTGAGCTCGACGTGCAACATCGTCGCCCGCTTCCCGCGAACGAGATTGCCAGCTCGATTGGGAGGTCGCTGAAGTCGACGTTCGTGGTTCATCAAGAAGGCGCCGGCGAGACGTCGGCGGCGCCCGCACCCGCGGACAGCCGGTCGTGCGTCGACCAGAATTGCTCCACGCGATCGAGTGGTTGCGTGCGGAATTCGCCCGGCTCGAGCCGCACGTCGCGGCCGGTGTTCCTCGACACCGCCCGCTCGATGTCCCGGGGCGTGAGCCGGTCTTCCGGCAGGCGGATCGCGATCAGCCGTGCGGGCCGCTCGCCGCGCGTCGCTTCCCCGCACTCGCCCGGCGGAGGATATCGCGACGGGAGATAGATCGCGCCGGTGGCGAAATCGACGGCGAAGGCGATCACCCCCGGCACGAAGAAGAACAGCAGCCCGACGGCGTCCAGGGCGACGATCTTCCAGTCCAATCGCCCGCCGGGCTGTCCGCGGCGCTCCGGATGCAGTACGGTGCCGCAGCCGGCGGCGCCCAGCAGCGCGCCGCCGGCCGCGATGCGGAGAAATTCGCGGCGAGACGGGATGGGAGACATCGGTTCGGCTCCGCAGAATGGTCGTCTGCGCGCGGTCGGAGCGACTGGAGAAAGCCGAGGTCCGAGCGCCGCGCCGGGGGATGGGGCGGGCCTTATAATCCAGAAGGCCGCCGGGACTCAACCCGTTTTCGCGAGGGGTCGCGTTCTTGGAAGTACCGTGGTTGAAATCTGCGCAATAGAAACTCTGAAGTCGTTGTCGTATGGGATACCGAATCCTGCGGGAGTGCATCGCGGACGCCACGTTGGCGCCGTCCGAGCTGCGCTGGAACGCTACCAGTTCGCCTACGACACGTCACTTGCTTCCAGGTCTCGCTGCGCCGCATGGCGCACGCGGAGGATCGTCGCCGTATCGGCGTCGACCGTGAATACGCGGCACGGATATCCTGTTCGGCCGGTTCGGTGATTTCGATTCGATAGGACTTGGACGCGTCCACGGTCGAGTCTCCGCACGAATCGCAACGTCATGCGATCAGCGATCGCGCCCGATTCCCTGTTCCTGCCGAAACTCGGCGTCGAACTCGGCGAACGGCCGCTTCCGCCCGGCGTCCATCGCGTCCAGTCCCGATCGTACGGCGAGACGCTCCTTGTCCCGCTCGAGCAGGTTCAGAAGATATTCATCGACGTTCGCGAACCCGGCCGCGACCGCCTGGGCTTGGATCTCGGCCGCATCGGGCAACTCGACCTGCAGCATGAGAATCGCTCCGTTTTCGTCACCAATCAATCGTTCGACCCATATCGTACAACAACCCGAACGTATCGGAATCTCCGCTTCCCTTGAAGTCCGGAAGTACGGACGGCGTCGGACAAGCACAGCAGCTTGATTGCCGGACTATCCGATCGATCCTCGATCTTCCATCATCCATCCTCTATCCTCCATGCTCCTTTGCGCTTCTTTGCGCCTGCGCCTTTGCGTCGAGCTTTCTTCATTCCTCGCCGAGCCGGCAATGGGACACCGCAACCTCCGCGAGTGCACCGCGGACCTCGAACGCAGCGGGCAGCTCGTGCGGATCGAGGAGGAGGTCGATCCGCACCTCGAAGCGGCCGCGATCCATCGCCGCGTGTTCGCCGCCGGCGGGCCGGCCGTGTACTACGCCCGCGTCAAGGGCTGCCGGTTCCCGATGGTCAGCAACCTGTTCGGCACGCTCGCGCGGGCGCGGTTCCTGTTCCGCGATGCGCTCGACGCCGTCCGGCACACGATCGAGCTCAAGCTCGACCCGGCGGAGTTCCGCAAGCGCCCGTGGCAGTATCGCGACGTGCTGCCGCTGCTGTGGCACATGCGGCCGAAACGCGTCGCGAACGGTCCGGTCCTCGCGCACGAGACGACGATCGACCAGTTGCCGAAACTGCAGAGCTGGCCGGACGACGGCGGGCCGTTCGTCACGCTCCCGATCGTGTATACCGAAGACGCCGACCGTCCCGGCTTCTCCCACGCGAACCTGGGGATGTACCGCGTGCAGCTTTCCGGGAACCGGTACGAGACGAACCGCGAAGTCGGGCTGCACTATCAGATCCACCGCACGATCGGCATCCACCACGCGGCGGCGATCCGCCGGGGCTTGCCGTTCCGCGTCAACGTCTTCGTCGGCGGCCCGCCGGCGATGATGCTCGCGGCAGTCATGCCGCTCCCGGAAGGCGTGTCCGAACTGATGTTCGCGGGCGCGCTCGGCCGGCGGCGGGTGCGGATGATTGCGCCGAAAGCGACCCGGACGCTTGGAGCGTCCGGGTCGCTGGACCGCGGCCTCCCGATCTTCGCCGAGGCCGATTTCTGCATCGCCGGGACCGTCGATCCCGACAAGCTGCTGCCGGAAGGGCCGTTCGGCGACCACCTCGGTTATTACAGTCTCGCGCATGACTTTCCGGTGCTCCGCGTGGAGAAGGTGTTTCATCGGAAGGATGCGGTGTGGCCATTCACCGTCGTCGGCCGTCCGCCGCAGGAGGACACGTCGTTCGGGGCGTTGATCCACGAGCTGACCGGACCGGCGATCCCCGCGGTGGTCCCCGGCGTGCACGCCGTTCACGCGGTGGATGCCGCGGGCGTGCATCCCTTGTTGCTGGCGATCGGCAGCGAGCGGTACGTCCCTTATGCGACGGAGCGCCGCCCGCAGGAGCTGCTTACCGCGGCCAACGCGATCCTCGGGCAGGGACAGCTTTCGCTCGCGAAGTACCTGTGGATCGCCGCCCGCGAGGACGACCCGCGGCTCGACGTTCACGACGTTCCCGCGTTCTTCGCGCACGTGCTGCGGCGCGTCGATTGGGCGCGCGACCTGCACTTCCAGACGCGGACGACGATCGACACGCTGGACTACTCGGGCACGGGATTGAACGAAGGCTCGAAGCTCGTGATCGCCGCCGCCGGGCCCGTGCGGCGCGAGCTGCCAGTCGAGCTGCCGGGAGGGTTTTCGCTGCCGGAGGGGTTCGGCCCGGCGCGGCTCGTGATGCCGGGAGTGCTCGCGATCGGGGCGCCTCGCTGCACCCCCTCCCTTCCAGGGAGGGGGGAGGGGGAAGGCGAGAGTGGAATGTCGTCCCTCGCCACGACCCTCCCCCGACCCCTCCCTGAGAGGGAGGGGGGCAACGATGTCGCGCGGTTTTGCGAATCGTGCGTCGGCGGTCATCCGCTGGGGCGGTTTCCGTTGATCGTGCTGGTCGACGACGCCGACTTCACGGCCGGGTCGTTCGACAATGTCCTGTGGGTGACGTTCACGCGGTCGAACCCGGCGGCGGACGTGCACGGCGTCGGGGCATTCGTGGAGCAGAAGCACTGGGGCTGCCGGGGGCCGCTGGTGATCGACGCCCGCGTCAAGCCGCACCACGCGCCGCCGCTGATCGAGGACCCGGCGGTGACGCGGCGGGTGGACCGGCTCGGCGCGGCGGGAGGGCCGCTGCACGGGATCATTTGAGTGGGGAGTGCGGAGTGCGGAGTGCGGAGTGCGGAGTGCGGAGTGGGGAGTGCGGAGTGCGGAGTGCGGAGTGCGGAGTGCGGAGTGCGGAGTGCGGAGTGCGGAGTGCGGAGTGCGGAGTGCGGAGTGCGGAGTGCGGAGTGCGGAGTGCGGAGTGCGGAGTGCGGAGTGCGGAGTGCGGAGTGCGGAGTGCGGAGTGCGGAGTGCGGAGTGCGGAGTGCGGAGTGCGGAGTGCGGAGTGCGGAGTGCGGAGTGCGGAGTGCGGAGTGCGGAGTGCGGAGTGCGGAGTGCGGAGTGCGGAGTGCGGAGTGCGGAGTGCGGAGTGCGGAGTGCGGAGTGCGGAGTGCGGAGTG
>JBBDNU010000018.1:0-8384 GCA_040877365.1 Planctomycetales bacterium
TCGGTACTTTCAGCTCGAGGTTCGCTCGACTCTCAACTCTCGACTCTCAACTCTCAACTCTCGACTCTCGACTCTCAACTCATCATACTCCGGCGGAATGTCCATCGCCTGCATCGGCTCGCCGGGGCGCAACACGCAGCACACGGTCTTCATCCGTCCTTCGGCGATCAGCTTCTCGCCGCGATGGAACTCGTACCGCATCGTCAGCGACCGCGCGCCGCGGCGCTCGACTTCGATCCGCACGTCGAGCACGTCCTCGAAGTACGCCGGCGCCTTGAAGGAGCACTCGGCGAACACGCGGGGCCAGCCGACGGTCGCTCCGTCCGCCCGCTGGTGCATCACGCTCAGCCCGAGCGAGCGGAGGAACTCGTGCTCCGCCTGCTCCATGTAGCGATAGAAGGCGGTGAAATGGATGATGCCGGCGGCGTCGGTGTCGACGAACTCGACGCGGCGCGTGGTGTGGAAAGCGGTCACTCGCCCGCCGTCTCCACGTCGCGGAAGAAGTCGGCGGCCCGGCAGGAGAAGCCGGGAAGGACGGCTTCGCTCATCACCTCGTCGTCGCCCGCGAGCGAGCGTGGGCTGCCGTCCGGCCGGTAGTTGTGCAATGTTTGCGCCGCCGGATCGAGCACCCACACCTCCGCCGTTCCCGCTTCGAGATACTCGGCGACCTTCGCCAGCACCTCGCGCCAGCGGTCGCTCGGCGAAAGGACCTCGACCGCGAGATCGGGCGCGACTTCGAGCCACCGTCGGCGGCGGTGGGTTTCCGGGGCGCGCTCCCGCTTGACGAAGAAGCAATCCGGCCCGCGGACGGAGTCGGGATCGCGGGACGTCACGACGCCGGTGTCGTTCGCAACCACGAAACCGGCCGAAGTCGAACGGTTCCAGTTTCCCAGCAGCAGCGCGACATTGGCACAGACGATGCCATGCTCGAAATTGGGGCGGACCATTTCGACGAGTTCTCCCCGCACGAGTTCGTAGGGCGTGCCGTCGTCCTCGAGCTCGGCGAAGTCCGCGAGGGTCAGAAGCGTCTTCACCGTGGACATGGGCGGTTTCCCGTGCTGCGACGAAATCGGATCGCCTTTGATTGTATGCCGGAGGCGCGCCGTTGTCATCGGCGCTGGAAAGTCGGTCCCTGCAGTCTGGCGAGATCCGAGGCGCGCGATCGGGGCCGGCGTCGCGCGCGAGGTCCAGTCCGGCGGACTGGACCTACACGAGCGGGGCGGAGATTTCCAGCAGGTCGACCGCCGGGCGGTGGTTGCAGAAGATCGTGGCCAGGCGGCCGTAGGTGATGCCGCCGACGGGCATTCGCAGCGCCTCCGCCAGTCCCGGTCCGGCGGTGAGGCGGAGGACCGCCCCCAGGTCGAGGTGCCGCAGCACGTTGTGCTCGATGAGCACCCGGCCCAGCGGCGCCTCCCCCTGGAGAATCTCGTCGCGGACCGCCTGCGTCACGTATCGCAAATCGAACCGCACGATCCCGAACTGCACGACCTGCTCCGTCCCGTGCTTCACGAGCACGATCTTCCGGCTGTAGACGTCGCCGTCGAGCCGGCGGTCGAGAATCCGCACGTCGACATTCGCGCCGTGGTGCGCTTCCATCGTGACGGTCATGTGCTGATCGTGGACGAGCAGCGTCTTGTAGGGTTCGGGAGTCAGCGCGGAGGGGACGTGTTCGGCGGCGGCGATCAAAGCGTCCCCGCCGGGGAAGAGGCCGGTGAGGGCGTTGAGTTCGTCTTGAGGGTTCATATCTACTTCACGTCCACCGTCGCCTCCGCCGCCCACGTCTTGTCGGCGCGAACGAGGCGGTGGTTGAGGCAGTCCCCGACGTACACGTGGGCGTCGCTCGCGCCGGCGCCGATCGCCCAGCCGAGCGGGATCTCCGGCTCGCCCTTCACCTTCGCGCCGCCAGGGCTGTCGAAGTTTCCGTAGCTGCCGAAACGGACGATCTCGTTGTCGGCGTTGTCGCGGACCGAGACGCTGAACGTCGTGCCGTTGGGAATGTAAAGCCGGCCGTAGCCGTCGACGTCGAAGCGGGGCTTGGTGCAGGCGCAGGAGCCGTCGGCCCGCCACTGGCTGATCGGTCCGCAGCCCTCGTAGGCGGCGAGGGCGCCCTGCACGTTCTCGAAGGAGGTGGCGCGGCCGTTGATCGCGCCGCCGTCGGGACCGAATTTCCAGATCGTCCCGACCGTGTGCCCGTAGGCCTCGTTCTTCTCGTAACCGGCGGGGGGCTGGTGATCCTGCGGCAGGCCCGCCTGCAAGAGGTACATGTTCCCCTGGAGGTCGACGCGGAGGCTGCCGCCGTACCCGGAGACGCCGGTGATCGCCGCCGAGGCGCGGGCCCCGCGCTCTCCTTCCACATTGGCCGTGCGGCTGAAAGGGACGAGCTCGCCCGCGGCGTCGTACGCGCGAACGTGGCAAGCGTTGCTGCCGTAAGTCGCGAACACGCGGCCGCGCGCGTCGATGTCGAACCCGCAATAGCTGATGCCGCGCCCGGCCCGGCCGTAGACGTAGCCATACGTGTTCTCCTCGAACCCGGGGAGCGGAGCGGGATCGAGATCGCGGGTGTACCGCGCGATCGGGCCGTTCCAGCCGTTGATGCCTAGAGTGTAGACGTCCCCCTTCGGTCCGATCGCGATGTCGGTCGCGCGGAACGGGAGCAGCTCTCCCTTTCCGGTGCGGCCGTCGAACCGCCAGACTTCGCTCTTCGAGCCGGTGACGTAGACCAGTTCCGCCTCGCGATCGACGTCCATGTAGCCGACGAACCCGATCGCGTTCGGGTCGTCGTTGAGGAAATCGTCGCCGGTGACGACGAGTTCGCCGCCGCGGTCCTCGACTCGCATCAGCAGCTCGCGCGACTTCGACTCGCCGCTGGTGTCGCTGCCGCCCAGCCACAACACCGGCGCGTCGCCGGTCTCATCGAGCGCGATCGCCCCGCCGAGCGTTCCCTTCAGCGGCAATTCGGCGACGACCCGCGCCTCGTTCCCGGCGAGCTTCACCTTGAGCAGCTTTCCGGCGGGAAGATACCCGCGCGTCACCCCCCGCGAGACGACGTAAACGTGGTCCCCCTTCCGCGAGGCGACGACCCTGTCCGGCCAGGGGAGCGGCGCAGCGGCGAGTTGTTTCCCCGCCGGACTGATCTTGTACAGCTTCTGATCGTACAGATCGCCGACGAGGACGTTCCCCTGCGCGTCGACGTCGATGCCGGCCGCGGCCGTCTTCATGTCCCAGGCGCTCGGCATCCAATGCTTCTTCGGATCGTAGGGAGACAGGGGAAGGTCGAAGAAGGTCTCGGCGGAACTCCCCTCCTTGGTGAGGTCCAGCCGGTAGATGCGCCCCTGCGGCCAGTTCGGGTCGATGTCCTCCGGCTTCTTGCCGTCATAGGGAGTTCCGGCGGCGTTGGAGAGGTAGGCGGTCTTGCCGTCGGGTGAAAGGGCGACCTGAATCTGGAGCCACTTGGGGATCGCGACGTCGCGGCGGCCGGGCCACATCGGGACGGTCTTCACCTGGTTGGAGCCGTCGATGGCGAACAGGTTGAGTTCCCGGCGATCGCCACCATGGATGAAGAGCAGCCGCCCGTTCGTGATGCGGTTGCCCATGTCGTTGCCGAAATTGTAGAAGACCGGATACAGGCTGTTCTGCAGCGCCGGCGCGAACTCGCCGCCGGGAAGCGACAGCAACTCCATTCCCGAGGCCTTCGCCGGGTCGGTCGTGGGAGAATGCGGGAGCAGCGTGCGGACGTACTTGCCTGCGCGGTCGAACTGGCGGACATGCCAGGGCCACCAGCCGGAGTTCCCGTGGCTGCCGACGGACGACATGATCTTGACGTACAGGTTCCCCTGGTCATCGACCGCGAGACCGTTGTGCATGTTGCGGCCATGCGTGATCGAGCCGGTGTGGGGGTCGCCGCCGATCATCCGGCCGAACTCGATCCCCATTCCGGCGCGAACGCGGACTCGGAACGGGCCGCCTCCGGCGGCTTGGCCGCTATCGTCCTTGCCGTCCCACTCGAGCGATTGAGCGAGTCCCGCCTTGAGCGGCGATGGGGGCGGGTTCTTTCCGCCGAGCACGCCCGCGGCGAGATGCCGGACGACCTTCCCCTTCGCGTCGAGCACGGCGACCTCGACGTCCCCCGGCGCGGCGAGGGTGAAGGAGAGGGTCGTCTTGCCCCCGGCGGTAGCGACCTTCGGCGGCGTGCTGAAGGACGTTTCGGCGGCGGGGGCGGGGGCGGTTGCGAAAGCGAACCCCAACAGGATCGTCGTCGCGAGGAGGGTGCGAAGCGGGTTCATGTTTCGAGCTCCGTTGTGGTCTTCGGCGGATCAACGCGAACCGAATTCTTCAGGGCGATCGGGACGATGCGGACCACCCGCTGAAATGACGGCTCAGCGCCGTACCTCCAGCGGTGATGTTCCCGGCGGATGCGTTCGAGAGCGGCGAGGCGCGCTTCCGGCGGCTGCGAGAGCCAGTAAGCGACGTCGTTCGGCTGCTCGCCGAAGGCGAACTTCGTGACGACCGGCTGGATGCGATCGAAATCCGGCTGCATCCGCGGATCCTTATCCGTTTGCAGGAAGCCCAACACGAGTCGCGGTCGGAAAAGTTTGGGATCCGCCCCTGTCGCCGGGTATTATCGAGGAGCCGCCGCCACATCGCAACCCGGTAAGATCGTTCGATGGAACATCACTTTCCTCCGACCTCCTCCGAAACCGTCGTTCGGCATTACGCGCTGCTGGCTTGGCTCGCGCTGTTGCTCGGCCTGTTCGTGTGGCGGCTGTTCCGAACTGTGCGGGGATGGGAGCCGCTCGTCTGGTTGCCGGGGGTGCTCCTCATCACGTTGATATTCCTTCATCGGCCGGATGCCGATGTCGTTCCGTTTCGTCCGGGACTGACGATGGCCGCTTTCCTTGCCGCGCTCGGCGTCGCGCTCGTCGGCTGCATCGTGAGCGCCGCACGTTTGAAGCGACAAGGCCGAGCGGGTTGGGCGCTGGCGGCGATGCTCGTCGGATCTGGCAGCGTCGCAGTGACTTGTCTGTTGCCGGCGATAAGCCGCGCCGGCGCTGCGGCAAGACGATCGACTTGCAAGAGCAACATCAGGAGCCTCGGCGTCGCGATGCACGACTGGTACGACCAGCACGACCGCCTTCCCGACGTGGACTGCGCGGCGGAAGGAAGTCCGCCGGTCAGTTGGCGGGTCGCGATCTTGCCGCTCGTGGGCCAAGCGGCATTGCGCGGCCGTTACGATGATGCGAAGCCCTGGAACGATTCAGCGAACCTCGAAATCGCCCGGGACGGATCAAACGGGTGGTTCTGCCCGTCGAACTACAACCCGCTGGACGACCACGGCCGGCGCTTCTCCGCTTACGTCATGGTCACCGGGCCGCGAACCGTGGCTCCCGGCGGAAAGGGGCTTTCCTTTCGCGAGATTACCGACGGCTTGTCCAACACACTGCTGCTCGTCGAGGCGGCGGGGCTGAACGTCGTGTGGACCGAGCCGCGCGACTTCGACGCGGCGACGCAGCCGATCGGCGTGAACCTCCCCGGCGGATCGCCGGGACATTCGCCGGGGCTCTTGTCGTCTTATCATGGAGGAGGAGCGAACGCGGTCTTCGGCGATCACAGCGTGCACTTCGTTCTTGATGATACCGATCCGCGGGTTCTCGAGGCGCTCACGACCGCTACGGGCGGCGAGGACGTTGGAGAACTGGAGTGGTAGCCTCCCGTGCTACGCCGGAGCAGGCGTCGTAGTACGGACTTAAGTCCGTACTACGACGCTCGACATTCCCGCACGCATCTCCCGAAACGTCTGGGCGTGCCACGGATCCAAGAACAAGCGCCGGCGGGGCGTTGCCCGCCGGCTATTCGAATCAAAAATCACTTCAACCGAGCGGCCAGCCAGTCGGCGGGGGAGGCGGTCGCGTCGGCGATCGTGAAGGCGTCCGCGGCGCCGGCCTGCTGGTAGGCGGCCGAGGTGCGGGCGTAGCTCTTCCTGGCCGCGTCTTGCGACAGCGGCTGATTGAGCTGGTCGACCAGGCCGGCGAGTTGCAGCGGCTTCGGGGCGAGGGCCGCCGCCACGTCGCACAGGTCGCCGGCGTTCACCATCCCCGGCACGAGCACGTCGTGCGGGATGAAGATGATCTGGTTCGTGAGCACCGAGCGGAACTCTCCCAGCCCGCCGGCGGCGTAAACGGCCGCGACGTCGTCGTCGTCGAGCGCGCCGAGCAGCGCGAGGAGCGCTCCGGCCGGCTCGGACTGCCGGACGTCGGTGTCGACGCGGCGGGGGACCTTGAAGTTCGTTCCGGGCGGATTGACCGGCGCGAACGACTCGCCCCACACGGCGATCTTGGCCCCGTCGACATCGCCGCGTCCGCGAAGCCATGCGAGCACCGCTTGCAGGTCACGGGCCTTCGCGCCGATCGTAGTGCCGCCGAGCATGAGTTCCGTCGAGGACTCGGAAGTCCGCCCGCTGTTGGGCCCGCCGTCGCGGCCGGGCTGCGTTTCGCCCGTGGAGCGCAGGTCCGGCAGGCAGACCGCGATGCCGCTCTTCACCAGCTTGGCGATTTCTTCCGGGCGGTTGCGGAGGAACCCGGCCTTGCCGGCCTGGGCGATGCCGACGACGACCGGCACTTTTCCCTGCGCGTCGGCGGGCCGCACGATCAACAGGGGAACTTGGATTTCGCGCTCGACCTGGAGGACCACGCGCTCGACCCGCGCCCCTGGAACGGCGGCGGCGTCGGCGTTCGTCGAAACGACCCGCGGCTTCGCGACCGACGGGGCGGATGCCGGCTCGAGTTCCGCGATCGGGTTCAATACGGAGCCCCACGCGGCCCGAAGCGCTTTGCGGCCCTCGGCAGGGGACGCGTTCTCGTACTTCCGCCGGGCGCGGGCCATCCGCTCGTCCGCCAACCGGGGCAGCAGGTCGACGAGCAGCTTCGGCTGCAATTCCCGCTCCGCCTCGCGCGTCATCGCCTGGAGCTGGCTCGAATCGACGCGGGCGCTGTATTCCTCTTCGGGCCGCACGTCGATGCCGAACCACGTGCGGAACGGCGGGTGGATCATCTCGCGATGAATCTTGCCGATGTGCGTGCAGTGCGACGCTTCCGGCGGGCGGCCGGAAAGCAATCCGCGGCCGTGGACCCCGGCGAGGTTTTCCCGCTTGCCGTAAAGCTCGTACAGCCGCTCGTACCGCTTCCAGACGGGGTCGCGCTCCTGGTCCCACGAGAACTCGTGCGCGTAGCCGAGCTTGCGGGGCGCGATCCCCACCACGACCCACGGCAGACAGCCGTTCCCCGCGGCCGACCACCGCTGATTGCGGGTCGATTCCCAGCTTCCGCCGCCGGCGTAGTTGAACGACGTCTCGGCGTCCTCGGGCAGCGGATACCGCGTCTCGGGCTGCGGGCCGCCGAAGTTGAAGATCACCGCGCCGGCGATCCGCGGGTCGATCGCGGCGGCGGTCGCGGCCGGCTCGCCTCCGCCGGCGACGCCTCCGAGGATGATGATCCGCGACTTGTCGACGTCGGGCCGGCTCGTGAGGTAATCGACGCAGCGGGTCAGGTCATGCGCCATCCAACCGAGCAGGCTGTCCCCCACGAGGTGCAGGTGCATGCCGGTGTCGTAACGGAAGTAATAGTTCTGGCGGCCGACCTGGAAGCTGCCGGCGTAGTCGTCCTGCGAAACGAAGGGGTGTTCCCGCCGCTCGCCGTAGCCGAGGTGGTCGGGGACGATGACGACGCAGCCGTTGCGGGCCCAAGTCATGCCCATGTCCTGCATCTCGCCGTTTTCCTTGGCGGTGTGATGCGCGCCGTTGATGACGAGACCGGGGCGGGTCGCTCCCTCCCCCGCGGGGACATACACGTTGGCGGTGACCCAGAAGCCGGGGCGGCATTCGAAAATGGTGTTCTCGATGACGTAGCCGTCCCCTGCGACCCGGCTGGTGACGCGGGCGCGGAGATCCTTGGGCGGTTCGGGGAATTCGCCCAGCGACTTCTTCATGACCGCGAGCCGGGCGTCGCGGTACTTCTCCCAGTCGGCCGCGGATTGGATGCCCTGCCAGGCCTTGGTCCCCAGGTCGTTCGACGCGCGAACGCGGGCGCGGAGGTCGTTGCGGAGCATGTCGCCCGAGTCGTCGCCCAACAGTTTCGAATCGAGCTTGCCGAGCGCCTCGGCCGTCTGCGCGACATCGGCCGGCTCGCCGGCGGCGAGCGAGTTGTCGCCGCTCCAGAGCGGAATCAGGACCATCAAGGCGGCAACGAGACGCGGTGCGAATGGGGACATGGGGATCTCCGGTGGTGGGCCGAATGCTGAATCATCTCGACGGTCACTCAGTAACTTCCAAGTTCATGACGGCGCGTCATGCCCGCGCAGGCGGGCATCCAGCGGCGGCGCGGACGACGGGC
>JBBDNU010000019.1:0-8362 GCA_040877365.1 Planctomycetales bacterium
ATCACGTCGCCACGTGCTCGGCCTCGAAGCTGATGTGGAACTTCTTCATCTTCTTGTACAGCGTCGTGCGGTTGATCCCGAGCGCCTTGGCCGTCTCCTGCCGGTTCCAGCCGTTGGACTCGAGCGCGTCGAGGATGATCTGCCGCTCGGGGTCGGCGAGCGCCTTCTTGAGGGTCGTCCCTCCGGCGCGGGCGTGCAGGTTGGAATCGAAGAGCATTTCGCGGCGGATGTTGTCCGGCAGGTCGCCGGGGGCGATGACCCGTCCCTTGCCGAGCACCACGGCCCGCTCGACCACGTTGAGCAGCTCGCGGACGTTGCCGGGCCAGTCGTAGCGCTGGAGGATCCGCATCGCGTCTTCGTCGAAGCGTTCGACGTGCTTTCCGGTCTGCCGGTTGAACTCTTCGAGGTAGTGCTCGACGAGCAGCGGGATATCGCCGATCCGTTCGCGGAGCGGGGGCTGCGTGATGGTGATCACGTTGACGCGGTAGTACAAGTCCTGCCGGAACTTTCCCTCGGCGACCAGCCGTTCGAGGTCCTCGTTGGTCGCGAGGATCAGGCGGACGTCGACCTTGTGGGTCTTGTTCCCGCCGACCGGCTCGAACTCGCGGTCCTGCAGCACGCGCAGCAATTTCACCTGCAGGCTGGGGGAGGCGGTGGCGACCTCGTCGAGGAAGATCGTCCCGCCGTCCGCCTGCAGGAACTTGCCCTCCTTGTCCCGCGTCGCGCCGGTGAAAGCGCCCATCACGTGGCCGAACAGCTCGCTTTCGAGCAGCGTGTCCGGCAGCGCTCCGCAGGCGACCTCGACGAACGGCTTGTCGCGGCGGTCGCTCATTTGATGGATGGCGCGGGCGGTCATCGTCTTGCCGGTCCCGCTCTCGCCCAGGATGAGCACGGTGGTCCGCGTGTCGGCCACGCTTTCGATCAGGTCGAACATGCGGGCCATCTTGTAGTCGCGGCCGATGATGTTCCCCAGGCCGAACCGCTCGTCGAGCCGGGCGCGGAGCTGCTTGTTCTCCTCGACGATCTTCCGCTGCCCCAAGGCCCGCTCGATGACGAGGTGCAGCTCCTCGTCGATGACCGGCTTGGTGAGGTAGTCGAAGGCCCCCATCTGGATCGCCTCGACCGCGCTCTCGATCGTGCCGTAGCCGGTGAGCAGGACGACGGCCGTGTCGGGCACGTTGTCGCGGGCCCATTCGAGGAGGTGGAACCCGTCGAGGTCCGGGAGATTGACGTCGCAGATCGCGACGTCGAACGGATAATCGTGCAGGCGCTCGATCGCCTCCTGGCAGTTGCCTGCGGTCTCGGTGCGGTAGCCGAGTTCGCGGAGATAGTCGGCGATCGCCTCGCGGATGTGCCGGTCGTCGTCGACGACGAGCAGCGAGCCTAGAGTCATCTTCATCGGGTGTCGTTCTCCACAGGCTGCCGGCGCGCGGCGTGGCGGTTTCGCCACGCCGGCGGGCAGGCAATCGTGCCGCCGGCCGGCGTCGCGGGCCGCTGATGAGGGTTGTGCCGTGGGAAGCGGGCGTCCCGGCATCCGGCCGGGACTTCCGCGTCCGCCTGGGAGCATGGGATGAAGAGGGTGCGCAAACATAGCCCACGGTTGCGTCGAGTCAACACGCGGGGGCGCTCGTCTCGTTGCGCCGGGGCAACATCCTCCTGAGCCGGCGGATTCATCCCGCTGGTGCTCGCCCAAGTGGCTGCTGGAGCAAACGTTCGAAATCAGCCTCCGCTCCCCATCCTTCGCGACGACACGTCCGGCCGTTCTATTCTCGCCCCGCTCCATTCTCGCCCGGTCCCAAGACACGTTCGACGTGACCATTCTCATCCAGGACGAGCGTGCAGCCGAACACCTTGAGACCGTCTTCGGTGCCTTCGAGCATTCCGGCTTCGATCGTCTCGGCTGGGAGCGAGTCTGGGAAGGAAGCTGTTTTCGGGATCGAAATCCAATCGCCGTCCCGCGTCGGCTCGGTCGGCTCGGAGGTGAACCTCCGAACGAAGAGACGCTTTCCGGTTCGCGGGTCCAGGGCGTGGAGATAAACGTTCGGCAGAACGTTCGACAGGTTGGGCTCTCGATGGCTGGGCAGATTTCGTTCGGAGCTAGTGCGCGATCGGTACACCAGCAGCCATAGCACGCTTTTCGACGGAAGCGCGGTCTCGGCGATCCCCAGTAGTCGCGTGTGGAAATACATCGGGAAGTTTCGGGGGTGCGTGTGCGAGAAGAACGTGCCGCTCGCCAATACGACCTCCATTCGCCCCGTCGCGAGCGATGTGACCGTCACGGTCGTGCGGCGCTCACCGTTCGAACCGGAGCCCGTCACGGCGTGGATGAAACATCGCTCGGACTTCGCGAGCAGCGCCGCTTTCGGAGGCGACGGCGAATCCACGATGGAGCGCGTGCCCATAAGACCGCCGAAGACCGCCGGATCCCCGCGGTTCTCGTCGGCATGCGCGACGGTGAAGGCGCTGAATGCGATGAGACTCGCCAACAGGAACCGGCGTACGTTCATCGGGGAACCTCCCTTCGATTTCATGGGCTTCATGGGCACGGCACTTGGACATTGGAAATTGGTCATTCGGATTTCCCGGCTTCGACCGCCTTCAGCGTCCGCTCCGCTTCCTTCTGCATTGCGTCCTCCGGGAAGTCGGCCGCGATGCGGGCGAGCACGCGCTGCGACGCCTCGTCGCCGACGACGCCCGCCGCGTGGACGACGCGGAGCATGCGGCGGACGTCGGCCTGCGAGAAGCGGGCCGTCTCTTCCGAATCGGACAGGATCCGGTGCACCCGGTAACGCACCTCGGCCGAGTCGGACGTGCGGAGCGTCTTCAACAACAGCGGCTTCGCCGCCTCGCGGAGCTTTCCCAGCGCCAGCGTCGCCCGCTGCCGCACGATGTAGCTCTGGTCCCCCAGTTCCGCGATGAGGCGGCCGATGTGCTCGTGCCTGACCGGCACGAGGAGCGACTCGACCCGCCGATCGAGATACGCCATCGCCGCGTCGCGATTCAAGGCGACCGTGCCGATCGCGCGGTAGGCGGGCGATGGGTCCGCGGCGGCGAGATCGTGCCACAGGGCTTCGAGGGCGGCCTCGTCGAGCTCACCCTTCGCGAGGAACGTCTTTCGCGTGCGATCGAGATCCCAGACGACGATGGTGTGATCGAAGCTGCCGGTCGCCAGTCGCCGCCCGTCTCCCGACAGGGCGACGGCCGAAACGTAGGAAGTATGCCCCGCGAAGCCGTGCAGTTGGCGGCCGGTGGCGAGCTCCCACACGTGAGTCGCGCGACTGGCCGAGCCGGACACGAGACGCCTGCCGTCGGGCGAGAACGCCAGCCGCAGCACTGGTCCGGTATGAGTCGCGAAGCGATGCACGACTCTGCCCGTGGCGAGTTCCCACACCAGCACGTCGTTGCGTTCGTTATCGCACGCGGCGACCGTGCGGCCGTCGGGCGAGAGGGTGAGTTCGGAGGGTGTGCGGCGGCTGCCTTCGAGCCTCGCGAGCTCCCTGCCGGTGGGGAGGTCGATCACGCGGACAGCCTGCGCTTGCAGGCTGCGAACGGCGAGCAGGCGGTCCGCGTCGGCCCCCAGGCCCTGCCGATAGCTGACTTCGACGAGGAACCGTTGCACCTCCTGTCCGCCCGCCATGTCGTGCACGCGGACGACGTCGCTCGCGCCCAACCGGTCGACGATCGCGATCCGGCCGCCTCCTTCGACGAACCGGGCGGTCCCATTGCCGCCCGGCAGCGCGCGGAGCAGCCGGCCTCCGGGCATCTCCCACACTTGCACTCCCCGCGGATGATCGGCGGCCGCCGCCAGCAGCCGCTTGCCGTCCGGCGAGAACTCCAGCGAGACGACCTGCGCGGCCTGCGCTTCGAGATCGGCGACAGGCTTGCCGTCGCGGGCGTCGAACACGCGGACGCGGCGCGGCTCGGAGGGATCCTCCGGTTCGCCGCAGGCCGCGATCAGCCGGCCGTCGGCGGAGAAGGCGAGCGTGCGGATGGCCGGCAGCACGAGTGCGTCCTCCGCGGGTTGCGTTCCGGCAGGGGTGCCGATCCGCAGGAGGGCGCCCGGCGGCAGAGCGGTCTGGTCCGCGCGGGCGACGCCGCCGAGGAGGAGGAGAATGGCGAAAGCGCGCCACAACCGGCAGGACGGATTGGCAATCCGTCCTACGGCGCGCGTCGGGTGGCCGGGACGGGAGGCTTTGCGAAGTCCCGGCGAATCGCCGCCGCGCTCGCGATTTGATCGGGATGTTCCCATTCCGTCATTCAGCCCCAGTCATGGAGGAGCCATACCAGCCCGCAGCGCGAGCCAGGGAGAATCATCCAGGCGGTTGGATTGGGGACGTAGTCGCCGTGTCGGCAGTTCTCCCTCGCTGGCGCGTCGGGTTACTATGATAGACGCCCCACAGCGGCGAATCGTTCCCTTTCCGAATCCGCGTGCTTGACCCGCCGACTCGCGGCAAATTACACTCCAGCATTGGCTTGTGACGCCAGTCTCCGCGGGATCCGAGCGCGCACGGAGCGGACGTTCCTTGAGAGCGATCATCAGCGACATTCACGGCAACCTCGAGGCCCTCGAGGAAGTGCTCAAGGACATCGGCGCGCGCGGCATCCGCGAAATCTACTGCCTGGGGGACATCATCGGCTACGGGCCGAACCCCTGCGAGTGCATCGACCGGGTGATGATGAACTGCGACGTATGCCTCCTGGGCAATCACGATCAGGGGGCGCTGTTCGACCCCGAGGGGTTCAACGCCGGGGCCGAGCGGGCGATCTTCTGGACCCGCAAGCAGCTCGAATCGGCCGACAAGACCGGCAACGGTCCCCGCTGGGAGTTCCTCGGCGAGCTGCCGCGGATGCGGCGGGAGGAGAACTTCCTGTTCGTACACGGCTCGGCCCGCAATCCGCTGAACGAATACGTCTTTCCGGAAGACATCTACAACCAGCGGAAGATGGAGCGTATATTTGGATTGGTCGACAAGTACTGTTTCCAGGGACACACGCACATTCCCGGCGTGTTCACGGAGGATCTCAATTTTCTCGCCCCGGACGAGATCGGCGACAAGTATCAGCTTGGCGAGGGCAAGGCCTTGGTCAATATCGGCTCGGTCGGACAGCCGCGCGACAGCGACCCCCGGGCCTCCTACGTGACTCTCGACGACCGGACGGTCCACTTCCAGCGCGTCGAGTACGACCTCGAAAAAACGATCGCCAAGATCTATGAGATCCCCGAGCTGGACAACTTCCTCGGGGACCGCCTGCGGGAAGGCCGTTGATCCCTTCTCGTCCGGATCGCGTTTCCAACGCGCGGCGACGCTCGCGTTCCGCCGGGCCTCCGCCGGTTTCGCTCACGAATCTCCTGCCACGGCTTTTCGCTCATGGACTACCGCCGCCTGCTGTTGTTCGCCGCCCTGTCGTTCGCGTTCATGATCGGCTGGGGCCGGCTGATGGACTACTTCTACCCGCCGAAGCCGGCGGGCGCCGGCCGGCAGCAGGAGGTCGCAGGAAAACCGGACCCGGCAGAGCCACCGGGGGGCTTACGCCCCCCGCTCGCCGATGACACCGCCGGTCCCGAGACACCATCCGTCGAGCCGCAGCCCGAGCAACCGGCCGCCGAGAAGCCCGACGCGCTGCCCGCGCACCCCGACGCGCCGATCACCCTCGGCTCGATCGACCCGGACACCGGCTATTTCCTCGAAGTGCAACTGACGTCGAAAGGGGCCGCCGTCGAGCGGATCCGCCTCAACGACGAACGCTATCGCGAATTGGATGACCCGAAGCCGCCGCTGTCGATCGTCGGCGCGACGGACGCCGAATTCGACACGCTCGAAACGCGGATCAACCCGCTCGACGGAATGCTGGGCCAGCCGGCCGCCAAGCTGAACTGGGAACTGGTGGAGACCGTCGCCGATTCGCAGCGGCCGAATGTGGACAAGAAGGCCGTTTACCGGCTGCGCTCCCCCGATGGCACGCTCGAAGCGACGAAGACCTATCGGCTCGAGCCGGGGACAGGAAGCGGCCGCGCCGCCCGCGACACCGAGCCGGCCCCGTACAAGCTCCATCTCGACCTGACGGTGAAGAACCTCGGGGAGCAGCCGGCCACCGTGTCCTACTTGTTGCAGGGACCGGTCGGCGTGCCGCTCGAGAACGCGGACAACACGCGGTACTACCGCGGCGCGCGGGTCGGGTTCCTGGACGAGGCGCAACAGGGCGTTCCACTCGCGGCGCGGAGCGTGACCGCCCGCACGAAGAGCGCGGACGACGTGGCGGAAGAGGCGGCCGCGGGGAACCTCGAGGAATGGCGGACGCCGATCCGCTACGTCGGCGTCGACGAGCAGTATTTCGCGGCCCTCCTCGTGCCCGCCGACCAGCTCGCCGAGCAGACGATCGCCTTTGCTGTCCCGCAGCTCGTCTCCGAGGCGAAGACGCCGGCGCACAGCGACATCAGCGTGCAGTTGCAGTCGGTGGTCCGCACGCTCGAGCCGGGACAGGAGCTGACCGATTCGTTCGCGCTCTACGCCGGGCCGAAGCGGCAGGACCTGCTGGCCGACATCGGCGCCGGCCAGGTGCAGGACTTCGGCTGGTTCGCCTTCGTCGCCAAGCCCATGCTGTGGCTGTTGAACGCGATGCACAATTCGTTGGCCTTTCCCTACGGCATCGCGATCATCTGCCTGACGATCATTGTCCGCGGCTGCATGTTTCCCCTGTCGAAGAAGCAGACCGCCAGCGCCAAGAAGATGAAGGAGCTGCAGCCGAAGATCGCGGAGCTCAAGAAGAAGTACGCCAACGACAAGGAGAAGATGGCCCGCGCCCAGATGGAGCTGTTCAGCAAGCACAACTACAACCCCTTCGCAGGGTGCCTGCCGATCATCGTTCAGCTTCCCATCTTCATCGGGCTGTACCAGGCGCTGGGGAACGCGGTCGATCTGCGGCTGGCGTCGTTCCTGTGGGCCGACAACCTCGCCGCCCCGGACGCGCTGTTCCAGTTCCCGGGCGGGTTCCGCGTGCCGATCGTCGGCTGGACGGAGTTCAATTTGCTGCCGATCATCACGATCGTGCTGTTCATCGTGCAGCAGAAGATGTTCATGCCGCCGCCGACCGACGAGCAGTCGGCGATGCAGCAGAAGATGATGAGCTACATGATGGTCTTCATGGGCTTCCTGTTCTACCGGGTGCCGGCGGGTTTGTGCGTGTACTTCATCGCCTCGGCCCTGTGGGGGCTGGGGGAGCGGAAGATCCTCGATTGGACCACCTCCGCCCCCGCGCTCGAAGGCCCCGAGCCAGACGAGAAAAAATCGGATCGCCGCGGCGACGGCAAGGACGGCAAACAGCCCGAGGAGAAGAAGGAGGGGCTGCTCGCCCGCCTGCTCGCTGCCGCCGATTCGGCGGGCACCGCGCAGACGCAGGCCAAGAACGGCCGCGGCGACGGCGACAGTCACCGCGGCCCGCGGGGGAAGAAGAAGAAAACGAAGCCCCGGCGGTGAGCCTTCATCTCGACGACACGATCGCCGCGCTCGCCTCGCCCCCCGGCGGGGCCGCCCGCGGCATCGTCCGCGTCAGCGGGCCGGAAGTCCGGGCGGCGCTCGACACGATCTTCCAGCCGGACGGTCCCCCGCGCTGGAACTCCTCCCGCGCGGCGCAGCGGCATTCCGGCCGCATCCTGCTGCCGAACGTCCGCGCCCCGCTCGACGTCGCGGTCCTGCTCTGGCCCACGCGGCGCAGCTACACGGGCGAGCCGCTGGCCGAATTGCACCTGCCCGGCTCTCCGCCGCTGCTCGAAGCGGTGCTCTCGGCGTTGCACGACCGCGGGGCGCGCCCCGCGCGGCCGGGGGAGTTCACGCTCCGCGCGTTCCTCGCGGGGAGGATCGACCTCGTGCAGGCGGAAGCCGTGCTCGGCGTGATCGACGCCCACGACCATCGCGAACTGGAAACGGCCCTCGGCCAGCTCGCGGGCGGCCTGTCCGGCAAGATCGCCGACGTCCGCCGCGATCTGATCGACCTGCTGGCCGACCTCGAAGCGGGACTCGACTTCGTGGACGAGGACATCGAGTTCGTCGCCCGCCACGAACTGGCGGAGCGCGTGGACCGGGCCCGCGGGACGGTCGAGCGGCTGCTCGACCAGGCGTCCGAGCGGATGCGCACCGCCGGTACGCGGTGCGTCGTCCTCGCCGGGCTGCCGAACGCCGGGAAGAGCACGTTGTTCAACGCCCTCGCCGGCCGCGAGGCGGCGCTCGTCTCGCCGATCCGCGGCACGACCCGCGACTGGCTGTCGGCGGAACTCGACTGGCAGGGGCTGGCGATCGAATTGATCGACACGGCCGGCTGGGGGCCGTCCCATCGATGCAACGCAGGACGGATTGGCAATCCGTCC
>JBBDNU010000020.1:0-42090 GCA_040877365.1 Planctomycetales bacterium
TCCGAAGCCAGCGCGCGGAGGAACTTCGCCTGCCCATCGACGAACGCCAGGGCCGTGGCGATCTTCCGCTTGCTCTTGCGGGGGCGCTTGGTGCGGGTGGTCTTCATCGGCACAGGTGATACCCCCTTTCCTGCACGAACTGATGTGACGCGAGCGCCCAGTAGGAATTCACGAGCGCCTGCATCAGGTCCGCGTCGGGTCCGCCGCCGGCCACGCACTCCGGACACATCGGCTCGTTCCGGCCGTTGAGCACGCAACAGACGTTCGGCCCGTGATCCCATTCGATGATCTGACCGCACCTGCCGCACTCGCTGGGCATGCAGTCCGTGATCGCCACGTTCCAAGCTGTCGCCATCGGATCGGTCCTTTTGCGTTTCATGGTTAAAATCCGTGCTTCAAGTTGATGCGAGCGCCGTCCGCCAGGTCGCGGCGATGGCGTGCGATTGCCAGGTTGCGGAGAATGGTCGGTCCGTCGGGAACGTCCTGCGGGTCGAATGCGGTCGCCGCCAGTTCGGTGAACGGGTCGGCTTCCGCGGGGATGCTCGCGGGAAAAGCCGGCTCGGCGAGCGGTTCGGCGGGAGAATCGGGGATCTCAACCGGGGAATCGGCAATATCACTCCCGCCGTTTTCGGCGGAAGTTCTCGCGGATGGAATCCAGGCGACGGAAGCCGGGGAAAGCGGGTTGCGCACGGTTGCGCGTAACGACGTTATGCGCCTTATACTCGTGTTTTCATTTCCGTTTTTCATTTCTTCTTTTCCAGCATCACGTAGTTAAGGTAGTAGCGCGCAACCATGCGCAACCGGAACAGTCATCGGAGCGAAATTCCGTCATACTCCCGGTGGTATTCGCCGCCGGCCTTTCGCGGTTTTGCCTTGACGGTTGCGACAACCGCATGGAGGTCGCGGCCGAACGATTGCACGGTCCCGGTCTCGCGGCGCTTGGAGGCTTCGCACCACGAGCACCACGCCGCGAACAGGTCGTCGACGGTGACGGAATTATGGGGGCCGACGATGCACTGCTCGCGGACGAATTGGCCCACGGGGCTGGCGACGGCCGCGAGTTCCGCCAGCAGTTCGCCCCCGCTCGCAGGCTGGATGAAATGCCCCCGCCGTCGCAATCGCTCCCAGCCCCGGATGCTCCAATTCAGGATGCCGGGGAGTTCGGCTTGAATCTTCCTGTCGAGGGTGCGGTCTTCGCGCCCGAGCCAAGATTCAGTCAAGCGGAGCAGCACCACGCGCCCGAGCAAAGCGCCGCTCGCGTCGCGAAGGTTCGGCAGTTCGTTAGTCAGAATCACGAACCGGACGGGAAGCCGAACTGACGGGAGAATCGGCAGATTCTTGCGGTTCACCGGGCGGTCGTCTTCACCCGAAATCGACAGCAGTTCCTCCGTCACCGCCACGGCGTCGGCGCGCCCGCTCAACCGCGCGTCGGCGACGATGGCGACGGATTTTCCCAGCAGTTGCGACAGTCCGAACGGCCCCCCCAGGCTCGCGAGCGTTGGCGACGCGACGTTGCTCCCGCCGATGGTCCCCTTCATCGCCCGCGCGACGACACCTTTTCCGCCGCGGGTCGGCCCGACGAGCATGAAGAGCTTGTGCTGTTCAGTTCGCCGCATGGCGAGGTAGCCGAACACTTCCGCCAGGGTGTCGATGCTTTCGCGGTCGTCTTTCCAGAGTGCTTCGAGAAAGCATTCCCATACGGGACAGGTCGCCGCGGGGTCAAAATCGAAGTCCAGCGCGCCGGCCGCGAAGTAGTGCGGGGTCGCCGGGAGCGAACACGGTTCGCCGCGGAGCATGGACGGGACATGGAGCAACCCGCTCCGCATGGCGAGCATTTCGTCGGCGGGAAACGGCGGGGAGTCGAGGTCGAGCCACGTCGGCTGTTCCCGATGCGAACCGACAATCGCTTGGGCGCGGACGCCCTCCAGGACATTCGCCGCGACGTTCCGCGTCACGTCGCACGCGAACGAATCGAGCCACAGCATGAGCCGCGCCCGCAGTTCGGTTTCGGTGAACCGGGAGAATCGCCCGTCCCGCCAGGCATGGAATTCATCGCGCCAAAATCGGAGCGTGAGGCAACCGTCATCGTGCGTCGCGCATTCCGCCAAGAACCGCCGCGCTTCCGGCATGGGGTCGAGGTCGCGGGCCGGGGTCTTCTGCACTTCCGCCGGCTCGGGGTCTTCCGCCGAATCGAGCAACGGCCACAATGCCGCCTTGCCGTGCGCGAGCAAGAAATCGTCCAGCCCGCATTTCGCCCCGTCCGGTCCGCTCGGCAGGCGAACGCATTTCACGGACGCCCCGCGTGCCTGCAACTGCGCCGCGAGTCGCGATTCGCCGAGCCGCACGTTCTCGTTCTCCGCTGCGTCCGAGTCGAAGACGATGAAGACGGGTCGCCCATCCCACGCGATCGCTTCCAGGTCCGCAATCAAGCGGTCCGCACCCTTGCCGAGCTTCCAGTTCCAAGCGCCCGTCAAGCCGATGGTGGGGAAGCCGGCTTGCATCCCGGCAAGCGTTTTCTTTTCCCCTTCCACAATCAACAGCCGAGCCGCGCGGTCGGCGATCGTGTCGCCGATGCCGAGCGGGAAGTAGCACCGCGACGGCGTATCCTTCGGCGAGAGATACTTGATAGGCTTCCCCGCCTTGTTCTTCGCGGGGATGGTGGGCTTACACCGCCGGAAGCCGTTGAGTTCGCCGGTCGGCTCGCGGAACGGGATGACGAGCGCGGGGCCGCGGCTTTTCGGATACGCCAGCCCGTTGAGCATGGCGGAAATAAATCCGTGCCGGTCTTCGGTGTAGCACCCGCTCGCGATGATTGTTTCATCGGCCAATCCGCTTGCGCGCAGGTCCGCGAGATGATGCTGATGCAGCCCCGCCAAGCCGCGGATGGTCGCGGTGTCATGCGTCATTGTGCCCTCCCCCCATCTCTGGATCCGACGGACGGGGCCGGCGTCGCGTCGGCGTCGGCGAGTTGGCGAGCGATGTAGCGCTCCAGGTCGGCCACCGCGTAGCGCAGGCCGCCACGGGGCAGCCGCACGGCCCGCAGCTCGCCGGCGTCCCGGATGCGGAGCAGCGTCCGTTCGCTGACGGCCAGCAGCCGGGCGGCCTCGCGGGTCGTGACGAGCAGCGGCGGGGGCATGGGATCGCTCATCGCGAGCCCTCCCGCCGCGAGGCTCGCGCGGCGACGAACGCCGCGAGAGCATCCGGGCTGATGCGGTATCGCGGGCGACTGCTGCCGGGACGGCTCACGTCGATGCCGACCAGCTCGCCACTGCGGAGCCACGCCACGACGGACTCAGGCGCGACGCCCAGGATGTCCGCCACGTCGGCCGGAGTCAGGTAGTGAGTGGTGCTCGTGCTCATACCCCCACGATACGCGGGATAGAGCAAGCGCCCAGACCCGCAGGGCAGGTCCGGCGCGATGATGCGCAATGCGGCGCGGTCGTGCGCGATGATGCGCGGTGCAGGGCTTATCGGCTGTACGTGAGGTGCGTCGGAAGCGTGTCGAGGCGCAGTCTAACGACCTTTGTTCGGTCGCCCCGCTCGCATTGAATCGAGCCGTCCTTCACCAGCCTTTGAAGCGTGCGCTTCGCAATGACCATCTTCCGCGCGTGCTCGTTCGGCAGCAGCCACTCAGACCAGTCCGCCGGCTTCCCCGCGCCGCCACCGACCGGCAGTCGGCCGTCGATGCGCTCGCCGGGCCGCAGTTCCTCCAGCGCGCGCCGCAGTTCGCTACGGTATCGAACCAGCAAGCCCCACCAGCGCCGGCGCTGTCTGCCGCCGGGAAAGAAATCGGCGGGGTACTGCGCCGCCAGGCGGTCCCGCCGCCTCCGGTTCGCTTCCGCTGGCTCCGGCGGAAAGCCGGCCTCCGTCAGCAGCGCGTCCAGTTCGGCGAAAGCCTTGGCCACGAATTCCGGTTCGTCCTGTTGGGTGAGTCCCCGAAGCGAACAGGCCGGCCCGAGAAGATCGTTGAAGGACTCGTAGAGTTCGGCGGGAACGTCCTGCCGCACATCTTCGAGCTTGGCGATGAACGTCTCCAGCCGTGCGAGCTCGGCATCCGCTTCGAGCTTCGCGATGATCTGCTCCAGTCGGGTGAGCGTGTCCGGGACCGTGGCTATCGTCTGCGCTTCGGCGGCCGGCGGCAGGAATTGGTCGAGCACCCACTGCGACTCCGCCGCCACGGCGCGCGCTATGTCCGGCCAGAAGCCTTGCAGCTTCCCTTCGCGCAGCCGGCGAGCGTCCAGCGCCAGCCCCACCCGCTGCTGCCCGTCCGCCCGGATGACGGAAAACCTTGGACGCAGGGACTGGAGAGGGAGTGTGCCAGGTGTCTGGCCACGCGCCAGCTCGCGGAAGTGCCGATGCAGCTCATCGACGAGCGCCGGGCACTCCTCGGGCAACTCCGCCAGCACGAACCGCGGAGACCACGTGCTAGCCGCTCGAATGCTGTCGCTCCACCATCCCAGGTACGCCCCGACGCGGCACACGAGCGGATCGTCACGTCGAGCGCCGCGAATCTGCTCAAGGGAGTGCCTGTGCGATTCCCGGCCGCCGCTTGCCAGCCCGCGGCCGGGCCGGGCGATCGCGCTACGGCGTCGCCGCCCGAGACCTTCGACCACACGAGTCTTGCGGGTCCGATAGGCCGACCGGAGTGCGTCCCGCTGCTCGCGGAGTGCTTCCCGAGCGAAGCGGTCGAGCGCCTCCGGCAGTTCACCGTCTTGCAGGATATCGAACCGCTCGAACGGGAACGGATCGGCGAATCCCGGCCAGCACCGGACAACGAGGAAGAAATCGGACATCGCCACGGTCCTACGGCGCAGCGTCCTACGGGGAGAAGGAACGCGGGAAGCCGGGTAGGACTACCGGGGTTCGGCTCGCGAAAACCTATCCCGCGTCGCGTGAATCATACGCGGCACGCGCTGCTGCGGTCCAATTTCGGCCGCGCGACATACGAGCTAATACTGGAGTCCCCGGATCGCGGCCTCGGCCTGGGAGACGGGCGGATCAAGGGGCCTTTCGGCCTCTTGATCGCTCTTCCTGGCAGTGCTGGGGGCTGGCAGTGCTGGGGGCCGGTTGCGGATCGGAGGCCGGGGACTTGTCCCATGCGGCGCGGGTGAGACGGGCTGATGGAGATCGCCGCACCGTCGCCATCAGCCCCCCGTTCGGTCCGGTCGCGTCAGTGCGGTCCCGCTGCTGCGCCCGACTCAGTCCTGCGACGGCTTCTGGAGGGCAGCGTACTTCTGCTCCAGCCCTTGAAGCTCCTGCGCCTTCAGGCCGCGCCCGATCTGGTGCGCCGCGATCTGCGCGAACAACCCCTGCGCCTGCTGGTCGTGCGCAATGTAGTTCGCTTCGAGGGTCTTCATCTCGCCGGCGAGCGTGGTGAGTCCGACTTGAATCAGGGCCTGCTCGTTTTGCAGTTGCAGGATCCCGATTTCGTTGAGGGGCGCGTTTTCGTTGTCCAGCGTGACCAACCCGCCATTCAGATAGAGCTGCCGGCGCTGGATGGCGGCATCGAGAGCGACGAGCCGCAATTGGGAACGAGTGATCTGCGCGTTCGTGCGGGCGATGGCGACTCCCACCGCGCGGCCCGTGGAGACGACCCGCGACCGTTCGGCCACGAGCTTCCGCGCATCGGAATCGAGGACCGCGATTTCGGCCCTCAATTGCACGATCCGCTGCTGGACGCGGTCGAGTTCCCGCTGCCGCTCGATCGCCGCCACCGTGGAAGCGGCCGGCGAGGGTTCCTTCTTCGGCGACGGCATTTCCTGCCTCTTCGCAATGATCGGAACAGGCCACTTCGGCAGTTCGGACAACGATCGCACGTTGCCGCCGACTGCGGGCATCATTTCGATCAGGTGCTGCGACGAGATGGCGAAGTTCAGGTTCTGCCCCTGGAGCCGAAACGTGTTGATCGCCACGACGGCCCCGTGCTCGTCCACGAGCGGGCCGCCACTGTTGCCTGGGGATATCGGTGCAGTCGTTTGCACCCATACCGCGCCCGGCGCGTAGTTGGCTCGACCGTGCTCGGTTGGTGAGAGCATGGATCGGAAGTCATCCGTAGCGCGGATTGCGCTCACGATCCCCGTGCTGACTGAACCCGTCAAACCGCGAGGAGAACCAAGGGCGAACACGCTCTTGCCGCGTTCCGGGGGCCGCCCGGCGATCTCCAATGGCTGCGTCTCCGGCATCGCCCGCGCGACCCGCAGCAGCGCCAGGTCGTGCCGCGGCTCGACCGCCAGCCAACCCGCCACGCGCTCGACGCTCCCCCCGGCCGAGCGGACCTCCAGCGCCGATCGGCCCTCGACCACATGGTAGTTGGTGCAGATCGTCCGCTTGTCTCCCACGAAGAAGCCGCTGCCGAGCGGGATGCCGTCGGCCTGAATTTCCACGACACCGGCATCGACCTTTGCCAGCAGTTCCGCCATGCGATCGCCGCCGGTCTCCGTGCGGTCCGCGGCGGGAGTCGGCCCCTCCTCGGCCGGCGTTTCCGTCAGCGACGGATGCGGACCCGCGGGCGTAGCGGGCACGACGAGGAACAGACGGCTGAGATAGAACCCTCCGCCGGAAGCGGCCAGCACGAGGCCGAGCACGAGCAGGTACTTACCGGCCGACTGCCGCTGCTTTCCCCCATCGCCACGCGGGGGCACGTCTGCGCCGCGTCGGGTGGGATCGCAGTGCGGGCACAAGGTGGGCGGATCATCCGGATCGACGAGCGGATACGACCGCCGGCAGAGAGGGCACGACCAGAGGGGAGCGGAGTCCGCCTGCGGCATCGTTCGGTTCCTCCCCTGCCGGACCCCCTCCGCTCCGCGGCTCCGGGTCCGAATCGAGGCTGGCCGCACTCCCTGCGGAAGCGACGTACAGTATGCCGCGGACTGCCGGGGAGTGCAAGAAAATTTCTGTCTTCGGCGACATGTTCGGATCAACCGGGTTCGGTCCGTCGCGTATCCCGCCTCGGGAGCATTGCATTCATCACGCCGATTTCGGGTGACGGACATACGAGCTAATACTGGAGTCCCGCGAGTGCCGAGGGCTGGGGGTCCGGTTGGAAATCGGGGACCGCGAAACGGTCCCATCCGCAACCCGTTGCCGCTACTGGACATCCCGCGATTACTGAAATCGCGACCAGTAATGTGCGGGTGGCCGGGCACTGGCGATCGTCGGCGCAGCGCACTTTCGGCGGCGGACCGGCGCAGGCGGGCGGACAGGCGCGGATGAAGGTAGCGCCCCGGAGTCCGCCAATACCCCCGAGTGTGTGCCGGCAATTCGCGGAACGTGTCCCCGGCACTCACCGGAGCGTCCCGCCGGGAGCAAGAAAATTCTTCGGGATCTTCGTGACACTCCCCATAGGCAGGGATATGCTGGGGACCCGTCCTCTTTCGCCGCAGCGGACCGGAGGCAACGATGATGAGCGTCCCGCGAGAGTGCGAAGGGCAGCGCAGGATTCTCCTGCGGCGACTGCTGCCGGCGCTGGCGCTCCTGTCGCTCGTCTCCTGCACCGACGCAACCCGGCCGGACGCGGGCCGGGCGAACCACGACCCGCGTTCCGCAACGATTCCGGCGGGATCGGCGGAGCGGGAAATCGAGCGGACGGCGGTTTCTTCGTCCGCGATGCGTTCGGTCGGCTACGACCCGGCGGCCGCGGTTCTCGAAATCGAGTTCGCCAATGGGGACGTGTACCGCTACTTCGACGTGCCGCCGCCCGTCCACGCCGGCCTGATGCGGGCGAGTTCCCACGGCCGCTATTTCAACCAGCACATCCGGAACGCCGATTACGAGTACGTCCGGGTCTCCGAATAGGCCGCCGCAACACCGAACGAGGGGATGCCATGACCATCGAACAGCGCTTGGCGAAGCTGGAACGGGAGAACCGAACCTGGCGGTGCACCGCCTTGGGCCTGCTGCTTATCGCAGGCGGTTACGTCGGCTGCTCGCGGGAATCGCCGGAGCCGGAGCCGCAGCGGGCGACCGTGGACCAGATCATGGCGGCGGTGGAGGCCGAGGAGAAGCGAAACCCGTCTCCGCCGAACCTCACTTTCGAGGAGGCGCAGCGGCTGACGCGAGCCGCGCAGTCTCCCGCTGCCCCCGCGGCGCTGCCCGACAAACTGCGCGTGAAGAGTCTGGAAATCGTGAACGACGAAGGGCGGGTTCTCGCATCGCTGGGCAGCGACGGCCGAGGCGCGTCACTCAAGCTCAGCGGCCTTGATGCGACTGGAAACACGTTTGATCATCAAGTTTCCATCGAGACAGACATGGGCAGATCGAGCATCCTCGTCCGTAGTGGAGACAATTGCACGACGCTTACAGCCGACCACTTTCGGATGTTCGAGTTCCCGCGACACGCGCCGGTCGGTGTGGGGGTGCGGATCACAGAGTCCGACACGTCCGTCAGAATTGCCGCCGCAGAATCCGGAGCTGGAGTCATCCACCTTTACAAGGGTGGGACGATCGACGTTTTCAGTTCCCTCGGAAAGAAGGTCGTCTCCGTCCAGTCCAACAAGAAGAACGAGGGGGCGATCTCCATCAACGACGTAAGCGGCGAAGTAGGCACGATCCTTACGTCGGAAGCCGTGCTGACACCCGAAGTGATTTCAGGAAGGTGAACCGCACCGAGATTGGCGGTCTTGCGCGCGCCCGTTGCGGCGAGGGAAGGGTCGATGTTGGTGCTCGACCGAGGGCGAGGATAATTGGGAGTCTCACGCCCGCTCGGCCGGGGGGGGCGGTTACAAGTCCCCCAATCAGCATGGTCCCATACCGGCCCCGGTCGCGCCTTCTCGGCCAACTACTGCAATCTGCGCCGGACGAGCGGCAGGGTCGCGCCTCTTGGGCGATTGGAGCGTCAGCCTGTCGCGCGGCCGGAGTGTGTCTCCGCACTTCGCGGAGTGTCCGGCCGTAGCCGGTATCACTTCGGGCGGCGTTCCCGGATCCGTCGAAACGCGCGGGTCGCAGTTTCGCCCCGCCCTCGATTTCCCCCCGTTCGCCCCGGAGAATCGCAAGACGGCATCCCACTGCCAGCGCCGCACGTTTCCGTTCCCCATCGCGGCCCCCGCGAGCGCGTCCGGCACGGGAAGCGGGCGAATGGACGTTGGCTCCCCCGGCCCGCCCGGCGCACTCCCCGCGGGTCCGTCGATGAAAGCCGGGCGGGGGCGGTCGCATCAGCCGGGCCGGGTCGCGTCGCCGGCCGCGAGCTTTCCCCGCTCGGCCGTCTGGATGATTCTCAGCACCGTCCGCCGCACCGCCTCGGGGAGCGTGGGCCAGGCGTCGATGACGGCTTGCAAGCCGGGGTCCGCCCCTGCCGAATCGGCAGCCGGTGCGCCGCGCGCGCCGGATTGCGCGTCGCCTCGGGCGGGAATTGCAGTTTCGCCCGAGGTTTGCGATGGTAGTTCGGTTCCTGCATCGCCCACTCCCTGGCGGCTTTCGTCGCGACCTTCTTGATCCCTGCTTCGCTTCCATGCCCCACGGCCGACCGCTCACCGACGAAGAACGCGCTGTCTACGAGTGGCAGATCTGGGTCTCCGGTTTCGGGGAGGCGGGGCAGGAGGCGCTGAAGGGGGCCGCGGTGCTCGTCTCCCGCGTCGGCGGGCTGGGGAGCGTCGTCGCGTATCAACTCGCGGCGGCGGGGATCGGCAAGCTCGTCCTCGCGCACGCGGGGAACGTCAAGCCGAGCGACCTCAACCGCCAGCTTCTGATGACGCACGACTGGCTGGGCAAGCCGCGCGTCGAGTCGGCCAAGCGGCGACTGCGGGAGCTGAACCCGCGGATGGAGATCGTCGCCGTGCCCGAGAACGTCCACGAAGGGAACGCGGCCCGGCTGGTCGAGCAAGTCGATCTCATCGTCGATTGCGCCCCGCTGTTCCGCGAGCGGTATCTGATGAACGAGCAGGCGGTCGCCCAGAAGAAGCCGCTCGTCGAGTGCGCGATGTACGACCTTGAAGCCCAGATCACGACGATCGTCCCCGGCCGCACTCCCTGCCTGCGGTGCCTGCACCCGGAGGATCCGCCGGAGTGGCGGCGGGAGTTTCCGGTGTTCGGGGCGGTCTCGGGGATGGTGGCCTGTCTGGGGGCGATGGAGGCGATCAAGGTGCTCGCCGGGTTCGGCGAACCGCTGCTGGGAGAGATGGTGGCCTGCGACCTGCGGACGATGACGTTCCGCAAGCTGAAGCTCGCCCGCGACCCGCAGTGCCCGGTGTGCGGGAAAATTTGACTTGCCGGTCACACCAGCAACTCCAGCAACCCCCGCGGGTCGCGGAAGCTGTCGAACAGGTGGTCCGGGCGGGAGGCGGCGAGGTCCGCCAGCGGGAAGACGCCCGTCCCGACCGCGACCACACGCGCGCCGATCGCCCGGCCGCAACGCACGTCGGCCGGCGTGTCGCCGATGACCCATACCCGCTCGAGGTCGATTTCGCCGTCGTAATGCGCGCGGAGTTCGGCAAGCGCCTCGCGGGCGACGTCGCAGCGGTCGTGGTGCCGGTCGCCGTAGCCGCCGAACCGGAAGTGCGCCTCGAGCGCGAAGTGCGCCAGCTTGACCCGCGCCCCCTCGCGGTAGTTGCCCGTCAACAGGCCGACGAGCACGTCCTCCCGCGGAGCCAGGTCGGCGAGGATCTCGGCGACGCCCGGCAACACCCCCCCCGGACGGGCCGCCAGTTGCTCCGGCAGGTGCCGCAGATAGGCCGTAAGCAGCCGCGCCGTGTGCGCCTCGTCGTCCGGCAGGCCGTGGAACGCGAGCAGGTCTTGGGTGATGGCGCGGTCGGTGCGGCCCGCGGCCGAAATTCCGGTCACGGGCCGGCTCGCGCCGAACTCGGCGGCGAGGGCCGCTTCCATCGCCGCCTGCCCGGCGCCGCCGGTGTCGAGCAGCGTGCCGTCGATGTCGAACAGGCAGACGTGCATGGTTCGGGTATAGCAGCCCGGCGGGCGGGAGAGAAGGACCGCGGTCGCCGGCCCCCGGGCGTGCCACCCTTTTCTCCAGCTTCAAGAGCTGCGGGAACCGCACGCCGGTGCCGAATCGGCCGCGACTCGCTAGAATGCCGGTTCACGACGAACCGCGACTCGCCCGCTCCGGCCGCAGGGAACCGACCATGAGCCTTCAGCCCATTCTGATCGACGGCGAATGGGCCGTCTCCGCGGGGAAGGAAACGTTCCGCGCCGCGAACCCCGCCGCGCGCCGGCCGCTCGACGACGAGTATCCCGTCAGCCCGCGCGCGGAGATCGAGCGGGCGATCGCGGCGGCGGCCCGTGCCTTCGAGGCCACGCGCGGCTGGCCGGGGGAGCGGTTCGCCGCGTTCCTCGACAAGTACGCCGAACGCATCGACGCCCGCGCGGACGAGCTGGTTTCGATCGCGAACGCCGAAACATCGCTTGCGGTTTCGCCACGCCTGAAAGAGGTCGAATTGCCGCGGACCAGCAACCAGCTCCGTCAGGCGGCGGCGGCGGCCCGCGAGGGATCGTGGGCGCTCCCCACGATCGATGTGAAGAACAACATCCGCTCGATGCACGCCGGAATCGGCCCGGTCTCCGTGTTCGGGCCGAACAACTTTCCGTTCGCGTTCAACTCGATGGCGGGGGGCGACTTCGCCGCCGCGGTCGCCGCCGGCAACCCCGTCATCGCCAAGGGGCACCCGCTGCACCCGGGCACGACGCGGCTGTTCGCCGAGGCCGCGCGCGCCGCGGCGGAGGAGACCGAGATGCCCGCCGGGTTCGTGCAGCTTCTGTATCGCACGAGCCACGCGGACGGGGCGCTGCTGGTCTCGCACCCCCTGATGGGAGCGGCGGGTTACACCGGCTCGCGGCACGCGGGCCTCGCGCTCAAGGAAGCGGCCGACCGCGCCGGCAAGCCGATCTATCTCGAACTGTCCAGCATCAATCCGGTCTTCGTGCTGCCGGGCGCCGTCGAGGAGCGGATTCAGAAGCTGGTCGATGAATTCACGGCGAGCTGCCTGATGGGGGCCGGGCAGTTCTGCACGAACCCCGGCCTGGTCGCGCTCGTCGAAAGCCCCGAGAGCGACGCCTTCCAGATGGCCGTCGCCGCCCGGTTCGACGCGACGATCCCCGGCACGCTCCTCGCCGAGAGCGTGCTCGAGGGGCTGAGCGAGGCGGTCGAGCGGCTCCGCGCCGCCGGCGCCAAGATCGTCACCGGGGGGAAACCAATCGAAGGCCGGCTGGCCTACGCCAACACGCTCCTGCGGATCGAAGCGGCCGAGTATCTGAAAGACCCGCACGCGCTCCAGACCGAAGCCTTCGGCAACGCGACGCTGTTCGTCTCCGCCCGCGACGCCGCCGAATTGCTCGCCGTCGTCGACAGCCTCGAAGGCAACCTCACCGGCTGTCTGTACACCGACACGCGCGGCAGCGACGACGCGCTGGCCGAGCGGATCGAACCGGCGCTCCGCCGGAAGGTCGGGCGGCTGCTCAACGACAAGATGCCGACCGGCGTCGCCGTCAGCCCGGCGATGAACCACGGCGGCCCGTATCCCGCGACGGGACATCCCGGCTTCACCGCGGTCGGCATCCCCGCCTCGCTACGGCGGTTTTCGGTCCTGGAATGCTACGACAACGTCCGCCCTCAGCGTCTGCCGGCGGCCCTCCGCGACGCCAACCCGAACGGCAGCATGTGGCGGCTGGTGGACGGCGCGTGGACCCGCGAGGCGGTGGGGAAGAAGGCGTAAAGGATCCCAGACCAGCCCGCAGCGCAAGCAAGGGAATTCCGCAAGAAGGCGCCTCCACACCAGCCCGCAGCGCGCCAGTTTTGATGTTGCGCTATTTCGCGAGTGGCGATGCCGTCATTCCCGCGCAGGCGGGAATCCAGTCCCTTCGCCCTCCGCGCATCTGCTGGATGCCCTCCCCCGCCGTCGCTGGGGGCAGGCACTTCGCGGGCATGACGCGCAACGGCGGCCCGGCCACCCATCGCCCGCAAATCTGGCCGCGTGCTGGCCGCGTCGCGAACCACCGCAAGCTGGCAGCTTGGGCCACGATTGATTCACGCGCTCTCACCGCCGCTTCGGGCGCTCGCCCTCCGGCACGAGGCGTTCCGGCTGGTCGAGCACGAGCAGGTGTCCGTGGTCGGCGGTCACGATCAACAGCGACTCGCTCCAGTTGCTGTGCTTCTCGACCCAGGCCGTCACCGCACGGACCGCCTCGTCGCCGCTCTCGACGGCGCCGATCGCGTTGTCGAGGTTGTTGTCGTGGTTGGCCCAGTCCACGTCTCCCGCCTCGACCATCAGCCAGAAGCCGTTCGGGTTCCGCGACAGCACGACGAGGGCCGCGTCGGTCATCTCCGCGAGCGTAGGGTTTTCGGCGACGTCGGCGGGGTCGTACCTCTCGGCGGTCCCGTTGCGGCCCGGGGCCGGCTGGTAGTCGCCGTCCGCCGTCCGGTACGGCAGGTGGCCGTTGTATCGGCCGACGCCGTACAAGCCGAGCAGCCGCGTTCCGTCGCGCGCGGCGCGTTCGGCGACGCTCTTCAGCCGGTCGGCGCCGCGCACTCCCTTCTCGCGAGTGGCAATGAGGTACGCGCCGCCGTTGCGAACGTCGACCGCCCGCAGGTCGGCGTCGGCCAGATAGCGGTTGCCGGGAAGGAAGTTTTCTCCCTGGGGCCGGTCGCTCGATTTGTCGCAGCCCCAACCGCCGCCGATCAGCACGTCCACCCCCGGCAGCGGGTTTTCGGGATGCGCGATCGACGGCCGGCCGAGGAGGTCGCGGGAAATGTCCTGGAAATCGTCGCGGGACACGTTGTGCGCGTACATCGCGGCGGGCGTGGCGTGGCTGACCGGCACGCTGGACACGAGACCGACGGAGCGCCCCGCCTGCTGCGCGCGGTGGGCGACCGTGACGAGCTTGTTGCCGACCGCGTCGACGCCGATCGCTCCATTGAACGTCTTGACGCCGGCGGCCAGCGCGGTCGCGGTCGGGGCGGAATCCGGAATCGTGTGCACGACCCCGCCCCCTTTTTCGATGAGATACGGGTCGGCGGACTCGGCGGCCCAGGGGGTCGAGCCGCCCCGCGAGGCGTCGTACCCGCCGACGGTTCCCCGGTTCCGCCGGCGAATCGTCTGCGTGTTCTCGTCGACGACCGTGTTCGCGTCGAGCGGGCTCGCCACCATCCAGCCGAACTGCGACGTGCCGGCCGCATCGTAATCCTGGAAATGCAGGCCGGTCCCGCGCCCTTCGCGATAGGGAATGCGCCCGGTCTTATGGATGGCGGCCGCCCAGGTGGTCTGCCAGTCCATGCCGTCGAACACGATCAGGACGATGTGCTTCTTGCCGCTCTCGAGCGCGCGCCGCTGGATGTCGGCGATGTTGGTCTGGTCGCAGTAGTCGGCGGCGGGATCGACGGTGTTTTCCGGGAGGTAGCCGTACATCCGGCGGACTTCGCCCTCGCGGCGATACGGGCTGTTCGCGCCGGAGTAGCCGTCGAGATCGACGCCGGCCCCGGCCCCTTTCGTGCCGAAGGTGTAGACCGGGACCAACCGGTTCGAGTGGGATCCCCAGTGCGTATAAATCGCGGGATCGGTTCCCCAGTGCGCGGCGGGAGAACGGCCCTCGTGGATCGCCGCGGTTTGCAGCCCGCGGATGTGGTCGTCGACCGGTGTGGCCGAGCGGGGAGCGATGGTCGCCTGCCCGCAGGCGGCCAGGGGGGAGGTCAACAGCACGCACAGGAGGGCGGGGAGGCAGGGGCGGCGGGACATCGGAGAGGGCTTCCTGGGTGGGCAGCGCGTGACTCGGGACGCTCAGTATAGAAAATCCGGCCCCCATTTTCCGGCGACCCCGTGAAGACGGCGTGAATTCGGGATGGATGGACCGATCCTGACGATCCCGCGAACTTTACTGAAGACGCGGGTCGTGCGGGGCCGATCCCTTCCCTTGGCGGCATTCCTGCGCGGCGCGGATCGCGCCGCGTCGCGCAGCCTCTCGCCGGGGGAAGCCCGATGCGGACGCGCTGCGGATCGACGGCACTCGCGCTGCTGGCGGTCCTCTCCGCCGCGGTCCTCTCCGGCAGGATCCCCTGGCTGCGACAAGCGCCGCAGCCGCGGATCGAGCGGCTCGAGCCCGGCCGGTGGTATGCGCTGGAGATCTCCCAGGAGGAGGCCGAGTTCGATCTGCCGTTCGATGCACGCGGTAGCCGCCACGTCCTGATCGTGAGCAACCTCTCCGCCGGCGGCCCCGCGCAGGAAATCGTCCTGTCCGCGGCGCCGGTGGCCGCGGCCTCGCCGATCGCGGCCCGCGCGGTCGATCCGCTCGACGCACTTCGGCCGATCGAAGAGGCACTGGCGCGACGGTCCGGAATCGACGAAGGTTGTTCGTCAGGCGGCGGTGGTTCGTCCGGTTCCGCCCGGCCGACAGCCGATTCCGCAGCGCGGACGTTCTCGCTGCACGTCACCGAAGGCCCGCTGGACGATCCGCGGCAATACGCGCGGATCGCGGCGCAGCCGATCGCCGAGGGGCGCAGCGTGCGGGTCTATCTCGACGACTGCTTGCGGCCGCGCGACCTGTTCCCCGGCTTGGCGGAGGAGATCGTCCGCCTGGTGGACGAGGAAGTCGTCCCCCGCAGCCGGCGCGTGCTGGGGACGCACCGCGACGTGGACGGCGACGGAAAATTCGCGGTGCTGCTGACGCCGTGGCTCGACCGCCTGCAGGGGGGCCGGACGTCGCTGGGCGGAATGGTCCGGGGGGACGATTTCCGCACCGATCGCCAGCCGCCGTTCGGAAACCGCAGCGACCTGATGTTCCTGAACTCGACCGCCCGGCCCGACCGGCATCTGCGGACGCTGTTGATCCACGAGTACGCGCACGCCGTCTGCTTCAGCGCCCGCCTGGGGAGCGACGCGGCGCCGGTCCCGCTCCCCGCCGAGGAGGACTGGCTGAACGAGGCGATCGCCCACGTCTCCGAGCATCTGCACGAGGGAGGCTGGAGCAACCTCGACTACCGCATCAGCCGCTTCCTCGACGACACTGCCGAGTATCCCCTCGTCGTCCCCGACTATTACGGCGCCGGACTGTGGCGGAGCCACGGCTGCCGCGGCGCGACGTTCCTGTTTCTGCGCTGGTGTTGCGACCGGTTCGGAGACGAGGTGTTGGGGCGGCTGGCGCGGGGACCCGGCACGGGCGCGCGAAACATCGAGCGCGCGACCGGAGTGCCGTTCGAGGAGCTGTATCGCCGGTGGACGATCGCGGTGTACGGCGCGGGGCGCGAATCGGCGGAAGCCGATCCCTCGGCCTCAACGGATGGCTATCGCAGCCTCGATCTGCGCGCCCCGCTGTCGGGCTGGGGACTGGCCGGCCCCCGCGCGCTCGAATGGGACGTGGACGGCGGCAACTGGTCGGTCGACGTAGGGGGGACGGCGAGCGCCTTCGTCGAACTCCGCGCATCGGGAGGCGTGGGGCCGCGCCGGGTCCGGGTCCGCGCCGCCCGCGGGACGCGGCTGCAACTTTCGCTGCGGGCGATTCCCGACGCCGCCCCCGAGGCGCAGATCGCGGCGGAGTGGAGGGACGCGGGGACGGGTGCGAGCGGAGAGGAAGGGGGCGAGACTCTCCGCGACTCGCGCACCCCGCCGCGCTCCCTCGCGGTCCGGTTGACGTGCGACGCCGCCGAGGCGGGCGGCGGCGCGCCCGAACTCGAGTTCGTCGCGTGCGAGATCAACGCCGGCGAAACGCACCGCACACGCTGCCTCGAGGGAATCGAACTCGTGCGGGCGATCGGAAAAATCGACGGTCGGCGAACAGCCCGCCGTGGCGAAAGCGGCCTCGCGACGGAGCGTCCGCGGTCCACGTGGCGGATCGAGCTGCCGGTGCCGTTTCCGCTCGCGCCCGACGACGTGCTGATCGTGAAGGCCGTGGTCCGCGACGCCGCTGGCCGCCGCTCTGCGGCGCGCACCGAAATCCGCTCGCCCGGAGCGCGGCCGCCGCTCGAGTTGGCGGCGCGCCACGCGCCGGGTTCCGCGCGGTAGTGCGGGCGGAAGGTTCGCAGGGTTGCAGACCAGCCCGACGCGCAAGTTTTGATGTTGCGCAGTTTCATCCAATATGGGAGAATTTGCCGGCGATGGAGCGGCTGGGGGCGACTCGCCGCCGTTGCGCGTCATGCCCGCGAAGAGCCTGCCCCCAGCGAAGGCGGGGGCGGGCATCCAGCGGCTGCGCGGACGGCGAACGCACTGGATTCCCGCCTTCGCGGGAATGACGGAATCGCGGTCACGAAATAGCGCAACATCAAAACGCGCAAGCGAGGGACGGAGGACGCGCCGGTTTTCAGGTTGCGCTGTTTCGCGAGTGGCGCTGCCGGCATGCATGAACGATCTCATCCGGGCAGCTTGTGCCACGGTCGATCCGCAGCTCTCACTCCTTCTGGCCGATCTGCTCGCGCGCTCCGAACAGCGCCTTCAACCGCGAGATTGGATACATCCGCACGACCTTCCCCTTGTACGTCACCCGGTCCTCCTCGTCCTTCCCGAGATCCTTCGCGACCTCGTCCGTGGCGAGGCCGGCGTACAGCGCCGCGAACGTCTCCGGATCGACCCCCCGGCCCGCTTCCAGATCGGCGAGGACGTTCATGCCCCCCACGCTCGCGGCGAACGCGTTGACCGTATTGACGACCGGCACGTACTGCTTCTCCTGTTCCAGCGCGGCGATCGCTGACCTGAGCGCGTCGTTGGCGGCCTGCACCTTGGCGCGGGCCTCGTCCGACAACCCCGGGAACGCGCCGGCCGCCGGTTGCGCGGCGCCGGGGACCGCCTGCGCGTGGGCGGGGTCGGGAGCGAGAACCCCCGATGCCCCGAGACCGTAGCCCAGTCCGACCAGTGCGAGCGCCGCCGCGCCCCGCAGGAGGTTTCGCATCGCCCGCTCCTTCCTCGAGATTTCGAATTGTCGGTGAATCCCCGCCCGCGGCTACATCCTGCGCGGGACGCGGGACGCTTGCAAGCCCGACGAACCCCCCCTCCCTGTCAGGGAGGGGGCAGGGGGAGGGTGGCGACTGAAGAATGCGATCGAACACCCTCCCCAGCCCCTCCCTCGGAGAGGGAGGGGCGTGACTTGGGCCTCCGCGTCACGCCGCGCGGCGCTTCTGCTCGGGCCGGCGGTGCGGCACCTTCAGCGACTCGGGCAGCGCCTGGTTCTCGCCGCGGAGCATCCGCCTCACCGAGTACGTCGACACCATGACGATCGCCGAAGCGAACACGGCCGCGGCGGAGCCGATCAGCGCGATCTGATCGTCGGTCAAATTCTCGAACATGAACTCACGATCTCCGGGCAATGAAAGACGACGGGCGCGGGGCCGCCCAGCGGCCTGCGGGCCGCGCGCCGGCAATCAGGGGCAGCGATTTGTTTCGACTTCCGCCCGCCGGTCGCTTGACCGCGACGGCCCGCCGCGCTCCGCCGCGACCAACCGCCAGACTTGGCCGCCGCCTGTGACGGTCGTGCGGCCCCCGCGTCCTCGCCAGCGGACCCCCCGTGTGACACAATCGGCACATGCGGACCGAGGCCCGCCGGGGCGATCATCCGCCCGATCCGGAATTGCTGGGGACCCATGAGACTGCTCCGCGGATTCGACGAAACGGCCGGCTATCGCGGCGGATGCCTGTCGATCGGGAACTTCGACGGCGTGCACCGCGGGCACCGGGCGATCATCGACCTGCTCGTCCGGCGGGCGCGGGCCGCCGCGGCGCCCGCCGTGGTCCTCACCTTCGACCCGCACCCCATCTCGCTCCTGCGACCGGAATCCGCCCCCCCGAACCTGACGACCACGGAGCACAAGGCGGAGTTGCTCGACCGGTCGGGCGTCGATTTCGTCATCGCCTATCCCACCGACCGCGCGCTCCTCGAACTGGCGCCGGAAGAGTTCTTCGAACGCATCGTCCGCGAGCGGCTCGCCGCCCGCGGGCTCGTCGAAGGCCCCGATTTCTTCTTCGGACGCGGACGGTCCGGCCACGTCGCGACGCTGCGGCGGCTCTGCGAAGCCGCGGGACTGACCCTCGACGTCGCCGCGCACTTCGTCGGCGCGGGGGGACGGGTCGTGTCGTCCAGCGCGATCCGGGAGCTGATCGCGGCGGGGCGGATGACCGAGGCGGTCGAGGCGCTCGGGCATCCCTACCGCCTCGCGGGGCGGATCGTCGCCGGGGCGGGGCGGGGTCGCGCCCTCGGCTTCCCGACCGCGAACCTCGCCGGCATCGAGACGCTGCTGCCGGCCGACGGAGTCTATGCGGGGCTGGCCCGCGTCGGCGGCGAATCGCACCCGGCGGCGGTGCACGTCGGAGCGAACCCCACGTTCGGCGAAGGGGAGCGCAAGGTCGAGTGCCATCTGCTCGATTTCACCGGCCCGCTCCCCGGCCCGACGCTGGCGGTCGACCTGCGCGCCCGTCTCCGCGACACGCGGAAGTTCGCCGGCCCGGACGCGCTGCAGGCCCAACTCGCCGCCGACTGCGAACGGGTGCGGGAGCTCGTCGATGGCTGAAGGTCAGAGATCAGAGGTCAGACGATTGCGGACAGCGGACAGCGGACAGCCGACAACGAACAAACCGCGGTTGAATCCCCTTCCCGACGCCACTACGATGGCTCGCATGAACATCGACTGGGAGCCGCTGCGGGAAATCATCGCCTCGAATCAGCGGTTCACGCTGTCCAGTCACGTGCGTCCCGACGCCGACGCGCTCGGATCGGAGCTCGCGCTGGCCCGGATGCTTGAATCGCAGGGAAAATCGGTGCGGATCGTGAATCCCTCCGATGCCCCGGCGAGCCTCGCCTTCCTCGATTCCGGCGGCCGCGTGCTCAAGTTCGGGCAGGGCATCACCGCGGCCGAGGTGCAGGACGCCGACGTCCACGTGATCCTCGACACGAGTTCCTGGTCGCAGCTTCAGAGCCTGGGGACCGCGATCCGCGAGTCGCCGGCGCGGAAGGTCGTGATCGACCATCACGTGAGCCGCGACGACCTCGGGGCGGTCGAGTTCAAGGACACCCGCTCGGAGGCGACCGGCGCGCTCGTGCTCCAGATGGCCGAGGCCCTCGGACTGCCGATCGACGACGATTCCGCCACCTACCTGTTCTGCGCGATCGCGACCGACACCGGCTGGTTCCGGTTCCCCTCGACGACCAGCGGGACGATGCGGGCCGCCGCGCGATTGATCGACCTGGGCGCCGAGCCGCACGCGATCTATCGCGCGCTGTACGAGCAGCGCCCGCCGGCGCGGCTCAAGCTCGCCGGCCGCGTGCTCAGCCGCGTCGAACTCGCGTGCGACGGCCGCCTGGCCTACACGTGGGTCGAATGGAACGATTTCGTCGAGACCGGCGCGCGGCCGGTCGACACGGAAGACCTGGTCAACGAATGCCTGATGATCGCGGGGACGCAGGTCGCGTTCATCGCGGTCGAGCAGATCGACCGGCGGATCAAGGTCAGCCTCCGCAGCCGGACCGGGACCGACGTCGCCGCGGTCGCCGAACGGTTCGGCGGCGGAGGGCACAAGCAGGCCGCCGGGGCGATCCTCCCCGGCCCGCCTCAGTCCGCGATCCAGACATTGCTCGCCGCGCTGAAGCCGGCCCTCCAGGAGAGCGGCACGTCTGACGAACCCTAGCCCGACGCGCCAGCGAGGGAGCGCCATCCAACGGCCGGCGACTTCCCGCGACGAAGCCGCCCCGCGGATTCTCCCTTGGTTGCGCTGTGGGCTGGGATCGAATCGATCGGGATGAACTTCAGCGGTCGCGGCCGCGGATTTCCGCCAGTCGGGCGGATTTCGAATTCCCGGGGATTCGGCTACCATATTCAGCGCCTTCCGCGACGATTGATCCGCGGTCGCACGACGTCCCGCCTCGTTCCACCTGCCGGTCCTGCCCGCCATGAGTCCGCCTGAAACGGCCCCGCCCGCTCGTTCTTCCGCCGCATCTTCCTCGCCGCCGCACGCCGCGCCTCTGCCGCGGCGCGGGTTTCTCGCGAAGCTCGCGGCCGGGACGGTCGGCGCGATCGCCGCCCTGGTCCCCTTGGGGCTCAGCCTGTTCGCCTTGTTCGATCCGCTCCGCAACCGCCGCGGCAAACGCGCCGCCAACGTGGAGGGGGGCGCACGGGACGGCTTCTACCGCGTGACGAGCCTCGCCGCCTTGCCCGCCGACGGCGTGCCGCGGTTCTTCCGCATCATCGCCGACCGGGACGACGCCTGGACGCACTTCGCCGAGGAGCCGGTCGGCTCGATCTTCCTCCGCCGCACCGGAGAAGATGTCGTGCAAGCCTACAGCGCGAGGTGCCCGCACGCGGCCTGCTTCGTAAGCTGGGTGGCCGCGCAGGCCGAGTATCTGTGCCCGTGCCACAACAGCCTGTTCAGCGTGACGGGAGAGCGGAGCGCGACCAGTCCCAGCCCCCGCGACCTGGACGAGCTGGAAGTCGCGGTCCGCGACGACGCCGTGTGGGTGAAATACGAGAACTTCCGGACCGGCACCTCGGAGCGGATCCCCGCATGAAGAAGCTCCTCGACTGGCTCGACGACCGCACGGGCTACCGCGGGATCGTCTACGACGCGCTGTACGAGAACATCCCCGGCGGCGCCCGGTGGCGGTACGTGTGGGGCAGCACGCTCGTGTTCGCGTTCTTCGTGCAGCTCGTCACCGGGTTCGTGCTGTGGACCGCCTACAGTCCCAACGCCCAAGGCGCGTGGGAGAGCGTGTACTACATCCAGCACGAGATGCAGGGGGGCTGGCTGCTCCGCGGCGTACACCACTTCATGGCCCAGGCGATGGTCGTGCTCCTCGCCCTGCACCTGATGCAGGTCGTCATCGACGGCGCCTACAAGGCCCCCCGCGAGGTCAACTTCTGGCTGGGCCTCGTGTTGATGATGATCGTCCTCGGCTTCTCCCTCACCGGCTATCTCCTCCCGTGGGACCAGAAGGGCTTCTGGGCGACGACCGTCGCCACGAACATCGCCGGGATCACCCCGGGCATCGGCCCGCAAATTCAGGAGTTCATCGTCGGCGGGCCGGAGTACGGACATCAGACGCTGACCCGCTTCTTCGCCATTCACGCCGGACTGCTCCCGGCCTTGTTGATCGTGTTCCTGGCGATGCACATTTACGTGTTCCGCCGGCACGGGATCACCTCCCGCGCTCCCGAGCGGCGCCCCGCGACGACCTTCTGGCCCGACCAGATCCTCCGCGACGGCGTGGCGTGCCTGGCGGTGCTGGCCGCGGTGCTGCTGCTCGTCTATCTGCCGAACATCCTGCACGGCGGGCCGCCGGGGGCCGATCTGGGACCGCCGGCCGACCCTCCCGCCGGCTACGGCGCGCCCCGCCCCGAGTGGTACTTCCTGTGGCTGTTCCAGCTTCTGAAATATTTTCCCGGCGAGACGGAGATCATCGGCACGCACGTCGTGCCGGGACTGGGGTTGCTCGTCCTGTTCCTGATGCCGTTCCTCGGCCGCTGGAAACTCGGGCACGCGTTCAACGTGGGCTTCCTGTGCGCGGCGTTCCTGGGGATGGGCCTGCTCACGGCGATGTCGCTCCGCGCGGACCGCGGCGACCAGCGGTATCTCGCCGCCAAGGAGGAAGACCAGCGGACGGCCGAGCGGATGCCGGCGCTCATCGAGCACGTCCGCATCGACACCCGCGGCGCCGTGGCCCTCGTCCGCGAAGACCCCTACCTGCAAGGCCCCAAGCTGTTCGCCCAGTTCTGCGCGTCGTGCCATCGCTACGACGGCCACGATGGCGCGGGGAAGACGCTGACCGAACCGGCCACCGCGGCCGATCTCGGCGACTTCGCCACGCCCGACTGGTGGCGGTCGCTGCTCGTGAACTACGAGCGGCACTTCGCCCCGTTCGAGAAGGCCGTCTGGTATCAACAGGCGCTCGCGCAGAAAGCGGCGGGGGAATCGCCGACTTTCATCGATCTCGACGAAGGCGAAATGGCCGGCTGGTCCCGCGACAACCGCGAGGCGCTGTCCGATCCGCGGAACAAGCGGCATCGCGACGCGCTCGCCGAGTTCCTCGCATCTCAAAGCGGCCGCGGCGATCGTCAGGTCGATCCCGAGTTGGTCGAGCTGGGTCGAGAGACGATGGAGAACCTCGCGCTGGCGGAGGGCGCGCTGACTCAATCCTGCACCGACTGCCATTCCAGCTTCGAGCCGGGCGCGAAGTTCCAGGAGTCGGACGAGGACAACCTCGGCTATCCCGCCCTCACCGGATACGGCTCGGTCGCGTGGCTCAAGAGCTTCATCGGCAACCCCGGCACTCCGCAGCATTACGGCGAGAAGAACCGCATGCCCGCCTTCCGCGAGCAGCTCACTCCCCGCGAAATCGAGCTCATCGCCCGCTGGATGGCCGGAGACTATCCGCAATAGCTCCCGCCCGCCGGACCAGGCCGCCGTTTTCTCCCACGCCGCGCTTCCGTCCGACGTAAGTATTGATGGAGGAGAGAGGTTGGCAGGGAAGCCCGGAGGGTGGGGACGGACCCGCCATCCTTCCGGCCGATCATCTATACGAAAGGAGGGTGCCCGGCAGTGAGTCCGCATACGTATCGGAAGGCAGCCTCGCGACCGGGGGCGAACTTCGACCTACGTGGCGGTTGAAAGAAGCAACCGCAGCCCGCAACCGGGGAAACCGCGATTCGCACGCTCGCGAGGCTGAAGGGAAGGAGTGGAAGTCGCCGCGCGGCGGCTTTTTCTTTGCGCTCGCCTACGGGCACTCCCGGCACGCGCAGCCTGGCCCGCACAGCGCCCGGTTGAGCGGGTACGCGCACCAGTCCGGCTGGCCGATCCGCGTCAGGTCGAACGCCGGATGGTACAGATGGTCGAACACCGGCGCATGGTCGTTGACGCAATCGACCGCGTCGCTCGCCCCATCGCGCGCGCAGGGATGGCATTGGCAGCCGGGGAAGACCGCCAGCGCGAAGCATGGCAACGCAACGAGCCAGGATTTCATCCATGATCTCCGGCGCGCATCCGAGCGGCCGCCGATCGGACCGGCCATGTCCTTGTCATCGGCGGCGGGCCGGGCCTCGCTTGAGCGGACTCGGCATTCGCCACTCTGTTCCTCCGCTCCCGCACCCGCTACGCTGAAGCGCCCGCACTCGCCTTTTCGAGGGAGCCATGAAGCAGCAGACGATCCGCACGCGGACGTTGCCCAACGGACTCACGCTGGTCATCGAGCCGATGCCCGACGTCCAGTCCGCCGCCTTCTCCATCATGGTCCCCGGCGGAAGCATCTACGATCCCCCCGGAAGCAACGGCGAGGCGGCCGTCCTGTGCGACCTCGTCGTCCGCGGCGCCGGAGAACGCGACAGCCGTCAGCTTTCGAACGATCTCGACAACCTCGGCGTGCAACGGCACGAGACCGCCGGCGCGCAGCACGTCAGCTTCGCCGGCGCGACGATCGCCGACAAGCTCCCCGAAACGCTCCGCATCTACGCCGACATCGTCCTCCGCCCGCATATTCCCGAAGAGGAGTTCGGGCCGGCCGTGACCGGCATCGCCCAGTCGCTGCGGTCGATCGAAGACGAGCCGCGGCAGAAGGTGATCCAGGAGCTGCGCCGCCGGACCTATCCCGCGCCGTGGGGCCGTCCCAGCGACGGCACGCTCGAGGACCTGCCGAACGTCACGCACGCGGCGGTCCTCGGCCACTATGAGCGCTGTTTCCGGCCGAATGGGGCGATCGTCGGCGTCGCCGGGAACGTCGACGCCGACCGCATCATCGGGCTGATCGAAGACCTGTTCGGAGAGTGGGGATCCCAGGAGGATCCCGTCTATCACACCGCCCCCGGCGGCCCGCCCCGCGATCACATCCGGCACGACTCGACGCAGACGCACATCGGCATCGCGTACCGCAGCGTTCCTTACCGCGATCCCGACTATTACGCGGCGTGGGCGGCCGTCGACGTGCTCAGCGGGGGAATGAGCTCGCGGCTGTTCACGGAGGTCCGCGAGAAGCGGGGGCTGGTGTACAACGTCTACGCCACGCTGCACACCCTCCGCGACGACGCCCGCGTGCTGTGCTACGCCGGCACGACCGCCGAGCGGGCGAACGAGACGCTCGCCGTCACGCTCCGCGAACTGGAGCGGCTGGGGGAGGGGATCGAGCCGGCGGAACTGGACCGCTGCAAGGCCCGCTCGAAGAGCGCGCTCGTGATGCAGCAGGAATCGACCGGCGCCCGCGCCTCGTCGCTGGCCCGCGACTGGTACCACCTGGGGCGAGTGCGGCTGTTGGACGAAGTCCACCAGGCGATCGACGCGCTCGACGTGCCGACGATTCTCGAGTATGTCCACGCGCATCCCGCGCGGGACTTCGACATCCTCACGATCGGCCCGGAGCCGCTGGAAGCAGGCGGTCGGTAGCAGGCAGGTGTCGGCCCGAGTGGAGTCGGAACGTCCAATGGAAGCGGTTTACCTCGAAACGACATTCATCAGCTATCTCGTTGCTCTTCCAGCACGCGATCTGATCGTCGCAGCTCATCAGCAAATCACTCGCGATGCTGAAACACTCACCGAAGCGATCATGGACTCCGGCGCCTTCCCCGATAAGGCCGTACGTGACGCGGCGCACATTGCCGTCGCAGCCGTCCATGGAATACAATACCTGCTGACGTGGAATTGCAAGCATCTGGCCAACGCGCAGATCTCGAAGCGTGTTCGTAAAGTATGCGATGAACGCGGATACGACACGCCGTTGATCTGTACTCCCGAAGAGCTGCTGGAGGAAACGACCGATGAAGGATGATCCCATCGTGGCCTCCGTCCGGCGCGCACGCGAGGATTTGGCGGCCAAGTTCGATTACGACGTCCACGCTGATCTGCGAAGTCGCGAGTCGCAGTTGGGAAACCGCCTCGTGCGCCACCCGGAAAGGCGGGGCAAAGCGATGGACGCAAGCGGCAGTGGACCTGTTCCCGGGAATGAACGATCGACTCCCACCAAGGTGTGACCCTCCTCGGTATTGTTGCGGTGGAGACGGTCCACGACCAGGCCCACGCGCACCCCGCCCGCGAGTTGGACATCCTCACCAATCGGCCGGAGCCCTTGGATGAGGGCGGCAAGCCGATCGATATCGGATAGAATCGATCGAAGCCAATGTGGGGGCGGACATTCCTGTCTGTCGGCAGGCTGCAGACAGGAATGTCTGCCCCACAGGCCAAGGATGCGACCATGACGCCGATCAAGGCGACCATCAAAGACCGACGGTTGGAAGTCGACGTCCCGGCGGACTGGCCGGACGGCATCGACGACAGAAAAGCCCATGCGGCCGACAAGGTGCCAACTCTCATGAGTCCGCAGGCTCCATGCTCCAGTCCTCAGTACCCAGTACTCCGTACTGAGTACTCCCGGGATCTGACGACTGTTTGACCGCTGACAACTCGCAGCGGACCGCGGACAAAGGACAACCGAGTGAGATTTCACCAAGCCACCCTCGACCACGGCCTCACCATCGTCGGCGAATTGAATCCCGCCGTGCAGAGCGTGGCGCTCGGGTTCTTCGTTCGCACTGGTTCACGGGACGAAAGCCCCGCCGTCTCCGGCGTGAGCCATTTCCTCGAGCACATGGCCTTCAAGGGGAACGACCGCTACACCGCCGAGGACGTGAACCGCATCTTCGACGACGTCGGCGCCCGCCACAACGCCCAGACCAGCGAGGAGGTCACGCTCTACTACGCCGCCATCCTCCCGGAGTACCTCCCGCAGACGTTCGAGATCCTCGCCGGGCTGCTCTACCCCTCGCTCCGGCAGGAGGACTTCGACGTCGAGAAGAAGGTGATCCTCGAAGAGATCGGCATGTACGAGGACCAACCCTCGTTCACCGCCTACGAAAAGGCGATGCAGGCGCACTTCGCCGGGCACCCGCTGGGGCAGAGCATCCTCGGCAGCACGGAGAGCGTCACCGCCCTGACCTCCGGGCAGATGCGCGCATACCACCGCGACCGCTACGTCGCCGGGAACGTCACGCTCGCCGTCGCCGGCAATATCGAATGGTCTTCGGTGCTCGAACAAGCGGAGCGGCACTGCGCCGCCTGGCCCGCCGGGTCGCCGGAGCGCCCGCTGTTCGAGCCCCGCCCCGCCGGCGGCGTGCAGGTCATCCGCAAGGACTCGACGCAGCAGGCCTACGTGATGCAGATGGCCCCCGCCCCCGCCGCCGCCGACGACCGCCGCTTCGCCGCCGAACTTCTTTCCGTGATCGTCGGCGACGACTCCGGCAGCCGCCTCTACTGGGAGCTCGTCGATCCGGGGCACGCCGAGAGCGCCGAACTCGGCTACAACGAGTACGACGGCGCCGGGACGTGGCTGACGTATCTCGGCTGCGACCCCGAGGCGACCGCGGCGAACCTCGAACGAATCAAGAGCATCTACGACGCGGTCAACCGCGACGGCGCGACGGAGGTCGAGTTGGAGCAGGCCAAGAACAAGCTCGCCTCGCGGGTCGTGCTCCGCAGCGAGCGGCCGATGGGGCGGCTGTCGTCGCTCGGGTCGAACTGGGTCTATCGCCGGGAGTACCGCTCCGTCGAGGACGACCTCCACACGCTCCGCGCGATCACGCGCGACGAACTCCGCGCTTTGCTCGAAACGTATCCCCTCGCGCAGACGACGACCGTCGCCATCGGCCCGCGGGAGGCTCTGTAGTCCGCCGACGCAGGATTGCCGGTTGGGAATCCGCGTTGATCGTCGCGCGCTGCGAAAGTAAACTGGGATTGGGTTTGGTTCAGTCCCCTGTCGTGAGTTTCGGGCAATGCAGGATTCCGCTGAAAGCACCATCGGGGCATTCGACGCCAAGACGCACTTCTCGAAGCTGCTCGAGCGCGTCGCTGCCGGTGAGGAGATCACGATTACGCGGCATGGCTCGCCGGTCGCGCGGTTGGTTCCTGCCCGCCCCTGCCCGTCCGCGGCAAACCGCCGGGAGGCGATTCGGATGATGCGGGAACTGTCCCACCGCAATCGGCTGGCCGGACTTCGCATCAGGGACCTGATCGCCGAGGGGCGGAGGTGAAGCCCACCCTGATCATCGACTGCTCGATCACGATGGCGTGGTGCTTCGCCGACGAAGAGGACGCGGCAACCTCCGAAGTTCAGGATCGGCTGGCCGACGAGGCGGCGCTCGTTCCGCCGCACTGGTTCCTGGAAGTCGCCAACGTTCTGGCGATGGCGGAAAAGCGACAGCGGATCTCAGCCGCCGATTCGATCCAGTTCGTCCGGCTGCTCGGCGCCCTCGACATACAGTCCGACGACGAGGCTTCGGGCAGGGTCTTCGAACACGTCCTGCCACTGTGCCGCAGCCAGGGATTGACGAGCTACGACGCCGCGTATCTGGATCTCGCGCTCCGCAGGCAATTGCCTCTCGCATCCCTCGACGATGACCTCCGCCGGGCGGCGGCGAATCTCGGCGTGGAAGTGCTGGGCAAGTGAAGGTCGGGACGACTGGATTCGAACCAGCGACTTCCGGCTCCCAAAGCCGGCGCTCTACCAGGCTGAGCTACGTCCCGCGCGTCGTCCAGTCAGTCTAGCAGCGGCCGGGGACCGGGAACAGCGATGCCCGCGTTTCACGTGAAACGCTCGCGCGCAAAGCATTCCGCACTCCGCATTCCACACTCCGCACTCCGCCTCACGCCGCCGGGCGCAGCCGCTTCACGATCCGCTCGAACTGGTCGTTCGACGCGAAGTGGATCACGACCCGCCCGCGCTCCTTCCCCTTCAACTGGAACTCGACCTTCGCCCCCAGCGCGCTCGTGAGCTGCTCCGCGAGTGACCTCAAGTGGTTCGTGAGGGCCGCGCCCGCCGGCTGCGCCGCGCCCGCTTCGGCGAAGGGGACGGTCTCGGCCGGCCCATCGACGCGCGGGTCTTCGTAGTTCGCGCAGGCATCGATGATGTGGCGGACCTCGTCCTCCGTCTGCCGCACCGACAGTCCGGCGTGCTGGATCCGCTGGCACATCGTCCATTGCGCCGCCGCGTCGAAATGGAGCGCCAACAGGGCCCGCGCGTGCCCCGGGCTGATGCCGTTCCGCCGGAGCGCCTCCTTCACTTCGTCCGGCAGCTCGAGCAGCCGCAGGAAGTTGCTGATCGTGGCCCGCTGCATCGACAGCCGGTTCGCCAGCTCCTCGATCGTCCCGCCGAAACGTTCCAGGCACTGCTGGAAGGCGAGCGCCTTTTCGATCGCGTTCAGGTCGTCGCGCTGGAGGTTCTCCTCCAGCGCCGCCTCCGCGACCTCGCGGTCCTCCATCGCCAGGATGCGGACCGGGACCGTGGCGAGGCCGGCGTGTTTCGCCGCCTGCAACCGCCGCTCGCCGGCGATGAGCTGATAGCCGTTCGCGTGCCGCCGCACCAGCAACGGCTGCAGCACGCCGCGCTGGGCGACGCTGTAGCTCAGCTCCTCGAGGGTGGCGGGGTCGAAGTCGATCCGGGGCTGGAACGGGTTCCGCTCGATGCGGTCGATCGGCACTTCGAGCGGGTCCGGCTCGCTGCGGTCGTGCGGCGAACCGTCGGCGGCGGGAGGACCATTCCCGCCGCCGAGGAGCGCGTCGAGGCCGCGGCCCAGCCGGCGGCGAGGCTGCTGCGGTTGTTCTTCGGGGTGGTTGTCGGGACGGTTGACCGCGTCCATCGGGGTGCATCCTTGCGTGAAGCGGGGAAGGGGAGCGAACCTGGGTCGCCCGCCGGCGGGGGGCCGGCGCGCGGGCGGAATTCTAGCTACACTTTTTCGCCGGTGGCAAGAGGGAAATGTGGACGGAAAACGGGGGGCTGGAGTAGAACGGGGGCAATGCGGAGATCGCGGCTTCAGGGGCGGCAAGGCAAACCGCCCGGGGCTCTGCGCGTTTCACGTGAAACGCTCGGCGGTCCGTTGTCCGCTGTCAGTTGTCCGTTGTTTTCGGACGGGACGCCGTCCGGCGTCGCGCAACCGGGTCTGCGCGTTTCACGTGAAACGCGCAGCGACCCCCGTTCCCTGTCCCCCGCTCGCCATTCCGACTACCATCGCTTCGACTGACAGCTGATCGCTGACAGCTGACAGCTACGGACAACGAACAACGGACCAACCCCATGCCCACCGCCGACCAACTCTACGACCAGGCCCACGAGCTCAAGGAGCAGGGGGATCTCGCCGGCGCCGTCGCGAAGCTGGAAGAGGCCCTGCGGGAGAACCCGGGGCACGTCCTGTCGCACTCGGCCCTGGCGGTCCACCTGCAGAAGCTCGGCCGGCTCGACGAAGCGATCGCCCACGCCACCCGCGTCACCGAGCTCGAGCCGAACGACCCCTTCTCCTTCACCCAGCTCTCGGTGATCTGCCAGCGGTGCGGCAAGATCCCCGAAGCGGAAGCCGCGATGGCCAAGGCCCACGAGGTCCAGCAGCGCCGCTGACAGCCGGCGGGCAACGCCCCGCCGAAGGCCGGACGTCGGAAGTCCGACAGTTCTTCCAAGTTCGCGGCAGCGCGTCATGCCCGCGAAGGCGGGCATCCAGCGATGGCACGCACGGCAGGCTGGATTCCCGCCTGCGCGGGAATGACGGACTCGCGCTCTTGGAAGTACTGCCAGAAGTCAGAGACCAGAGGTCGGAGCTTGTGAATCGAGCGTTGGCCTCGAGATCCCGGCTTGGGCCACGAGCGATTGATGGCTGCGCGTTTCACGTGAAACGCGCAGCACCGCCGGTGGCATGTTGAAAGGCATTTCTCGCGATGGGATGGAAGACAGCCTGAAGGCTGTACTCCAACCCCGGACGCCGATCCGGATGCCAAGAAGCAGCGGACAACTGACCGCGGACGGCGGACACTACCGCAGCACCGGGAACTCCCAGTCGCGGCGGGCGTCCGAGGTGTCGGTCCGCTCCGCCGGCGGGCGGCGCGGGGCGGGGGCGGTGAGCGGCGCCGCTTCACCCGTCCGCACGGGAGGAGGCAATCGCTCCAGCGACGAGCCGTCGTCCGGTGGAAGCCGCGCCGGCGCGGCGGCGGGCGGCGGATCCTCCTCGACGGCGTGGACGACCTCTCGCGCTGGCTCGGTCGCCGGCGGACGGATGGAGACGGTGTGCGTCGCGTCGAACTGCCGGCCGTCCGCGGTGACGAGCCGCGCGTGCAACAGCAGCTTCGGCGACGCCGGGACTTCCTGCCAGGGCAGCCGGAACTGATAGCCCGTGCCGATCAATCCCGACAGCCACTGCCCGCGGGTTCGCTCGGCGGGGAACTCCCACGTGCCGAGCTGGCGGCCCGCGCCGTCGCGGCTGGGGTCGCTCAACTCGAAGCGGACGTCGCCGGGGAGCTTGACCGGCTCGCCGTGCTCGTCGCGGGGGACGAGCAGCACGTTGAGCTCGTCGTCGCCGGGCAGGCCGTCGCTGTCGAGTCCGCCGGTGAGCATCTCCTCGATCGCGATCTTCTCGACGCGGTACAGGGCCTGGGCCTGCTCGGGGAGGAGGATCGGCGCGCCGCGGTCGGCGAGCTGCGCGCGGAGCGCGTCGGCCTCGCGGCGGGCGGAGCGGGTCTCGGAATGAGCGGTGGCGAGCTGCGACTCGAGATCGGCGAGCGCGTCTTCCTGGACGCGGAGCCGGCCCTCGAGCGCGTCGACGTTCCCCCGCAGCGCGCAACCGCACGCCGCAAGCAAGACCAGCGCGAACGTCCCTGTTCGGCGGAGCGGCATGGGATGAAGGCAGAAGTCAGAAGGAAGAATGGCGGGCGGGATGATCGCTCGAAGTGCGAAGTGATGTCTTCGGCCGCGATCGACACGACATTCCGACCGCCGCTCGGCGTTCTTACTTCTTACTTCATACTTCGTACGTCACGCCGGCGGCACGGGGAGGCGTTCCAGCACGTTGTCGATCAGGCCGTAGTCGCGGGCCTCCTCCGCGGACATGAACTTGTCGCGGTCGGTGTCGGCCTCGATCCGCTCGAGCGTCTGGCCGGTGTGCTTGAGGAGGATCTGGTTCATCCGCTTCTTGACGCGGATCACTTCCTTGGCGTGAATTTCCAGTTCGATCGCCGTCCCCTCGGCGCCGGCGAGCGGCTGGTGGATCATGATCCGGCTGTTGGGGAGCGCGTTGCGTTTTCCGGCGGCGCCGGCGGTGAGGAGCAACGCCCCCATGCTCGACGCCTGGCCGATGCAGTAGGTCGCCACGTCGCAGGCGATGTACTGCATCGTGTCGTAGATCGCCATCCCCGAGGTGATCGAGCCGCCGGGCGAGTTGATGTACAGATGGATGTCAGCCTTGGGATCCTCGAACTGCAGGAACAACAACTGGGCGACGATGCTGTTGGCCACGTCGTCGTTCACCGGGCTGCCCATCAGGACGATGCGGTCCTTGAGCAGCCGGCTGTAGATGTCCATCGCCCGCTCTTCGCGGCCGCTCTTCTCGATGACGTAGGGGACCAGGACGGTCATGAGGGTCAGTCCTTTTTCTTCTTCTCGGACTTGACGAGCACTTCGTCGACGAGTCCGTATTCCTTCGCGCCCGCGGCGGTGAGATAGCGGTCGCGGTCGGTGTCGCGGGCGATGACTTCGAGCGGCTGGCCGGTGTGCTGGGCGAGCACTTCGTTGAGCGCCTCCCGCGTGCGGATGATGTCCTCGGCCTGGATCTCGATGTCCGAGACCTGCCCCCCGACCTGCCCGTAGGGCTGGTGGATCATCATCTTCGAGTGGGGGAGGGCGAAGCGTTTGCCCTTGGTCCCGCCGGCGAGGACGATCGCCCCGCCGCTCGCGGCGAGTCCCACGCAGTACGTGGCGATGTCGCACTCGAGGTACTGCATGGTGTCGTAGATCGCCATCGTGGCGGTGACGGAGCCGCCGGGCGAGTTGATGTACATGTGGACGTCCTGGTGGCGGTTCTCCGACTGGAGATACAGGAGCTTCATCACGATCAGGTTGGCCACCGGATCGTTGATCACGCCGTCCAGGAAGATGATGCGGTTCTCGAGCAGCAGATCGCCGATGCCCATCTGCCGCTGCCGCGTGTAATCGCGCGCCGCATTCGTCACGGGCCTTGGCCCCGCGAGAGGATCGAACATGGGAGGAGTTCCTTTCGCCGGGAATCATACGAAACGCGGGGGCCGCGTCAAGGCGGGTCGAAGAGGGGCTCGAAGGCCGCTCCGGCATGGTGGATTCGCCAGTGGCGCTTCGCGTGGATTCCCGGATACGCCGCCCGGCGGCGGGGGCGTAGACTCCGGGTCGAGGATGGAGCGCGCCTTCGTCCCGGTTCGCGGAGCTTTCGACAGGAGGGAACAAGCCATGCGCCTGAAGGACGTGATGACCCGCAATCCGGAATCGGTCTCGCCCGACACGAGCGTGTTCGCGGCGGCCGGAAAAATGAAATCGCTGGACGTGGGCTTTCTGCCGGTGTGCGACGGGCCGAAGATTCTCGGCGTCGCGACGGACCGCGACATTGTGCTGCGATCGGTCGCCGAGGGACGCGACCCGCAGAGCACGGCGATCCGCGACGTGATGTCCGAAGGGGTCGAGACGCTGCCGGAAGACGCCGACGTCGAGGAAGCGGCGCAGCTCATGGAGCGCGAGCAGATCCGCCGGGTGGTGGTGACGGACGGCGATGGGAAGTGCGTGGGGATCGTGTCGCTGGGGGACCTCGCGGTGAAGACCCACGACGACGCGCGGTGCGGCGATGTGCTGGAAGAGGTGTCGGAGCCGGCCAGTCCGCGCCGATAAGGGGCGGCCGCTATCCCACCAGCCGGACTTCGTCGACCACCCCGCGGACGCCGGTGACGTGGCGGCAGCATTCATAGCAGGTCTGCTTGGCGAAGGGGGACCGCGCTTCGCCGCGGACGTGGATCACGCCGCGTTCGGCCCGCACCTCGTCGATGTCGAGCCCGGGAATGTGCCGCGCCTTGAGCAGCTCCCGGATGCCGTGGGTCAGATGTTCGTCGCTCATGGCTGTTCCCTTCGTGGCCCGGCGTGGTGTGCGTCGTCTCCCAAGGCGTGAAACCGCGAATCGGTATCACGCGGCAACTACTTCGCAGAATGCGTGCCGTTCGTGGGATCGGGGGGCGCCGGGGCGAGTCTTCATCCACGGATTGCACCGTTTGCGCGAATCAGGTCGGCGCGAATCGGTTTGCGGTCGATTCCGCAGAGCGGCGGCGAGCGCTATCGAGTTGATTCCGCGCGCCATCCTTCATCCCGCACGCATTCGCCGATACACTGGGAGCCGGCGATATCGGGATGCCGGTCCGGGACCTTCGGCGGGGAACAGCGCGATGGCGGAGAACGAAACGACCAAGGGCCGAATCGGCGGGTCCGTCTCGCGGCGCGACTTTCTCCGCGTCGGCGGATTGAGCGTCGTCGGGCTGTCGCTGTCGGAGCGGCGGGCGCTCGCGCGGCTCCGCGAAAACTCGGGGCCGCGGAATTGCATCCTCGTGCTGATGACCGGCGGTCCCAGCCAGTTCGAGACCTTCGATCCCAAGCCCGACGCGCCCGCCGAAATTCGCGGGCCGCTCAGATCGATCTCCACGGCGATTCCAGGGGTCGCGTTTTCCGAATCGCTGCCGGGGCTGGCGCAGCGGGCCGACCGCTTCGCCGTGCTCCGCGCGCTGCACCACGACGCCGCCCCGATCCACGAGACCGGTTTTCAGCTCTTGCAGACGGGGCGGTTGAACCATCATCGCGTGAAACACCCGGCTTTCGGATCCGTTGCGGCTCGATTTCTGCGCGGGCGGGGGGACGTGCCGCCGAGCGTCGTCCTGCCGCGGCCTCTGCACGAACTGGGGACGTGCGCCGGGGCGGGGCAGACGGCGGGCTTTCTCGGGGAGGACCGGAGGCCGCTGTCGCTCGCCGATGAGTTCGCCGACGGGGCCGAGAGTTCGCCGCGTCCCCCCGCGGCGCTTGCCGCCGAATCGGAGGCGGTCCGCCGCGCCTATGGCGACACGCGGTTCGGGCGGCTGTTGCTGCGGTCGCGGCAGCTCGTCGAGTGCGGCGTGCGGTGCGTGACGGTCAACCTGTTCGACACGCTGGCGGGGCAGCTCACGTGGGACTGCCACGGCCGGTCGGACTGGTCGAGCGGGACGCTGTTCGATTACCGCGACGAGCTGTGCCCGGCGTTCGACCGGGCGATGTCGGCCCTGCTCGACGACCTCGAGCAGCGGGGCCTGCTGGGAGACACGCTGGTCGTCGCCTGCGGCGAGTTCGGCCGCACGCCGCGCGTCAACGCGCACCTGGGGCGCGACCACTGGACCGGCGTGTTTTCGGCGCTGATCGCGGGAGGCGGGGTTCGCGGCGGGCAGGTGATCGGCGCCAGCGACCGGCAGGGCAGCGCCCCGGCGGACCGCCCGATCCACCTCGGCGAACTGCACGCGACGATTTTGCACGCGCTCGAGATCGACCCCGCGACGCGGCTCGCCGTCGGCGACGGCAGTGAATTGCCGCTCGGCGATCATCGGCCGATCGCGGAGCTGTAGGGGGGAACGCCCGGCCGGCGGCACGCTCCGCTCCGAAGACGCCGCGTCGCGGCTAACCGCTCATCGCGGGGCGTTGACGTCCAGCGTCGCCGCGAGTTCGCCCGAGGCGAGGTCGTAGATGTAGACCTCGCTTTCCTCTTTGTTGCCGATCGCCAGCGACTTCCCGTCGCCGCTGACCGACAGCGTGGTGATGTCCTGGGCGATGGTGTCGTGCGTCCGCACCCGGCTCGTCTGGAGGTTCCACACGTCGATCCGCGTGCCGCGGGTGGCGATCAGGGTCTGGCCGTCGGCGGGGAAGTCGATCGCGGAGATCGGGACGTTGACCGGCGGCGGCAGCCTGGCGGAGAGCGCGCGCGTGGCAAGATCCCACACGAGAATGTTGCCGCTCTGGAACCCGGCGGCGAGGCGCTTCCCGTCGGGGAGGAAGGCGAGGGCCGTGAGCGGGTCGCGCTGGACGTTGGCGCTCAGTTCGGCGACCTTCTCGCCGTGGGCCATGTCCCACACCAGGACCGTGCCGGCCTGCGTCGCCGCGGCGACCCGCCCGCCGTCCGGCCCGAGGGCGAACGCGGCGATCCCCTGCGTGGGGATCTGCACGGCGGCCTCGTGCGTCGCCGTCGCGAGGTCCCAGCGGATCACCGTCCCGCCGCTGTCGCGGGTGACGGCCTTGGTGCGGTCGTTGGTGACGGCGAACCCGACGATCCCCTGCTGATGGCCGGGGACGAGCCGGGCGGCGGAGATCGGTTCGTTCGTGTTCCAGATCGTGAACTCGATTCCGCCGACGAGGGCGACGGTGCTCGAGTCGGCGCCGAAAGCGACGCTCGCGGCGCGGAGCTTTTCTTCCTTCAACAGTTTCCGGCCGGCGACGTCCCACACCTGGAGCACGTCGGCGGTGCGGCCGACCGCGATCATCGACCCGTCCGGCGAGAAGGAGACGCCGGCCACGTCCCCCCGGCGGAGGACTTCGCTCCCGCCGAGCCCGAGCGTGAAGTACGCGGCAAGCCCCGCCGCGAGCAGCAGGAGGGCGGCGGCGGATCCTCCCGCAATCCCCTTTCGGCGGGGGGAATCGAGCCACTCGGGGAATTGGAAGCTGCCCAGCAGCGTGCTCGGCAGAATGCTCGCCAGCAGTTTCCGCCGGTCCTTTCGGGCGGCGGAGAGGGCCCCGCGCGCGGCCCGCTCGACGAGCGCCTCGCCCCGCTCGTCGCCGAGCTGCACCAGGGCCCGGGCCGCCCCCCGGCGGACCATCTCATGCGCGTCGTCGAGGAGCGCTTCGAGGGACGGCACGGCGGCGCGGTGGCCGAGCTCGGCGGCGGCCGCCGTCGCTTGCAGCCGCACTTCGGGGACCGGGTCGTGCAGCACCCTCAGCACCGCGGGGAGCGCGGCTTCGTCGCGCATCTGCCCGAGCGCGAGAACGGCGCGACAGCGGACGGGGAACTCGTCGTGCAGCGCTTCTTCCAGCCTGGGGATCGAGCCGGGGTCGCGGATCTCGCCCAGCGCCCGCGCCGCGGCCACCCGCGCTTCGGTCGCCGCGTCGGACAGCAGGACTTGCTCGAGCTGCGCGGCCGCAAGCGCGTCGCCGATGCCGCCGAGGGAATCGGCGGCGCGCTGTCGGAACACGACCTTGGAGTGCTTCAGGAACGGGAGGAGCGCGGCGACCGCGCGCTCGTCCTTGAGCTTCTTGAGCGAGCCGATCGCCTTGAGCTGGACGGTCTCGCTTTCCGAGCCGAGCATCGCCAACAGCGGATCGACCGCGCGCAAATCGCCCGTGCGGCCGAGCGCTTCGGCCGCCGCCAGACGCACGCCTTCGCTGCCGTCCGCGAGCAGCCGGCACAGGGAATCGGCGGCCCGCTGGTCGCCGAGTTCCGCCAGAGCGAGGGCCGCGTTCCGCCGGACGTCCTCGTCGGCGTCGCCCAGCGCCGCGATCAGCGCCCGGGCGGCGCCCGGGTGGGGAACGAAAGACAGACCGTGCGCGGCGCTCGCCCGCACCGCCGCGTGCTCGTCGCGGAGCAGCTCCGCGAGCGGGCGGGCCACGCTTTCGTCCCCGATCCGACCGAGCGCCTCGGCGACGTGCGCCCGGTGCACGGCCGAGCGGGAGTGGAGCGCCTCGACCAGCGCCGGGATCGCCTTCGCGGACCGCAGCCGCCCCAACAGCACGATCGCCTCGAGCACGGTCCCGCCGTCGTCCACCTGGAGCGCCTCGACGAGCGGCTGCACCGCTTCCTCCCCGAGCGACACGATCGCCGAGGAGGCGAGATACTTCATGTGCGGATCGTCCTGGCCGGCGATCAAGAGCGGCGAAACTGCGAGGCGATGCCCGACCTTTCCGAGCGACTCGATCGCGAGTTTTCGGATCTCGAATTGGGAATCGCCCAGCAACCGCACGAGCGCAGGGAGCGCGGCCGCGTCGGTCGACTCGCCCAGCCCCTCCGCCGCCCGCGCGCGGAGCTTCGGCGACTCGTCCGCGAGCTGCGCGACGAGGATTTCGACGGCGCGGGGGTCGCGCGACGCGGCCAACTCGGCGATCGCCTGGCGGCGGGCGTCGAGATGCTCGGCCTGCGTCTGGTTCCGCGCGGGCGAGGCCTGTCCGGCGATGGCGGCGAGCCGCTTCAGCTTCCCCCGAGACAGCGTCCGCCGGCGTTTCGCCCGGGCCGACTCCTGCTTCAGCAATCGCTCGACGCGCTTCGCGAGCCGGGCATAGCGGTCCGCGTTGCGGGGGGAGACTTCCCTGGGGCCCACGGAGGAGGCTGCGGGAACCGGGACCGTCCGCTCGCAGGCCGGGCAGCGGACGCTCTTCCCGGCGCGGGCGGCCGGCGCGCGGAGCCGCCGGCCGCATTCGCACTGCAACGGAATCAGCTCGTCGCGGGAGGAGCTCACGGCAGGCTCCGTCGGAGATTCCAGGCCGGCGTGCGTGTCCGTCAGCGACGGGCCGGCGTCCTCCGCCATCGCCAGCATGTCGTCCAGCCCGCCCAGCGCGTGCGCCGGCGGTCTCGAATGAGAAGGCGGGCGCGAATCGCCGCGGGTCCAGTTGCAATTCCGGCAGCGGGCCATCCCCCGCTGGAGCGCTTCGCCGCACGACGGGCAGGCGTGCGCGTCCGCCGTGTTCGAATCGGATTCATCGACCGTCGCCGAACCATCCGCCGTCGCACACTCAGCGGAGGGATCGCGCTGCCTGCTGCCGCATTCGCGGCAGCGGACCATCGCCGGCAGCAGCTCGCTGCCGCAGCTCGCGCACACCCGCTGCAGGACGTTCGAGCGACTCATCGCGTGATCGGTTTCGTGTTCGATTCGTGTCGAAACAGGATTCAGGAGGCCCCGACGTGCGGAAATCCAGGCGTCCGACGGCACGGCGGCCGCCGGACGCCTGGTTCATCGCGCGTCACGACACTGCGGCTGCTCGGGATCGACTACTCGAAGTTCCCCTTGAAGATCGACAGCGTGTCGATCGTGGGGCCGGACCAGCACTCGAACGGCTGCAGCTCGACCTGGTTGTCGAGGTAGCCGTCGTTCTCGTCGGCGGTGCCGGGCGCGATGGGGAAGCCCGGATTGAGGTACTTGTCGCCGTTCTTGTCGGAGAAGGACTTGACGCTGCCGTCCGCCATCAGGATGTTGCAGCTTCCGTTGGCGCCGGAGCCGTGCAGGGCGGCCCAGTCGCGGGTGTCCTGCAGCCACAGCTTGCCGTCGGCGCCGGGGCTGCCGGCCTCCTGCGCGGTCGGCAACACGTCGTCGGCCCAGGCGGGGGCCGAAGCGCTGCCGGCCCCCGGGGTCACGACCGTCCCGTTGGGGATGAGCACGATCTTCTGAGCGGTGGCGTCCCAGTAGGCGGGACCGTCGTTCATGGCTTCGCCGAGGCGAGATCCGGCGGGAAGATCGAAGCCCGGAATATCGGCGGTGAGAAACGCTTCCCGCGCGTCGCCCGGCCCGGCGTCGCCCAACAGCGGAATGTTGCTGCTGGGGACCCGGGACGAGTCGAGTTGCCGCCGGCGGAGCGGTCCCAAGGCCCCCGCCAAGCCTTTGGCACTGGCGACCGTCACCGTGTCGGCCGATGCGGACGTGCCGGTGCGCGCGAGCTTCATCCCGCCGCGGGCGAAGAACCAGCTCGCCGCATAGTTGGTGTTGTAACCGGCCTCGATCATCCGGCGGACCTGGGCGATCCGCGCCGGATCGCCGGCCGCCAGCGTACCGGTGTCCGGCGTCCCATCGCCGTCCAGGTCGGCCTCGAAGTCCGCACACATGCCTTCGACCAAACGGTTGGCCTCGCCGGCGGCAATCAGGCCGCTGTCCGCCGCCTCGACGGATCCGACGTCGCCGACCAGGTCGTTGAGCTTCTCCAGGCCGCGGAAGGGACTGGTCGGGCAACGCATGTTGTGCGGCAGGCCGGTGCCGGTGTTGACCACGTCGGCCACCCAGCCGTACTTGCTCACGCACCCATCGCGGCCGTAGTCGTAGGAACCGGTGCTCAGCCGGTCCAAGGGGTCCTTGTCGGCGAAGGCGTGGAAGGCGATGCCGAACTGCCGCAGGTTGTTCTTGCACTCGGTGTTGCGGGCCGCCTCGCGGGCCGCCTGCACGGCGGGCACCAAGAGGGCCGCCAGAATGGCGATGATCGAGATCACCACCAACAGCTCGATCAGGGTGAACCCGCGGCTCTGCGGCCGGCGGGCCCGGTTCCGCGTGGTGACGCTTCTCATTTCGTGTCCTCTCTCGAATTCGAACGAACGATCGATACGATGACGTGTTTCGTTTCCGACTCCGCGGCCTGCGGGGCCGCTCCCCTCCGTCACTCCTCCGCGCTGACGAAACGCTCCCGGCCGCACCTCCTTTCCCGTTCCGGCAGTCCCTCGCCCGGACGGACTCGTTCGGTGTTCCATGTCGCGAGGCAGGGTAGCGGACGCGTGTGGGCGTTTGATGAACGCCGCCGCAAGAGCGCGTGAATCCGGAAACGCCTCGCTCGCCGCTCTCCATCCTGCCCACGCCAGCGCGACGCGCCAGTTTTGATGTTGCGCTATGTCGTGAGGGGCGATGCCGTCATTCCCGCGAAGGCGGGCATCCAGTGCGTTCGCCGTCCGCGCGGCTCTGGATGCCCGCCCCCGCCTTCGCTGGGGGCAGGACGTGGAATACACGGTCCCGCTGGTGCTGATCGGCGCGTCGGGCGCCGTCATCGTGGCGTATGGGTTGTTAAGGAATCTTGACTTTTTTCTGAAGTCGGCAAGAGCAAACGGGGGCAGGACGTTACGGCGACGGGAACCGCGTCCGGACCGCATTCCGGCGGGGGAGTATCTTGACAATCGGGCCGGCCGATTTATAGTGGCGATTCACGTCGCCTCACTACATCTAGGGGCTGTTCGGGGCAGGTACGCAACGGGTTGTGCCCTTCCACTTGCCGCGCCCACCGGCAAATGGGTAGAATTCCGTATAGAAAACGCGGCCCCGCCGCCGAAACACAAACCCAGCGAGCAGGCGAGGCGCCGCGCCGCCGGTCGCGTCGACAGGCTGTCGTCCATCGGGAACCAGGAAACGGGAGTGCATGATGCACCAGACTCAGGGACTTGGGGTGAAGCGGACCGTGGCGAAGTCGAACGGGACGAAATCGAACGGGACGGCACACGGCAACGGACCCGCCGCCGAAGCGCCGGCGCTCGCGGTCGCGCCGTACTTCTGCCCGAAAGGGGTCGATCCCTTCGACACCGTCGAATGGGAGCTCCGCACGGCGCACATCAAGGACGAGAACGGCCAGATCCTGTTCGAGCAGACCGACTGCGAGATCCCCTCCTCGTGGAGCCCGCTCGCCACGAACGTCGTCGTCAGCAAGTACTTCTACGGCGAGCCGGGGACTCCCGAGCGGGAGACGAGCGTGCGGCAGGTGATCCGCCGCGTGGCCCGCACGATCGCCGACTGGGGGATCGACGACGGCTACTTCGCCTCGGCCGAAGAGGGCGAGACGTTCTATCGCGAGCTGGCGTGGCTGTGCCTGCACCAGCACGGCTCGTTCAACTCGCCGGTGTGGTTCAACGTCGGCCTGTTCCATCAGTACGGAGTGCGGGGGAGCCGCGGGAACTACGTCTGGGACACCGCGACGAACTCGATCCAGCGTCCCACTACGCCCTACGAGTTTCCGCAGGCCTCGGCGTGCTTCATCCAGTCGGTCGAGGACAACATGGAGGACATCATGCGTCTCGCGACGAGCGAGGCGATGCTGTTCAAGTACGGCTCGGGAACGGGGACCGACCTGTCGACGCTCCGCAGCGCGCGGGAGAAGCTCTCCGGCGGCGGCATCCCCTCCGGGCCGCTGTCGTTCATGCGGGTGTACGACCAGATCGCGGCCGTCGTGAAGTCGGGCGGAAAGACCCGGCGGGCGGCGAAGATGCAGTCGCTCAAGGACTGGCACCCGGACATCCTCGAGTTCATCCAGGCCAAGGCCAAGGAGGAGAAGAAGGCCCGCACGCTGATCGACAGCGGCGAGTACGAGGCCAACTTCAACGGCGAGGCCTACAGCTCGATCATGTTCCAGAACGCGAACCTCTCGGTCCGGCTGAGCGACGAGTTCATGCAGGCCGTCGCCGATCGCCGCAAGTGGCGGACCCACTGGGTCACCGCTCCCTCCACTCCCGGCCCGGAGTACGACGCCGAGTATCTTCTGCGGCAGATCGCCGAGGGGACCTGGTACTGCGGCGACCCCGGCGTGCAGTACGACACCACGATCAACGACTGGCACACCTGCTGCAACACGGGACCGATCAACGCGTCGAACCCGTGCTCCGAGTACATGTTCCTGGACGACACCGCCTGCAACCTGTCGAGCATCAACCTCAAG
>JBBDNU010000021.1:0-8251 GCA_040877365.1 Planctomycetales bacterium
ACCCCTGAGACGTCGCGCGCGACATGACTCGCGTCCGTAGGACGGATTGCCAATCGCCCCGAAGGGGCCACAACAGGACAGCCCAGGGCAGAGCGCAGCGGCGTCAGCCGCGAAGCGCCGCCCTGGGTTGGGATGTCGCGACGAACGCCAGCCCTGACAGGGCGCAACAACGGCAATCGGACACGATTTCGAGATGACCGGCCGTTCCGCGAATTGGTTTCGCCCCTTCAGGGCTTTCGATGTCCGCGAGACCCAAACCCAGGGCGGCGCTGCGCTCTGCCCTGGGCTTTGCTGTTGCGCCCCTTCGGGGCACGATTCGGTGGGGAGACCACAACCCGTCGCCAAGGCGCAAAGCGAAGAAATCGCGACTTGATACCACCCGCGGATCGCCGGCGAGCGACTTCCGCACGGGCGTGCCGTTCCGCCCCCCGCGGCGTTAGAATGTCGGTCGTGGCCGGACGGGCCGCGAAATCTCGCCGGTCGTGCAACGACTTCCCCAGGAGATCCAGCCATGCAACGCCGCGAGTTTCTCACCGTCGCCGCCGGGGCCGCTTTTTCGTCTCCATTCTGGAGCGCTTCCCGCGCGTTCGGGCACGAAGGCAAAGACCACAAGCACGCCGACACCCGCATCTTCGCCTCCCCCGCCGAGGCGATGAAGTCCCCCCGCGAGACGCTCGCCTACGTCGTCGCCGTCTACAACGGGACCGGCGTCAAGCGGCCCGACTACCTCGCGACGATCGACCTCGATCCCGCCTCGAAGACCTATTCGCAGGTCATCCACCGCCTGCCGATGCCTAACGTCGGCGACGAGCTGCACCATTACGGCTGGAACGCCTGCGGGAGCTGCCACGGACTCGCGTCGCGACGGCAGCTCGTCATCCCCGGCCTGTATTCGAGCCGCATCCACATCGTCGATACGGAGAACCCGCGCGAGCCGAAGCTCGTCAAGGTGATCGAGCCGGCGGAGGTCATCGGCAAGACGAAGCTCACCGCCCCGCACACGGTCCATTGCCTGGCGGACGGGCGGATCATGATCTCGATGCTCGGCAACGAACAGGGAGAAGGCCCCGGCGGGTTCCTGCTCCTCGACGACAAGTTCGAGATCGCCGGCCGCTGGGAGGCCGACCTCGCGGGAATGAACTACAACTACGACTTCTGGTACCAGCCGCGGCACGACGTGATGGTCTCGAGCGAGTGGGCCGCGCCGAAGACCACCCGCCCCGGCTTCAAGCTCGAAGACGTGCAGGCCGGGAAGTACGGGCACCACCTGCACTTCTGGGACTGGACGGACCGGAAGATCGCGAAGAGCGTCGATCTCGGCGAAACGGGGATGATCCCGCTCGAGGTCCGCTTCCACCATGACCCCGACAGCACGCACGGCTTCGTCGGGGCGGCCCTCTCCAGCACGATGTGGCACTGGCACAAGCCGAACGGCGACTGGCAGGTCGAGAAGGTGATCGAGGTCGAACCGGTCGAGACCGAGGGCTGGCCCTTCCCCGTGCCTGGACTGATCACCGACCTCGTCCTCTCGATGGACGACCGCTGGCTGTACTTCTCGAACTGGCTGCACGGCGACATCCGCCAATACGACGTCAGCGATCCGTCGAAGCCGAAGCTCGCGGGCCGGGTGTGGCTTGGCGGCGTGATCGGCAAGCCCTCCGACTTCCGTCGCGTCCGCGACCGCCAGGAAAAACTCACGGGCGGGCCGCAGATGCTGCAGTTGAGCCTCGACGGCAAGCGGCTGTACGTGACCAACTCGCTCGTCAGCAGTTGGGACGACCAGTTCTATCCGGCGATCGGCAAGGAAGGCTCGTACCTGCTGCAAGTCGACTGCGACACCGACAAGGGGGGCCTCGCCGTCAACGAGAAGTTCCACGTCGATTTCGGCAAGGAACCGCACGGCCCGGCCCGCGCGCATGAGATCCGCTTCCCCCACGGTGACAGCACGTCGGACATCTGGATTTGAATCGAGCCGGTTCCCGTCACGCTTGCGGTTTCGCGACGCCTCTTCGACATCCAATCCCAACAGGAGCCATCTCATGCGCGCACTCGCTCGATCACTCGCGATCTCGGTGATTCTGGCCGCCTCGACAAACTCGGGCATCGCGGACGAACCGGCCGCGACCACGACCACCGCGAGCGCCGTGTCGCGCGCGGCCGAGTCCGCCGGGCTCCGCGTGAAGAACGTCGAGATCGACGCCCCCGCCGCCGTCCATTCGAACCTGTCGTTCAAGACCTCCAATTACAACGACCCCCGGCTCGTCTCGTTGCGCAAGAAGTACGAACTCGAGAAGGTCGTCGCCGGGGCGCAGGATGAATGGACCGCCCAGCGCATGCTCCGCAACTGGGTCCACACGCGGATTCCCAACGGCACGCCCAAGGTGCAGGTGCGACACGCCGAGGAGATTCTCGACGCGGCCGCGAAGGGGGAAGCGTTCTGGTGCACCTATTACGCCATCAGCATGGCCGAGTGCGCGCAGGCGCTCGGCTGGCAGTGCCGCAAGATCGCCATCGGCCGCCTGCACGATCCGGAAACGAAAGTCGCGGGGAACCATCACGGCATCACCGAAATCTGGTCGAACCAGTTCGGCAAGTGGATCGCCATGGACGCGCACTTCGACTTCCACACCGAGAAGAACGGCCTGCCCCTCTCCGCGTGGGAAGTGCGGGCCGAGTGGCTGAAGGACGGCGGCAAGTCGATCGACCACATCGCCGGCCCTCCCGCGACCGCGGCGAAGAAGCTCCGGTTGCGGACCAACTGGGATCGGCCCGGCGAGGACGAGTCGTCCACCTATTTCTGGGTCTACTACGAGGACCACGCGATCGCCCCCGACAGCCCCGCGAGCCAGCGGCTGATCTTCCCGCAGGACGCCGCGAACGCCGGCCGCACCTGGTACCAGCGGTCCGGCGAAGCCGGCGAACCGGGGCTGATCGAGCACATCGGCTACCGCAGGCAGAAGTTCCTGCCGACGGAGCGCCTCGAGGACGTGTACTCGACGGTTGGCGTCGTGGAGATTCGGACGGCGGAAGCAGCGGCCGACTCCGGCTCCATCCGACTCGTTCTCGATTCGCACTGCCCCAACCAGACCGGTTACGAGGTCGCGCGGGACGGCGGAGGTTGGACGCCGTTCGACGGGAACTCGGCGACATGGAAGCCGAAGTCCGGGGCGAACGTCCTCAAGCTCCGCACGGTCTCCGCCGGCGACGTTCACGGCGCGGTCGCGACGCTGCGAATGGAGGTCGAGTAGTCCGCACTACAAGGATCGCGCCCGCTTCACGAAATAGTCGGCGACGATTTCCGCCGCCTTCTCGTTCCCGGAAATGTTGAAGTGGAAATCGTCGCAGAACGTGGTCAGGTCCTTCGAGACCATCGCCGCAAGATCGAGCGAGTCCACCTGTTCCGCGGCGCAGACTTCCAGGGCCACGCGGTTGAACTCGTCGATGATGCGCTCGAGCACGTCCGGCGGATAGGCCCCGTCCTTCGCGGTCCAGCCGATGTAGTACGACAACTCCGGCGGCATGTCGGCGCTGTACAGGCAGGGCTGCGTCAACACGAGGACCGGCAGCCCTCGTTCGCGGCAGGCGCGGATCAGGTCGGTGAAGTCTTCGCGGAACCTGTCGAGGGCCATCGGCAACTCGGCCGGCGGCTCGTGGAGCGGCCGCTCTTTCAACAGTCGGACCCGCTCCGCGCGGTACTCGAGATGGTGCAGCGCGTCGTCCGTCAGCAGCACGTCCCGCATCTCGTCCTCCGCCGAACGAAACCAGCGGACCCGAACCTGCTCGGCGAGATTTCCCAGGGCGAACGCCAGGTGCGTCGCGCGGTAATACGGCAACTTGTCCCACGACGCCCGCGTCGGGTTGCGGACCAGGGCTTCCTGCGGGACCCGCGCGGCCTGTGCTGTACTCCCTCACCGACAACTCGCCGGGGCCGGAGATTCCGGGCATCACCTCTGGAGCGACCGCCCGCGTCCGCAGCGACGTCGGCTGCGTCGGGACGTCGAACGGAGGCAGCGGGTACGCGAACCGCAACACCACCTCGACCGCGACCAGCGCCGCGATGGTCGTATAACCCAGGACCAGAAGCTGCACCATCCCCCGGCCCAGACGCCAGGCGGCCAGCGCGGCGATCCCATACAGCGCCACGACGATCGAAACGGTCGCGTCCGTCCCATCCGGCGGGCGCGCGCCGGACGCCCACGCGGTGCGGGTAGCGAGCAACAGGTGTACGGCGACCGGCAGCAGCAGGAAGGCCAGCAGCAGGCCGCGGCGTTTGTTCGAGTGAGTCATCGGTTTGCCGATCGAAGGCCGGGCGACGAGCTCCCCGCGGGGGGGCGCGGGCCGCGGATGGTCGTCGCGGAAAGGTCGATCCTCACCAGGACCGCCGGAGTATGGAGATCGTGATCGTTGCCGCCGGAGACGAACAGCAGCTCGCGTTCCGGGCCGGCGAACGCCAGGCCCCCCGTGTTCCACATGCCGCTGGGAATGCTCCCGACCAGCCGGCCGCCGCGATCCAGGACTTGAATCCGTTTCATTCCAAAATGCGCCACCAGCAGGTTCCCCTCGGCATCGAGACGGAGCGTGTCCGGCTGGTTGCCGAGCTGGTCCCCCTGTTTGGCCGGGAGGTTCGCGAACACCCGCTTGGACGCCGCCCGGCCCGGCCCCGTCAGCCGGTATTCGTGAATGCGGTTGAGCCAATCCTCCGCCGCGAGCAGCCGCGCGCCGTCGAGCGACAGCGCCAATCCATTGGGGTTGGCGAGGCGGCTGTCGAACAGGCGCGTGACGCCCGCCGCATCGACGTGAAAGATCCGTCCCACCCGGTGCTCGTCGTTCGACTCCATGGCCGAGTCGCTGAAGTAGAAGCCGCCGTGGGCGTCCAGCTCGACGTCGTTCGGCCGGCGCAGCGGAAAGTCGGGTGTGCCGGACGAGGCGACGCCCAGCTCCCTTCCGTCGGCGGCGATGTGCAGCACCGCGCGGCGTTCGACGTCGCACACCAGGTGCGTGCCGTCCGGCTGGATGACGTGCCCGAGCGGCATGCCGCCGGTCACGGCCCACGTCGAACGTTCGCCCGCGAGGGTGAACCGTTCGATGCGGTCGCCGGTGGAGACGTAGCCCCATCCGTCGGCGTCGAACACGAGGCCCTCGCCGAACTTCTCCACCTCGAACAGCGGTTCGAGGTCGAGCTCGATGAGCGGGACCTCATCGGGCAGCGGCGGGGGGGGGGGGATCCCCCTGGTCCCAGGCGACCTCGGGCTCCGGCACGGGGCGCGAGAAGTCGAACAAGTGGCGATATCGGTAGCCGTACACGCCGGCCGCCAGCCCCAGCACCGCGGCGAACATCCACAGCAATTGCCGACTCATCGCGCGTCCCGCCCCTTCTCATCGCGCGCCAGCTTCGCGCAAAAGAACTCGCTCAGCGCTTCCGCAACCTGCGCGCATCCCGAGACGTTGAAGTGATTGTCATCGTAGAACACCGACTCGTCCTTGGGGAGGCGGGCCGCCAGATCGACGCAGTCCACCTGCTCCTCCCGGCAAACCTCGAGCAGCGCCGCGTTGTAGGCGTCCATGATCTTCGCGTAGGCGGCCGGCGAATAGCCGGCCTCGGGCGAATGGAACGTCATGAACCGCGCGGCGATCTCCTCGGGAACCTGTTCGCCGAAGGGGGTCGGCTGCGTCATGAACACGACCTGCTGCCCGAACTCCCGCGTGGTCGCGATCAGCTTGCGGAGCTCGCCGCGATAGTGGTCGAGCAGCCGCGGCAGATCGGGCGGAGGCTCGTGAATCGTCCGCTTCGCCAGCGCCGCCTGGCGGTCGCGGCGGACCTCGCGATACCATTCCCCCGTCAAGTCCTCCTGGTAGGTTCCCCCGCTCGGTTTCTTCCGCGTGACGTTCGCCACAAGTTCCACCAGCGCGAGACGGCGGTAATAGCGCGGCCACGCGAGCGGCTCCCGCGCGGGGGTCAACGTCCCGCGCATCCGCCGCTTTGGCAACTCCAGCGAGCCGGAAATCGCCGAACTCGCGTCGTTGAAGCCTGCCAGCACCACGACCCAGTCGAACTCGCGGGCGCGGGCGTAGTGCCGCAACAAATATTCGTTCTGCGCCACGGTATGCGCCGACTTGCCGGCGTTGCCCACATACACGCGGCGATCGACGCACTCGGAAATCCGCGCGCCGGTCAGCCACGGCCAGCTCTCCTCGTCGTCCACATAGAAGCAGAGGGTCGTGCTCCCGCCGACGCACAGGATCGCCGCGTCGACCTGGTCCAACTCGACCTCGGGCCCGCGGATCCCCAGGGAGTTCACCGTGAACTCGATCGGTCCCGAGATGCCGACCATCGTGTCGGCCGCGGTGCGGCGGAGCTTCATCGGCGGCCAGGGGACTTCCGGCGGCGGGGGCGGGAAGAACGCGCGGGCCGCGATCTCGCCGATTCCCACGGCGATCAGCAGGGAATACACCACGAGCAACAGCCGCGCCCACCGCGATCGGCTTCTCGCGCACAGCACCAAGGCGAGCACCACCGCCAGCGACGCTCCCAGCACGCCGAAGTCGATCCAGTCGAGCGACTCGAACGGCGTCCGCCAGGCGACGCTCGACACGAGGAACGTGTGCGCCAACAGAGGGAGCGTGAGCAGCTCCAGCCAGTATGCCGGCCGGGGCCGAGACGGCGAAGCCGCCTCCACGACCGATGCCGGTTCGGACAAGCCCATCGTGACGGTCGAATCCTCGAATCGAGCGGGGAGGTGTCGGCCCCGGAACAAGCGACGGCCGGCACGGGCGCCGATTCGACGATAGCAGCGCCGCGGGGCGCGGGCAAGCAGCCGCCGCGGCTGGTCCAGCCCTTCATGTCCCGGAGCGACGCCCGGGGACCGCCTCGACGCCTCCGCGACGCAGCCCAACTCCCGCTGTTCGCCGTTTGCTGCTAAAATCCCTCCATGCCCGGCAATTCCTTCGGACAAGCGTTTCGCATCACCACGGCCGGCGAAAGCCACGGGCCGGCGAACGTCGTCGTCATCGACGGCGTGCCGCCGGGACTCGCGCTGTCCGAGGCCGACCTGCAGCCCGACCTCGACCGCCGCCGCCCCGGACAAAGCAGCATCGTCACCCAGCGGCAGGAGGGGGACGTCCCCGAGATTCTTTCCGGCGTGTTCGAGGGCCGGACGACCGGCACGAGCCTGGCGATCCTGATTCGAAACGCCGACCAGCGCAGCCGAGACTACGACGAGATCCGCCACAAGTACCGTCCCGGCCACGCCGACTACACGTTCGACGCGAAGTACGGCTTCCGCGACTACCGCGGCGGCGGGCGGTCGAGCGCCCGCGAGACGAACGTCCGCGTCGCCGCCGGCGCCGTCGCGAAGAAGTTGCTCGCCGAAGCCTGCGGGGCGCGCGTGGTCGGGTACGTCGTGCAGGTGGGTGACGTCCGCGCGGAGATCGCCGATCCCGCCGCCGTCACGCTCGAACAGGTCGAGACGCTGCCCGGCGGCGAACCGAACGTCGTCCGCTGTCCCGACCCCGCCGCCGCGGCGAAGATGATCGCACTGATCGAGCAGGTCCGCAAGGAGGGGGACTCGATCGGCGGGGCGGCGGAGATCGTCGCGACCGGCATTCCCCCCGGCCTCGGCGAGCCGGTGTTCGACAAGATCAAGGCCGACCTCGCCAAGGCGCTGTTCACACTCCCCGCGGTGCTCGGCGTCGAGTACGGCATCGGCTTCGGCTGCGTGCGGTTGCGCGGCAGCGAGAACAACGACGTGTTCACCACAGCCGGCGGGCAACGCCCCGCCGAGCGCGCCGTCCCCGAAATCCGCACGCTGAGCAATCGCCACGGCGGGATGCTGGGCGGCATCACGACCGGAATGCCGATCGTCCTCCGCGCCGCCGTCAAACCGACGAGCAGCCTCCCGATCGAGCAGCCGACCGTCACCGATGCGGGCGAACCGACGACGATCCGCACGAGAGGCCGGCACGACCCCTGCCTGCTGCCGCGGTTCATCCCGATGGCCGAGGCAATGGTGGCGCTCGTGCTCGCGGACCACTGGCTCCGCTGGCGGGCGCAGTGCGGCGAGTGAGGCCGCATGCTGCGGAAGCCACAACCGGAGTCCGATTTTTCGACGCAAAGCCGCAAAGAGCGCAAAGGATCGCAAAGAAGAAAAAGAAGAAGCGGGAAGAAGTCCGAAATGGTTGCCGCAGTCGAGCTCCGAACCTCTGCGTCCTCGGCGCTCTCGGCGGTTCGAACGTTTCGAAGCGGTGAAGCCGA
>JBBDNU010000022.1:0-8082 GCA_040877365.1 Planctomycetales bacterium
CGGCGGGACCTACGGGAGCGGACGCTTGAAAATCGCGGCGGGGACTGCTAATTTCCTTGCTTTCCCAGCCTGGGATCGGCCGCCGCGCTGACCGTGCGCTCCCGCCCGATTGCACCAATCCATCACTGTCGTAGTCCATTGCTGTCGTAGTACGGACTGAAGTCCGTACTACGACGCGTGCTGCATTCACCGAGAATCGAAAAGTCGAGGTCCGCGAAAGATGCCCAGCGAAACCAAGTACGTCTATTTCTTCGGCGACGGCCAGGCCGACGGCGATGCGAGCATGAAGCCGCTTCTGGGCGGCAAAGGGGCGAACCTGGCCGAGATGACGAACATCGGCCTCCCCGTCCCGGCCGGCTTCACCATCAGCACCGAGGTCTGCACGCACTACTACGCCAACGACCGGCAGTACCCGTCCGAGTTGAAGAAGCAGGTCGAGGCGTCGCTTAAGCAGGTCGAAAAGGTGATGGGGGCCGAGTTCGGCTCGACCACCAACCCGCTGCTTCTCTCCTGCCGGTCCGGCTCGCGCGAGTCGATGCCCGGCATGATGGACACCGTCCTCAACATCGGCCTCAACGACGAGACGGTCGCAGCGCTCGCGAAGCATGCCCAGAGCGACCGCTTCGCCTGGGACAGCTACCGCCGCTTCATCCAGATGTACGGCGGCGTCGTGATGAGCATGAAGCCCAGGAAGAAGGAAGACGAGGACTACTTCGAGGAGATCCTCCATCGCCACAAGGAACAAGCCGGGATCAAGTTCGACAAGGACCTTACGGCCGAGCACCTCAAGGCGATCGTCGCCGACTACAAGGCGGTGGTGAAGAAGGTCACCGGACACGACTTCCCGACCGATCCGATGGACCAGCTCTGGGGCTGCATCGGGGCCGTGTTCGGTAGCTGGATGAACGACCGGGCCGTGGTGTATCGCCGGCAGTACGGCATTCCCCACGACTGGGGGACGGCGACCAACGTGCAGGCGATGGTGTTCGGCAATCTGGGCGACGACTGCGCCACGGGCGTGGGCCTCACCCGCGACTGCGCCCTCGGGCTGCCCGGCTTCAACGGCGACTATCTCATCAACGCCCAGGGCGAAGACGTGGTGGCCGGCATCCGCTCGCCGGAGCGAATCGAAGTCACGCTCTCCAAGAAGATGCCCGCGGCCTTCGAGCAGCTCAACGCGATCGGCAAGAAGCTCGAAAAGCATTACAAGGAAGTGCAGGACATCGAGTTCACGATCCAGCGCGGCACGGTGTGGATGCTCCAGACCCGCAACGCGAAGCGGACCGGCTTCGCCGCGGTCCGGATCGCCGTCGATCTGGTCAACGAAGGGCTGATCACGCCGGACGAGGCGCTCCAGAAGCGGCGGATCCCGGCGGACGACTTGAACCAGCTCCTCCAGCCGATCTTCGACCCCCAGGAGAAGGCCAAGGTCCAGCATGAAGGCCGGCTGCTGGCGAAGGGAATCAATGCCGGTCCCGGCGCGGCGACGGGGCGGATCTGCTTCCACGCCTCCGACGCCGAGGCCCTGTACGAAAAGGACCAGAACGTCCAACTCATCCTCGTCCGCCGCGAGACCAGCCCGGAAGATCTCCGCGGGATGCGGATCGCCAAGGGGATCCTCACGGCGTTCGGCGGGGCGAGCTCGCACGCCGCGCTCGTCAGCCGGCAGATGGGCAAGGTGTGCGTCGTCGGCTGCTCGGACCTCAACATCAGCTACAAGGACGCCACGCTCACCGTCGGCGAGAAGGTCCTCAACGAAGGGGACTGGATCAGCGTCGACGGCTTCACGGGCGAGGTCTTCGAGGGGAAGGTCGCCACGTCTCCCAGCGAGGTCATCGAGGTCCTGATCCACAAGACGAAGCGACCGCAGGACTCCGAGACTTTCCAGCGCTACGCGCAGCTCATGGAATGGGTGGACGAGCGGCGGAAGCTCGGCGTCCGCACCAACGCCGATCAGCCCGACCAGGCGGTCCAGGCGGTCGCGTTCGGGGCGGAGGGGATCGGCCTGTGCCGCACCGAGCACATGTTCTTCGAGCACCTCGACGAGATGCGCGAGCTGATCCTGGCGGAGACGCTCGAGGCCCGGCAGAAGGCGGTGGACAAGCTGCTCCCGTTCCAGCGGGAGGATTTCGCCGGCCTGTTCCGGGCGATGGACGGCCAGCCGGTCACGATCCGCCTGCTCGACCCGCCGCTGCACGAATTCCTCTCCGAGCACCACCTCGAGGAGCAGCCGGACCTCGCCCACAAGCTCGCCGACAAGATCGGGATCACGGTGGATACGGTCCATCGCCGGATCCACGAGCTGAAGGAGTCGAACCCGATGCTCGGCCACCGCGGCTGCCGGCTGGGGATCGTCTATCCCGAAATCACCGCCATGCAGGCCCGGGCGATCTTCGAGGCCGCCTGTCTGGTGCAGCAGGAAGGGGTCGCGGTCAAGCCCGAAGTCATGATTCCGCTTGCGGGATACCTGGCCGAATTCAAGAATCAGGAGCAGATCGTCCGGGCCGAGGCGAAGCAGGTCTTCGCCCAGAAGAAGGTCGAGGTGGAATACCTCGTCGGCACGATGATCGAGGTCCCGCGGGCGGCCGTCTGCGCCGACCAGATCGCCCGGGGGGCGGAGTTCTTCAGCTTCGGCACCAACGACCTGACGCAGACCTGCCTGGGGATGAGCCGCGACGACTACGGCGGGTTCATCGGCTACTACCGCGAGAACGACATCATCGGGAACGACCCGTTCCAAACGATCGACCAGGACGGCGTGGGGCGGCTGATGGAGATCGGGGTGCAGGGTGGCCGCGGCGCCCGGATGGATCTCAAGATCGGCATCTGCGGCGAGCACGGGGGAGACCCGGCGAGCGTGATGTTCTGCCATCGGATCGGGCTGGACTACGTGAGCTGCTCGCCGTTCCGCGTGCCGATCGCCCGGCTGGCGGCGGCGCAGGCGGCGATGGAGCGGTAAGGATAGTGGATAGTGGATAGTGGATAGTGGATAGTGGATAGTGATTCCGCTCGTTCCCAAGCTCCGCTTGGGTACGTGATCAACGAGATCGGATGCGGGCCGGCGTCTCCGCTCCGTTCCATCCTCCATCCTCCATCCTCCATCTTCCATCCTCCATCTTCCATCCTCCATCTTCCTTCTTCGATCTTTCCCCCGCTTTTCCCCTTTCCTCCCGTCCCTCGCCGCGATATGATGCAATCCCACGCTGCACCGGCCCGCCGCAAGTCGTGTCCGGCAAGTTGTTAGAGACCGGCACGATCCCGACCTGCCCGCTGGATGTCCTCCCCGTTGTTGCCATGATCGCGGCCCCGGTTCATACATGGGCCCGCATGGGTTCGGACGGGGACAGGTTCCCGGCGATTTCGATGAGTTCCCAGTCACGAGGCTTCGAGTTCCAGGTGGCCCGCATGATCTCGCCCATCCATCACAAGCCGTGATTTCGTCACGGCTTGGAACTCGTCCCCCGCGGCCCTTTCCGGAAGCTCGTCGCATCCGTTTCCGTGTGATTCCCCCGATCCTTCCCTCCCTTTCGATCGTTCGATGACAAAGCTCGCCAACCTGCGCAACGTCGGCATCTCCGCCCACATCGACTCCGGGAAGACCACCCTCACGGAGCGGATCCTCTATTACTCCGGCCGGATTCACCGCGTGCAGGAGGTCAAGGGAGGCGACGGCGGCGCGACGATGGACTTCATGGACCTCGAGCGCGAGCGGGGCATCACCATCGCCTCCGCCGCGACCCAGGTCCAATGGGAAGGGCACACGATCAACGTGATCGACACCCCCGGCCACGTCGATTTCACCGTCGAGGTCGAGCGGAGCCTGCGCGTGCTCGACGGGGCGATCCTCGTCCTGTGCGCCGTGGGAGGCGTGCAGAGCCAGTCGCTGACCGTCGACCGCCAGATGAAGCGGTACCACGTCCCCCGGATCGCCTTCATCAACAAAATGGACCGTACCGGCGCCAATCCCGAGAGCGTGGTCCGCCAGATCCGCGAGAAGCTCGGCGTCACGCCGCTCCCGGTCCAGATCCCCATGGGCCGCGAGGCCGCGTTCCAGGGGGTGATCGACCTCGTCGACATGCAGGCCGTGTACTTCGACGGCAACCAGGGGGAGAAGGTCCGCCGCGAGGCGGTCCCCGCGGAGTTCGCCGACGAGGCGGCCGCCGCCCGGCACGAGATGCTCGAAACGCTCTCGCTCTACAGCGACGACCTGATGGTCGCCCTGCTCGAGGAGCGGGATGTCGCGGCCGAGGAGATCCGCAAGATCATCCGCGAGGCAACCCTCTCGCAGGAGCTGACCCCCGTATTGATGGGGACCGCCTTCCGCAACAAGGGGGTGCAGGAAGCGCTCGACGCGATCGTCCGCTACCTCCCCTCCCCCGACGACCGCGAAATGTACGCGATCGACCTCGACGCTCCCCCCGTGGATCCCGAGGACGGCGGCCCTCCGCAGCCCGTGCGCGTCCAGCTTTCCACCTCGACCGACGACCCGCTCGTGGCGATGGCGTTCAAGACCGTCGTCGAGCAGTTCGGCCAGCTCACCTACTGCCGCATCTATCAGGGAAAGATCGTCAAGGGGGAAAGCTACATCAATACCCGCACCGGGAAGAAGGTCCGTTTCGGCCGGCTGGTGAAGATGCACGCCAACGACCGGGCGGACATCGACTCGGCCGGCGCCGGGGACATCCTCGCCGTCGTGGGGGTGGACTGCGGCTCGGGCGACACGTTCTGCGGACAGGGGGCGAACTACGCCCTCGAGAAAATCCACGTGGCCGACCCGGTCATCCGCCTGTCGATCGAGCCGCTCAAGCGGGACGGGGCCGACAAGCTCTCCAAGGCCCTCGAGCGGTTCCGCCGCGAGGATCCCACCTTCCGGGTCTCGACCGACGAAGAAACCGGGCAGACGATCATCGCCGGCATGGGGCAGTTGCACCTCGACATCTACGTCGAGCGGATCCGCCGCGAGTACGGGGTCGACTGCCTCGTCGGCGAGCCCCGCGTCGCCTACCGCGAGTGCCCCACCCGCGCCGTCGATTACGACTTCCGCCACAAGAAGCAGACCGGCGGCTCCGGGCAGTTCGCGCACATCAAGGGGCGGCTCGAACCGCTCCCCGAAGACTACGAGACCCATTACGAGTTCGTCAACGAGGTCACGCAGGGGCGGATCCCCAAGGAGTACATCAACCCCGTCGATCACGGCTTCCAGCGGGCGCTGCACAAGGGGCCGCTCTGCGAGTGCGAAGTCGTCGGCGTGCGGATGGTCCTCGACGACGGCCTGTACCACGACGTCGACTCCTCGGAAATGGCGTTCAACATCTGCGCCTTCAACTGCATGCGGGAGACGCTCACGAAGGCGAAGATGGCCCTCCAGGAGCCGATCATGAAGCTCGAGATCGAGGTCCCCGAGGAGTTCCAGGGACCGGTCTCCGGCCACCTGTCGAGCAAGCGGGGGATGATCACTTCAAGCGAAGTCCGCGGCGGCGTCACCGTGATCCTCGCGGAGGTCCCCCTCGCCACCATGTTCGACTACGCCAACGAGCTCCGCTCGATGACGCAGGGCAAGGGGACCTTCAGCATGGAGTTCTCGAAGTACCGCCAGGTGCCGGGGAACCTCCAGGACGAGATCGTCCGCCGCCGCAAGGCCGAAAAGGAAGAGCGGCTGGCGCTGGTCTGACGGGGTCCGCTTGACCGGCGTCCCTGCCGAATGCTTCAATGATGTCCATCGGACGGGGACCGGTCCATGGCTTCGTGGGAGCACCAGACGATCGACTCGGGCCGCTATCGCGTGCTCCGCAAGCTCGCGCGCGGCGGGTTCGGCGAGGTTTATCTCGCGCGGGACGACAAACTCGACCGCGACGTCGTGCTCAAGACGCCGCGGCTCTCGTGGCTCGAAGAGCCCGACTTCGCCGAACGCTATCGCCGCGAAATCCAGGCGCTGATCCACCTGCGGCATCCCCACGTCGTGCCGGTGTACGACAACGGCGAGCACGAGGGGCGGCCGTTCACGGTGATGGAGTATCTGGCCGGCGGCACCCTCGCCGATCGGCTCGAGCCGGACGCCGCCGGATCCCGCGATGCACGGGCGGCCGAATTGCGGAACTGGCTGCCCCAAGTCGCCGCGGCGCTCGACTTCATGCACCGCCGCGGCTACGTGCACCGGGACGTGAAGCCCTCGAACATCGTGTTCGACGACGCCGGCCAGCCGTACCTGACCGACTTCGGCATCGCCAAGATCGTCTCCGAGACGCAGCGGTCGCGGGGGCCGAAGTCGCTGACCTCCACCGGGGTGCTCACCGGCACGCCGCAGTTCATGGCGCCGGAAATGTGCCTGGGGCACCCGCTCGACGGCCGCTGCGATCAATACGCGCTGGGGGTGATCGCCTATCTCGCGCTCAGCGGAGAATTGCCCATCGACGGGCCGACGCCGATGGCGACCGTGACCCTGCTCGTCACGCGGGAGCCGCGGCCGCTCGCGGAACGCGTGCCGGGGCTGCCGCGCGAACTGTCGGCGGCGGTCCATCGCGCGCTGGCGAAATCGCCTGAGAAGCGGTTCGAGAGCTGCGCCGACTTCGCCCGGGCCGTGCTCGAGGCGATCGACGCCGGCGAGCCGGCGCTCGCCGCATCCGCCGCTGTTCGCTCCGCGACCGCGCGTCTCGTGGACGCGGCGGACGCGGCGACCGGGGGGCCTCCGCTGAGCGGCGCGTCCTCGCGGTCCGGCCGGACGCAAGGAGATCCCCGACGACCGCCGCGAACCGCCGCGGCCGCAGCGCACACCGACACGTGGAAGACGACCGCGAGCGACACCCGCACGGCGCGCCTGCCGCCGCGGCGGCGGACGCTTTCGCGGCGCTGGATGCTGGCGGCGGCCGGGACCGCGCTGGCGGCGTGCGGTCTGGTCGTCGCGGGCGCGGCGGGTCTGTTGTCCCCCCGCGAATCGGGGCCGCAGGTCGCCGGCGCTGCCGCGGCCGACCACGGGAGCGCGACCGCGACGCCGTTCGATCCCGACACCAGCGGCGTCCGGCCGCGGCGGCCGAATTTCGGCGACCAGATCCCGGGCATCCGCCGGCTGCAGGGGCATACGGGAGACGTGTTCGGCCTCGCCTGGTCGCCCGACGGGACCCGCATCGCCTCCGGCGGCGGGGACCACACGGTCCGCATCTGGGACGTCGCAACCGACGCCGAACTCCGGCGGTTGGAAGGTCACACCGAGCGGGTTCGCGGCGTCTGCTTCTCGCCGGACGGAAAGCGCGTCGCCTCCTGCGGGCAGGACTCGACCGTCCGCGTCTGGGACGCCGAGAGCGGCGACGCGCTGCACGTGCTCCGCGGGCACGCCGATTACGTGTTCGCCGTGGCGTTCGCCGCCGACGGCCGATCGCTGTTCTCGTGCGGGATGGACGCAGCGGTCCGGGAGTGGGACGCGGCGACCGGCGCGGAGAGGCGCGTCCTCGAGGGGCATTTGAGCTGGGTCCGCGGGCTGGCCCGCTCGCCCGACGGGACGCGGCTGATCTCCGGCGGCAACGACGGAGCGTTCATCGTGTGGGACGTAAACAGCGGCGACCCGCTGCGGTTCGTCCGCGGGCACACCGCCCCCGTCGCGTCGGTGACTTTCGTGCCGCACACGCAACTGGCGGCCACGGCCGGCTACGACCAGGTGATCCGCGTCTGGGACGTCGCGGAATGGAAGCCGCTGCACGCCCTCGCCGGGCACGCGACGACGATCCGCGAAGTCGCCGCCAGTCCCGACGGGCGGCTGCTCGCCTCGGTCGCCGAAGACGAGACGCTCCGCCTGTGGGACCTCGCCAGCGGGAAGCAGGTCCACGTGATCGACGCGCCGCCCGGCTTCGGCACCGTCGCCTTCGCGCCCGACGGCCGCTCCCTGGCGACCGGCGGCGTGGACGGCACCGTGGAGATCTGGGCGCTGCCGCCGCAACTTCTGGCGTCCGCCGCGGCCCCGTGACGCGGCACGTTCGATTTCCGACCTGGCCGGCGACGCGGGGGATGGTCCGTAAGACGGATTGGCAATCCGTCCTACGTCGTGGGGCAGGCTTTCCAGCCTGCCGCCGCTGGAGCGGGCGGCTCCGGGCC
>JBBDNU010000023.1:0-5032 GCA_040877365.1 Planctomycetales bacterium
ACGCAAATCGCACCCCACGCGCGACCTACCTCTCCGAACCCGGACTGCTAAAATGGCGTGCCGAACGCTATTGCCGCAAAGCCGGGGGAGAGGGGACATGCGCGCCGGACAGGCATTGCATTCATAGCGTCACCAGCCGATACGCCGCGAACGCGGTCGCCACCAGCACCACGCTCGCCCCGAGCAGGTTGGCGACGACGCCGTTGGCGTGATCGCCCATCAGCCGGCGGCGGTTGACGGCGACGAGCAGGAACACCGCGATCAGTGGCAGCAGAAGTCCGTTGGCGACCTGCGCGGCGACGATCGTCTCGGCGGGACTTCGTCCCCGCGTCGCCGCCAGCGTCGTCCCGGTCGCGAGCACCGCGAACCACACGCCCCGCAGCCGCCACGACTTGAGGTCCAGCGGCCAGCCGAGCGCCCCCGCGACCGCGTAGGCCGCCGCCAGCGGCGCCGTGACGGCGCTCGTCAGTCCGGCCGCCAGAAGTCCGATCGAGAACAGGACCGTCGCCCCGCGCCCGCCGAGGGCCGGTTCGAGCTGCCGCGCCATGTCGGCGGCGTTCTCGATTCTTCCGCCGGGAAAGAATGCCGCCGCCGCGGTCGTCATGATGGCCGCGGTGATCAGTCCGCCGATCGCGACGGCGAGCACCGTGTCCAGCCGCGACTCGGCGAGCGCCTCGCCGCGGGGGACGGTCTCCGGCCAGTGCTCGCGCACCGAGGCGGCGTGCAGAAACAGGTTGTAGGGCACGATCGTCGTCCCGATCAGCGCGAGGACCGTCGTCAGCGAGCCGGTCGGGACCTGCGGCACGAACGCGCCGGCGAGCAGTTCGCCCAGATCGGGACGGACCACGATCGCCGTGAACAGGAACAGGCCGCTCATCAACACGACGAGCACGATCAGCACGCGCTCGATGAGCTTGTAGGTTCCCGTCGCCAGCAGCACGAACGCGGCCAGTCCCACGATCAGCGTCCAGATGCGGAACGAGACGGGCATGAGCGCCGCGAGTCCGATCGCGGCCCCGGTGACGTTGCCGGTCTGATAGGCGGCGTTGCCGAAGCCGATCGCCGCGACGATCAGCCCGGCGGCGAGGAAGCGCAGCGCCGGGTGCGGGAACGTCGAGCGGACCGCCTCGCCGAGTCCCTGCCGGCTGACGATCCCCAATCGGGCGGCCATCTCCTGGAGCACGATCGTCGCCAGCACGGCGAACAGCACGGCCCACAGCAGTGTGAAGCCATATCCCGCCCCGGCCTGGCTGGCGGTCGTGACGGTCCCCGGCCCGATGAACGCCGCCGTGACGAGCAACCCGGGGCCGAAGCGGCGGAGCGATTTCATGGTGGTGTCAAGTCGGGATTCGTTCGAACCGTCGAGTTCACCGCCGGAACAAGTCCAGCTTGCCCGCGTCGAGCGGCAGCTTGTCGAGCGGGTTCTTCCCGCCAGCCTTCCCTCCCGCGACCTTGTCGATCAGCGCGCGGACTTGCGACTCGTCCGCGTCGAGCTGGGCGAGGACGGCGCGGTGGCGATCGCCGAGCAGTTGTTGGAACTCGGCGGACCGGGTCTGGATCAGCGCATCCGCCATCTGCCGCAGTTGGTCCCGACGGGCCGCCGCCTCGGTCGCCGCGAACCGGTGCAGGCCCGTGCGGAGTTGCTCGCCCAGATCGGAGCGGACCGTCCATTCCGGGCTGCGGAGCGTGCCGGCGAGCGTCACGTCCGCCGCCAGCTCGCGCACGTCTCCGAGGGCGGCGGCGATGACGCGGCCGATCTCGGGCCGCACCCGCGGTCCGGTCCGCGAGGCGATCGACACGGGCGATTGCACGAACCGCATGCCGCCGGTGAGCGCATCCCCCTGGAGGTGAATCTCGGCCGCCCATTCGGTGCGCTCGGCCCGCACCGCGAGCACGAGATCGTCCGCGTCGCCGAAATCGACGACGACCGGCTCGGCGAGCGTCCACGTGATCGTCGCGTCGTGCCGGGATGTTTCGCCGCGATAGTCGAGCACGGCGAGCAGCCGCAACTCCCCTTTGCCGGCGCCGACGAGCTTCGCCACGACCGGCTCGCCGTGGAGCGCGGGATCGGAAGTCAGGCCGGTGATCAGCGAGCGGAAGGGGATCGTCTCGCCGGCGAGCTTCACCTTCCCGCCGACGCGCAGCCTCTTCACCAGAAACGCCGGGAGCGGCTCGCTGCGGTCGAATTCGACGTCGACGCCCCGCATTCGCACGGGGCGCGGCGCGTCGATCGCCGCCCGGGCGTAGCGGCGGACGACGTCGATCCACGCGCCCGCCTCCGCGAGCCGCTGCGACAGCTCCGGGCCGAGGAGTTTCTTCGAGATCGCCTCGGCATCCAGCGACAGGAAGTCGAGCTTGTGCTTGAGTGCGTCGAGATCGCGTTGCCGGGCCTCCTCCAGCCTGGCCAGGTCAACCTGCCCGGCTTTGGGCAAACGTTGCAGTTCCTTCCGGATCTGCTCGGTCTCTTTCAACAGCGACTGGACTTCGTCCGCGGCGCGGGCATAAGCCTCGATGCGGGCCAGCGGATCCTTGCCGGCGTCCTTCGTCCCCCGCTCGATCTCCCGAACGCGGGACTCGAGCGTCTCGAGCCGCGCCTCGAGCGCCTGGAACCGCTTCCGCCACCTCTTGTCGAGCGACTTCGCGAGGCGGACCGATTCGAGTCGCCGCGGGTCGAGATCGGCCGCCGTGCGGGCGACGAGGTCGTCCATCCAGTCCTGCCCGGCCTCCCCCAGGCGGTCAGCCATTGCGCCGAAGGCCTCACCCGCGGCCGAACGCGGTTTGCGACCTCTCGGAGGACGCCGCGGGTCGAGCGTCCCGGCGGTCGTTCGAGGAGTTCCCCATTCCAGGCCGTCGATCGCCCCCTCCTCGATGACGAAGGACTTCACGAGCAGCGGCCGCCCCGCCAGTTCCAGGCGCAGCGTTTCGAACTGGACGAGGTTGGCGCGCCGATCGGCGGGATCGGCGACCTGCACGCCGCTCAGCGACACCGCCGGGGGAAAGAACCACGTGCCAAGCTCCGCCACGTCGACCTTCGTCCCGAGCGCCGCCTCGGCGGCGGCGACCGCTCCGCGACGCAACAGCGGGTCGAACGCGAAGGCGAAGAACGCCCACACGGCCGCGGCGACCACGAGTCGGGGGAGAAGATAGCTCCAGCGCATGGTTCGTCGTCCGCTGTCCGCTGTCAGTTGTCCGCTGTCGATTGCATTGGAGAATCCGCGTTGTGTCCGACCTCTGACCTCTGCTCCCCCTATCCCAGCCGCGCTCCCCATTCCGCTCCCCACAGCAGCCGGACGATGCGGAACTTCTGCAACCGCGCGGCGACGCGCGGTGAATAGCGGGCGAAGACCGGCTCCGTCAGGCGGGCGACCGGCACGGCGGCTGCGAGCCCCACCACGAGGCTCCCCAGCACGACGGTGTTGTTGTAGCCCGACCACGGAAGGACCGGCAGATCGTACATCGCCGTCCAGACCGGCACGAGCGGCCCCCACGCCAGGAGCCGCGCCCCGATCACGTGCGACAGCGGATCGGCGAGCATCCCCAGCCACGAGAACGCCAGCGCCGCGAGCAATCCGATGCCCAGGTTCACGCGCAGCGTGCACAACAGCAGCATCAGCGCGACGGCGATCAAGTTGCCTTTGGGAACCAGCCCCACGACCATTCCCAGCGCGAAGCCGCAGGCCATTCGCCGCGGCGTGGCCTCCACCGTGAGCGCCTGCGCGAGATAACGGAACGGGCGAAGCCAGAGGAACATGCCGCACGCGCCTCCTGCGCGATGGCCCGGCGAGCCCCCCGCGCGCGAGCGATGGGAGCGGAGGAAGATGACCGACGGGCCGTGTCGAAAGGGGGCGAATTCTCGACCGATCGTCCGAAGCTGTCAAGATGGACCACATCTCCCGCACGCGAGGCCCCCTCCCGGCGAAAAAGGGCGGAAGGAACGAGCAGCCGATTCCTCTTTCCGACCGCGGCGTTTTTTGATATTCCCTTCCGCGGGGCTGGAATCCCGCCGCGTCGCGCCGCCCCGGCGGTTCCTTGGTCCGCACACACCCCGGCAGCGAATCCCATGCGCATCGCCGTTCGCAACCTGTTCTCCGCCGGCGGCCGCCGGGCCCGCGCCGCTGCGATCGCCGTCCGCCGCGGCGTGTGGCGCGCGACCCGCCCAGTGGCGCGGCAGGGCGGCGAAGGAAGGCAGCGGGCGATTCCGCAGGACGACGGTTCGCGGACGGACGCCGGCGCGGTCCACCGTCGCCGCGGCCCGCAGCGCCCGTGGCTGCTCGCCTCGCTGCTCGGGATCGCCGGGCTGATCGTGCTGGCGGTGCTGCATCTGTCGGGACTCGGCGACGCCCCACCCGGCGACGCGACAGCTTCGGTCTCGGAGCACGCGGCCCCGGCCGCCGCGCCGCAGCCGCCGGCGGAATGGCCGCAACCGGTCGATTTCGAGGAGTTCCGCGCGGGCGAACCGGCGCTCGTCGACATCGAGCCGCGGCGACCGCTCGAGCCGGAGCCGGCGTTCGATTCAGCCGACTTGGCGCTCGAGCTGATCGTGGCCGAGCCGATTCCCGCTCCTGCGATCGAGCGCGTGGCGGACGCGGGCGACCGGTTCTTCGTGACGTCGGCGACGGATCCTGGGCCGGCGCACTCGGAAGATTTCGCGCCCGCGGACGAGGGCTGGCGGCTGGCGGTCCCGTTCGCGGACCGCGCTCCGGCGGCGGACGACGTGCGGACCATCGCCTTCGCGCAGTCCTCGGCGAGCGCGGCCGCCGCGACGACGGTGGGGCCGTCGCCGCTCGTCCTGGCGGGCGAGGCGCCCGCGGCAAGCTGCGTCGGCGCGCCGGCGGAAGTGATGCTCCGCGTGACGAACTCGGGAGAGGCCGCGGCCGAGGAGGTGCTGCTCCGCGTCGATCTGCCGGAGGGGCTCGCACACCGGCACGGCCGGTCGCTCGATCAACCGCTCGGCGGGCTCGAGCCCGGGGAGACGCGGGACGTGAAACTCGTCGTGACCCCCGAGCGGGCCGGGGAATTTTCCATCGCGGCG
>JBBDNU010000023.1:5132-41154 GCA_040877365.1 Planctomycetales bacterium
CTCGCCGCCGTCGGGCGTGGCGAGCGCCTTGAGGACGTGCGGCGCGGCGTCGCTCGCAATGTAGTGGATGGAACGGTCGGCGGCGGCGAATTGCACTCCCCCGCTTTTCCAGTTGCTGCCGAACGTCGCCGGCCCGCGGTTCAGTCCGAGCGCGGGATCGCGAAGGTTCCGCGGATCTCCCCAGGCGCGCAGGCCCTCCTTCACTTCGCCGAACAGGATCGTGTTCATCAGCCCGTCGTCGATGTCGGAAAAGCTCAGCGCAGGAACCCGGCCGAGCACGCGGCTGTTGCCGGCATAGTGCAGCAGCGGATAGCCGCGGGGATCATGCGTGTCGCCGATGCCCGGACTGAGAAACGTGCCGATTTCCGCGTGGAATGGCGGCGCGTTGGCCGGACCGTTCCAGGGACGGTCGAAATCGATGATTCCGTAAAGCGCCTTCTCGTCCAGGAACGGCAACAGGTACGTCTGCCAGCCGTGGAGAGCCGCCCCGGCGTCGATCTGCTGCTGCGCCACCGGCAGGCTGCCGTACTCGTCGTGGTAGTTGTGTACGGCGATCGCGAGTTGCCGCAGGTTGCTCTTCGACTCGGAGCGACGGGCTGCTCGTGGACTGGAGACCGCCGGCAGCAACAGCGCCACGACCACCCCCAGCAGAACGATCGCGATGAGGATCCCGGCGAGCACCGGGCCATGGCGCGAGGGGGCGCCGCGCGGCGCCCCGCCCCCCGCGAGATTGGACCGGCAGGCGGGACAGACGCGCGTGTTTTCGTCGATCTCGGCGTCGCAGATGGGGCAGGTGAGCATGGCCGGCTCCTGGAACTTCAGTCGTCGGGAAAATCGACCGGCTCGCCGCCGTCGGGCGTGGCGAGGGCCTTGAGGATCCGCGGCGCGGTGTCTCCCGCAATCACGTGCACGGAGTGGTCGGCGGCGGCGAATTGCACCCATTCCTCTTTCCAGACGCTGCCGAACGTCGCCGGCCCGCGGTTCAGGCCGAGGGCCGGGTCGCGGAGGTTCCGCGGTCTGCCCCACGGCCGATAGCCGGCATTCACTTCGCCGAACAACAGCGTGTTGCCAAGGCCGTCCGTCACCTCCTCCGCGGCGAGCGAGGGATCGCGGCCGAGCAGCCGCACGTTGCCGGCGTAGTGGATCAAGCCGTAGCCGCGCGCGTCCTTGATCTCGGGGACCGCGGGGTTGGTGTAGCCGGGAACCTCGGCGGAGAACACCGTCACATGGGCGGGATCGTCCCACGGTTTGTCGAAGTCGATCGAGTCGTAGATGGCCTTCATGTCCATGTGGGGCAGAATGGCGATGGCCCAGCCGTGGCCGGCGTGCTTCGGTGCTCCTTCGGCCTGACCGGGAGGGAACGTGCCGTGCGCAACGTGATAGTTGTGCGCGGCGATGACCAGCATTCTCAGATTGGATTTCGACGAGGACCGACGCAATTCAACCTGCGTCGGTCCATTCACCGGCAGGAGCAACAGCACCAGCAGACAAATCACGCCGATCGCAACCGTCAAACGAACCCAGCGATCCCAGCCGGAGCGCGGCGTCTCCCGCGGATCGGAATTTCGATCGTCGTCGGGCATCTCAGCCGCCTTTCGTCGATGCGTGACTCGCTCCGGCGGCTTGGCTCGCACGTCATCCGCGGCGGGCGGTCAATCGAACGGCACGGGAGGCGCTTTCCCGTCGGTCGGATCCGCCAGCGCGCGGAGGACCTCGGGGTCCGCGTCGTCGGTGATGAAGTGGACGGAGTGGTCCCCCATCGAGAACTGCACGCCCCCCCTCCACGGCGATCCGAAGGTCTCGGGGCCGCGATTCAGTCCGCGTCCCGGATCGCGGAGGTTGTCCGGGTCGCCCCAGGCGCGGGGGCCGTCGTAGATCTCGCCGACCAGGAGCGTGTGCTGGATCCCGTCGGTGATGTCTCGGAACCGCAAGCCCCCCTCGCGCTTCAGCACGTACACGTTCCCAGCGTAGTTGCTCGCGGCGTAGCCCCCCAGCGCGGTCGCGGGCGGATTTCCGGGGTTGAGGAACGTCGGCACCGGCCAGCTGAACGGCTCGCGGTTGACGGGGGCGTCCCACGGTTGGTCGAAGTCGATCGCCGCATAGGTCGCGTGTTTTTCGACGTACGGCAGCAGGGGCGTCTGCCAACTCATCGCCGCCGTCCCGGGACGATCTCCGGGGGCGGGCGGGGGGAGGGTTTCATAATCGTCGTGAAAGTTATGGGCGGCGAGCGCCATTTGCCGCAGGTTGTTCTTGGAGTTCACGCGCCGCGCGGCCTCGCGGCCCGCCTGGACGGCCGGCAGCAACAGCGCGAGGAGAATGCCGACGATCACCACGCCGAGGAACACCACGCCCGCGACGATCGCGACGATGAGGCCCACGTTCGACGACGACTTCGCCGGCCGCGCCGGCGAAGCGACGGTGGGCGGCGGCGCCGACAGGTCGGACCGGCAGAACGGGCAGAGGGCCGCGCCCGCGGGGATCGTTTCGGCACAGTAGGGACAAGTCGCCATGAGAGAAGCTCCGCGGAGAGAGGGGGCGTCGCGATGGCCGTGCCCTCAGCCTACGCTTCGCCGCCGCGCCGGAGCAAGCGAAAAATCGGAGCGGGCGCGCCGAGGCCTGTCCTTCGGCGTGCGGAGAGCGCGGCACGAAGGCGGAAACCCGGTCGCGGGCCTGTCGGCGGCGGGCGGAAGCCAATTCGGGCAACGCTCGTCATTTCGCCGCGCCTGGAGAAGGCCCCCTCACCCTGACCCTCTCCCCCGCAGAGCCGGGGGAAAGGGGACCGCACGCTCAACCCAGCATCGCGTCGAGCACTTCGCGAGGGGCTTCCGCGTATTCCAGCGGCTCCATGCTGTAGCTGGCCCGTCCCTGGGACAGGCTGCGGACCTGCGTCGAGTAGCCGAACATCGCCGACAAGGGAACGCGCGCCTCGAGCACGGTCAAGTCCCCGCGGCGCTGCGAGTTGACGATCATCGCCCGCCGCATGTTGAGGTCCCCCTGGATCGCCCCCAGCGACTCGTCGGGCGTGACCACCTCCAGCCGCATCACCGGCTCGAGCAGCACGATCCCGGCGGCGTCGAGGGCCGCGTTGACCGCGGCGCTGGCGGCGGCCTGCACGGCGAAATCGGTGGTCTCCCCCTCGCGGTAATCGGCATCGAGCAGCGTGAACCGGGCCTTCATCAGCGGATAACCGATGCGGCCGCCGCTCTGCGCCCGCTCGCGGACCTCCTGCTCGGCGAGGCGGGCCAGGTCGGCGGGCAAGGTCCCGGGCTTCATCTTGTTTTCGACGACGATCGACTCGTCCACCGGATTCGGTTCGACCCGGAGCCGCAGCCGCGCGAACTGCGCAGCGCCGGCCGCCTGGCGGTGGAACTCGCCGACGGCCTCCTCGGGATGGCGGACGGTCTCGCGGTAGCTGACGCGGGGCTTGTGGACCTTGACCTTCAGGCCGAAGTCGCGCTCCATCCGCTTCTTGATGATCTCCAGGTGCAGCTCGCCCATGCCGCTGATGATCGTCTGCCCGGTCTCCTCGTTGACCTTCGCGTGGAAGGTGGGATCCTGCTTGGCGAGGCGGACGAGGGTCTCTTCGAGCTTCTTCCGCTCGGCGCTCGAGTCCGGCTCGACCGCCATCGAGATCACCGTCTCGGGGAAGCGGATGTTCTCGAGCAGCACCGGCTGCTGCGGATCGCAGAGCGTGTCGCCGGTGACGACCTCCTTCGGCCCGATCACGCCGACGATGTCCCCCGCCAACACCTCGTCCGCTTCGATCTTGTCCCGCCGGTCCGACTGAATGTGCCACAACTGGCTGACGAGTTCCTTCTTGCCCGTGCGGGCGTTGAGCACCCGGCTGCCCGATTTCAGCTTGCCGCTGTAGACCCGCACGAAGCACAGGTCGGCGTGCTTGTCCGCCTGGATCTTGAAGATCAGCCCGGCGAACGGCTCGTCGGGCGAGGGCTTGCGGACCTGGCGCCCCTTCTTGGGGTTCGGGTGGTCCCCTTCCACCGGCGGGCGATCGAGCGGGCTCGGCAAGTAGCGGACCACCGCGTCGAGCAGCGGCTGCACGCCGATGTAGTTGAGCGAGGTCCCGCACAGGGTCGGCTGAAGCTGACCGCCGATCGTCGCCTTGCGGAGCAGGTCGTGGATCCGCTGCGGGTCGATGGGCTGGTTCTCGAGATAGGCGGCCATCAACTCGTCGTCGAGCATGGCGACCGTTTCCATCAGCTTGCCGCGCCACTCTTCCGCGGCGGCGCGGTGCTGTTCGGGGATCTCGGAGAACTCGAACTTCGCGCCGAGCGACTCGGCGTCCCAGGTGATCGCCTTCATTTCGATGAGGTCGATCACTCCGGTCAGCGCGTCGGGGTTGGGAGGGGAGCCGGCGCCCATCGGGACCTGGATCGCGACCGGCTGCCCCGCGAGGCGGTCGCGGACGTCGTCGAACGTCCGCTCGAAGCTCGCGCCGATGCGGTCCATCTTGTTGATGAAGCAGATGCGGGGGACGTTGTAGCGGTCCGCCTGCCGCCAGACCGTCTCGCTCTGCGCCTCGACCCCCTCCATGGCGCTGAAGATCACGATCCCGCCGTCGAGCACGCGGAGGCTCCGCTCGACTTCGGCGGTGAAATCGACATGGCCCGGCGTGTCGATGATGTTGATCGTCTTCCCGGCCCAACGGCAGGTGACGGCGGCGGAGTAGATGGTGATGCCGCGCTGCGCCTCCTCGGGGTCGACGTCGGTGGCGGTGTCGCCGGTGTCGACGTCGCCCATGCGGTGCTGGGCGCCGCTGTAGTAGAGAATCCGCTCGGTGGTGGTGGTCTTGCCGGCATCGATGTGGGCGATGATGCCGATGTTGCGGATCGATTCGAGAGGGGTCGGCATGGGAGGCTGGAGTACAGGCTTCAGCCTGTCTGCTGGGTATGGAAAGCCCGATGGCGGTGCGGCAGCCTGAAGGCTGGACTCCAACAAGAAAAAAAGACGGGACCAGCGGCCCCGTCAGCGACACGGCGCGGAGGCCGCGGATGATCGAATGATCGCCTACCAGGCGAAGTGCGCGAAGGCCTTGTTGGCGTCGGCCATGCGGTGCACGTTGTCGCGCTTGGTCATGGCGGCCCCCTCGCGGCGGTAGGCGGCCAACAGCTCATCGGCCAGGCGGAGGTGCGTGGGCCGGCCCTTCTTGTCGCGGATCGCTTCGAGGATCCAGCGGATCGCCAGCGTCTGCTGCCGCTTCGCATTGACCGGCGTGGGGACTTGATAGGTCGCCCCGCCGACGCGCTTCGAGCGGACCTCGATGTGCGGCTTGACGTGCTCGACCGCTTGCGTGAACACCTCGACGGGGCTCGTCTCGGGCACCTTCTTCTCGACGATGTCGAGCGCGGAGTAGAACACCCCCTGGGCCACGGCCTTCTTGCCGTCGTGCATCAGGCAGTTGATGAATTTGGAGGCGAGCTTGGAGCCGAACCGCGGGTCCGGCTTGAGCTGCGTCGCGCTGGCGGTGAATTGCTTGGGCATTACTTGGGTCGCTTCGCTCCGTAGCGGCTGCGGGCCTGGCGGCGATCGGAGACGCCGAGCGTGTCCAGCACGCCGCGGATGATTTTGTATCGGACGCCGGGGAGGTCGCGGACGCGGCCGCCGCGGACGAGCACGATCGAGTGCTCCTGCAGGTTGTGCCCTTCGCCGGGGATGTAGGCGGTGATTTCCTTGCCATTCGAGAGCCGCACGCGGGCCACCTTCCGCAAGGCCGAGTTCGGCTTCTTGGGGGTGACGGTCCGCACGTTGAGGCACACGCCCCGCTTCTGCGGGCAGGCGTCGAGCACCGGCGTCTTGGTCTTCGTCGGCTGCTTCTTGCGGGGCTTGCGAATCAACTGATTGATCGTGGGCATGCGCTGTCTTCGCTGTGTTCGATCCGAGAGTGACGTTGCACTGTACCGGCGACCGCCGCGACCGTCAAGCCTCCGCATCGGGCTTGACGTCGAGCAGCGAACCTCCCTCGCGGCGGGCGCCGTCTCCCTCCGTTTCGCCGCCGCGCGGCCCCTCGCCCAGCATCTCCAGCCGGGCGCGGATGATCCGGTCCCTCTCGGCTTTGACCTCCATCTGGGCCTCGGGGCGGATGCGGACTTGGGCCTCCTGGTGGATCTTGAAGCCGGTGCCGGCCGGAATCAGGTGCCCGAGGATCACGTTCTCCTTGAGCCCCACGAGGCCGTCCACCTTGCCCGCCAGCGCCGCCTCGGTGAGCACCTTGGTCGTCTCCTGGAAGCTGGCGGCGGAGATGAAGCTCTCGCTCTGCACCGCGGCCTTGGTGATGCCGAGCAACTGCGTGTTGCCCGTGGCGGGGCGCGGCTTGCCATGCTTCGCCGGCCTCTGTCCGGCGGATTCGATTTCGGCGTTGACGTCTTCGACGGTCTCCATGGGGACGATGTCCGCTTCGCGGAACTCCGTGTCGCCGGGGTCGGTGATGCGGACGTTCCTCAGGAGCTGCTCGTTGATCCGCTGGAACTCGAACTTGTCGATCACGAGGCCGGGGAGCAGGTCGGTGTCGCCCACGTCCTCGACCCGCAGCTTGCGGAGCATCTGGGCGACGACGATCTCGATGTGCTTGTCGTCGATCTCCACCCGCTGCGAGCGGTACACGTTCTGGATTTCGTGCAGCAGGTACTGCTGCACGGCCTCGCCCCCGCTGACGCGGAGAATATCGTGCGGGACGAGCGGCCCGCGGACCAGGGCGTCGCCGGACCGCACGTGGTCGTTGGCATGGACGAGCAGCTGTTTCCCGTGCGGAATGATGTGCTCGACCTCGGTGCTCCCGTCGGCCGCCTTGACCACGATGATCCGCTTGCCGCGCTTCTTCTCGGCCGGCAGTTCGACGACGCCGTCGATCTCGGCGATGACGGCGGGGTCCTTCGGCTTGCGGGCCTCGAACAGCTCGGTGACGCGGGGCAGACCGCCGGTGATGTCCTGAGTGCCGGTCGTTTCGCGGGGGTTCTTGGCGAGCACGGCGCCGGCGGCGATCTGCTGGCCTTCCTGGGCCTCGACGCTGGCCCGCTCGGGAAGATAGTAGAAGTCGAGAATCTTCCCGGTCGAGTCTTCGAGGATGATCTGCGGGTGCAGGTCCCCCTTGTGCTCGATGACGGTGCGGCGGTAGGTGCCGCTCGCCTCGCGCTGCGTGCGGATCGAGCGGCCCTCGATGCAGTCCTCGAAGCGGACGCGGCCGCCGACCTCGGCGAGGATCGGCACCGAGTGGGGGTCCCACTGGCAGAGGACCTGCCCGGGCTTGACCTCGTCGTCCTCGTTGACGAGCAGCGTGGCCCCGTTGGGGATCGTGTATTTCTCCAGTTCGCGGTCCTTGGGGTCGATGATGATCAGCTCGCCGTTCCGGGTGAGCACGACGTTGTTGCCTTCGGCGTTCACGACGCTGCGGATGCGGGCGAAGCGGACGCGGCCGGCGCGGCGGGTGCGGATCTCGTTCTCCTCGACCTCGCGGGAGGCCGTCCCGCCGATATGGAACGTCCGCATCGTGAGCTGCGTCCCCGGCTCGCCGATGCTCTGGGCGGCGATGATGCCGACGGCGAGCCCCTCCTCCACCAGCGCGCCGGTCGAGAGATCCATGCCGTAGCACAACTGGCAGATCCCCAGGGTCGCCTCGCAGGTCATGGGGCTGCGGACCTGGATCTTCTCGAGCCCCATGTCCTCGATGCGGCGGGCGATGTCGACCGTGATCAGGTCGTCCTCGCGGACGATGACCTCGTCGGTGATGGGATTGACGATGTTGCTGCGGCTGACGCGGCCGCGGATCGCCTCCGCGAGGCTGACTTCCACCTTTTCCCCGCGGTACACGACCCCGCGGGTGATGCCCTTGGTCGTGCCGCAGTCGCGCCTGGTGACGACGACGTTCTGGCAGACGTCGGCGAGCTTGCGGGTGAGGTATCCGCTGTCGGCGGTCTTGAGCGCGGTGTCGGCCAGTCCCTTGCGGGCGCCGTGGGTCGAGCTGAAGTATTCGAGCACCGTGAGGCCTTCGCGGAAGTTGGCCTTGATCGGGGTCTCGATGATTTCACCGGAGGGCTTGGCCATCAGGCCCCGCATGCCGGCGAGCTGCCGCATCTGCTCCTTGCCGCCCCGCGCGCCGGAGTTCGCCATCAGGAACACGGGGTTGACGAAGGTGCCCCCCTCGCGGACGTCGTGCTCGAGCTCGTCCATCATCGCATTGGTGATCTCCTCGCGGGCGTGGGTCCAGGTGTCGAGGACCTGGTTGTACCGCTCCTGATTGGTGATGATCCCCCGCTCGTAGAGCTTCTGCTTCTTGAGCACCTGCGATTCCGCGTCGGCGATGACCTTCGCCTTGTTGGGCGGGGTCTTGAGGTCGCTCGTGGCGAACGAGACGCCGCTCGCCGTCGCCTGCCGGAACCCGAGCTCCTTCATGCGGTCGAGGAGGTCGATGGTGGCCCGCCGCCCGAGCTCGAGATAGCAGTCGGAGATGACGTTCGCCAGGTCCTTGCTCTTCATCGTGATGTTGTAGAACGCCATCTGCGATGGGACGATGTCGTTGAACAGCACCCGCCCCACGGTGGTTTCGACGAGTCGGCCCGGCTTGTGGCTCTCGGCCCCCTCGCCCTTCACCCGCTTGTCGCGGGGCACGCGGACCTTGATCACCGCGTGCCGCTGCACCTTCCCTTGCTCGAACGCCATGTGCACCTCGGCCGGGGAGGCGAAGGACATGCCCTCGCCCTTGCGGCCGGGCTGCTTGAGCGTGAGGTAGTAGCAGCCCATCACGATGTCCTGCGACGCGCTGATGATCGGCGCGCCGTTCGCCGGGCTGAAGATGTTGTTCGTCGACATCATCAGCGTCGTGGCCTCGACCTGCGCCTCGATCGACAGCGGCAGGTGCACCGCCATCTGGTCGCCGTCGAAGTCGGCGTTGAACCCGCGGCAGACGAGGGGGTGGATGCGGATCGCGTTGCCTTCGACCAGCACCGGCTCGAAGGCCTGGATCCCGATGCGGTGCAGCGTGGGGGCCCGGTTCAACAGCACGGGGTGGTAGGTGATGACCTCGTCCAGAATGTCCCACACGTCTTCGTCGCGGCGCTCGAGCATCCGCTTGGCGCTCTTGATCGTGTCCGCATGGCCGAGCTCCTTGAGCCGGCGGATGACGAACGGCTGGAACAGCTCGAGCGCGATCTTCTTGGGGAGCCCGCACTGGTGCAGCTTGAGTTCCGGGCCGACCACGATCACGCTCCGCGCGGAGTAGTCCACGCGCTTGCCGAGCAGGTTCTCGCGGAACCGCCCCTGCTTCCCCTTGATCATGTCGGTCAGCGACTTGAGCGGGCGGTTGGACGAGCCGAGCACCGGCCGCTTGCAGCGGTTGTTATCGAACAGCGCGTCGACCGACTGCTGGAGCATCCGCTTCTCGTTGCGGACGATGACCTCGGGGGCGTTGAGGTCGACCAGCTTCTTGAGCCGGTTGTTGCGGTTGATGATCCGGCGGTACAGGTCGTTCAGATCGCTGGTGGCGAAGTTTCCCGAGTCGAGCAATACCAGCGGGCGAAGGTCCGGCGGGATCACCGGGATCACGTCGAGCACCATCCATTCCGGCTTGTTGTCGCTGTCGCGGAGCGCCTCGGCGATCTTCAGCCGCTTGATGAGGTCCTTCTTCCGCTGCTGGCTGCCGGTCTCCTTGAGCTCCTGCCGGAGCCGGTGCGAGAGTTCCACGAGGTCGAGCCGCATCAGGAGCTTCTTGATCGCCTCGGCCCCCATGTCGATCTCGAAGGAGGCGTCGCCGTACTTGGCGCGGGCCTGTCGGGCCTCGTCCTCGGTGAGGATCTGATTGGGACGGAGGGGCGTGTCCCCGGGATCGACGACGACGTAATCCTGGAAGTAGATCACCTTTTCGAGCGAGGTGGTCTTCATCTCCAGCAGCGCGCCGAGCCGGCTGGGCATCGACTTGAAGAACCAGATGTGCACGACCGGGGCGGCGAGCTCGATGTGCCCCATCCGCTTGCGGCGGACGCGGCTGTGCGTGACCTTCACGCCGCAGCGGTCGCAGATCATCCCCTTGTACTTCATCCCGCGGTACTTGCCGCAGGCGCACTCCCAGTCCTTCTCCGGCCCGAAGATCCGCTCGCAGAACAGGCCGTCGCGCTCGGGACGGTAGGTGCGGTAGTTGATCGTCTCGGGCTTCTTGACTTCGCCGAACGACCAGCTCCGGATGTCGTGCGGGCTGGCGAGTCCGATCTTGATGGCGCCGTAATCGTTGACGCGGTCGTAGGTGGTTTCTGCAACGCTCATGGGGTCGCTCGCTCCGTTAGTGGGGCGGTGAATTGCTGAGGATGGAGGATGGTCAGGGTGCGCCGGCGGATTTGCAGAAGTCGCTCGCGCGGTCAAACATGCGGTTGAGCATCCCACCGATTTGCTGCCACTGGCGGTCGAAACTGCTGTGCTGCGCCTCCACGATGTAGCCGCAATCGAGAGCGTGGTCGGACCACGCCTGCGTCTCCATCGCTTCGCCCAGGGCTTCGCTGCGCTTGTTGACGAACGCGGCCACTCACACTCCGCTTTTCTCCAACTGCATGTTCAAGCACAGGCCGCGGATTTCGTTGTTGAGCACGTCGAAGCTGGCCGGGGTGCCGGCCTCCAGCGTGTTCTCGCCTTTGACCATGGACTCGTAAATCTTGGTGCGGCCTTCGACGTCGTCGCTCTTGACGGTGAGCAGCTCCTGGAGGATGTACGCCGCCCCGTAGGCTTCCAGCGCCCAGACTTCCATCTCTCCGAACCGCTGCCCGCCGAAGCGGGCCTTGCCCCCCAAGGGCTGCTGCGTGATGAGCGAGTACGGTCCCGTCGCCCGGGCATGCACCTTGTCGTCCACGAGGTGGTGCAGCTTGAGCATGTAAAGCTGACCGACCGTGACCTTCTGCTCGAACGGCTCGCCCGTGCGGCCGTCGTACAGCACCGATTTGCCGTCCTCGGGCAAGCCCGCTTTCTGGAGGGCCTCCCGGATCTCCTCCTCGGGAGCGCCATCGAACACCGGGCAGATCGCCCGGAAGCCCAGCTTCGACGCCGCCCACCCGAGGTGCGTCTCCAGGATCTGTCCCACGTTCATGCGGCTGGGAACGCCGAGCGGGTTGAGGATGATGTCGACCGGCGTGCCGTCCGCGAGGAACGGCATGTCCTCCACGGGCAGGATCTTCGAGATGACCCCCTTGTTGCCGTGGCGGCCGGCCATCTTGTCGCCGACCGAGATCTGCCGCTTCGAGGAGACGTAGACCTTCACCATTTGCAGCACGCCGGAGGGGAGTTCGTCGCCGCGCTTCAGGCTGTTGATCGCGTGTTCGCGCTCGTCGATGACGTCTTCCACCGCGCCCCACTCGCTCTTGACGAACTTGCGGACGTCGGCCTGCTTCTGGGGGCTGCGGAGGTCGAGGCTTTCGACGTGCGACAGGAAATTGCGGGCGTACTCGGCCACCGGCTTGGCGTCGGTCGCGGTGCGGAGCTCGAGGCCGGAATCGTCGGCGAGCTTCTTCCCCAGCACCTTCTCGAACTCGACGAGGAACGTCTGGAACGCCTCGGCGATCGCCTGGTGGCCTTCGCTCTCGGCCTTCTTCAGCTCCGCTTCGTACTTCTTGCGCTCGAGGTCGGAAAGGCTCATCCGGCGGGAGAACCGCTCGGTGTGGATCACGATCCCCTCGACGCCGCTGGGGACTTCGAGCGATTCGTTCTTCACGTCTTCGCCTGCCCGGCCGAAGATCGCGTGCAGCAGCTTCTCTTCGGGCGTCAGCTCGCTTTTCGCCTTGGGAGAGACCTTGCCGACGAGAATGTCGCCGGGCTGCACCCGCGTGCCGACGGCGACGACGCCGGTCTCGTCGAGATATCGCAAGGCCTTTTCGCTGACGTTGGGGATGTCGCGGGTGAACTCTTCGCGGCCGAGCTTCGTCTCGCGGATCTCGACGTCGAACTCGTCGATGTGGATCGACGTCAGGACGTCTTCCTTGACGAGCCGCTCGGAGAGGATGATCGCGTCCTCGAAGTTGTAGCCTTCCCACGACATGAAGGCGACGAGCAGATTGCGGCCGAGCGCCAGTTCGCCGTTCGACGTGGCGGCGCTGTCGCAGAGGATCTCTCCCTTGCGGACGCGCTGGCCGACCTTCACGATCGGTTTCTGGTTCAGGCACGTCCGCTCGTTGAGTCCGACGAACTTCCGGAGCGGGTATCGCTTGCCTTCCACCTCGACCACGGTCGCGTCGACGTACGTCACCTTCCCGGACTTCTCCGCCCGGACGAGCATGCCCGAGTTCTCGGCGACGGCCCGCTCGAGACCGGTGCCGACGATCGGCGGCTCGGTGACGAGCAGCGGCACCGCTTGCCGCTGCATGTTCGACCCCATCAAGGCCCGGTTCGCGTCGTCGTGCTCAAGGAACGGGATCAGCCCGGCGGAGACGCCGACCATCTGGCTGGGGGCGATGTCGATGTATTCGACCTGCTCGGCGGCGATCCACACGACGTCGTTGCGGTAACGGGCCAGCACGCGGGCCTCGGCGAGCTTGCCGTGTTCCACCAGCGTGTCGGCCGGAGCGACGTGCACCATCGCCTCTTCATCGGCGCGAAGCCACGACACCTCGTCGGTCACCTTCCCCTTGACCACCTTGCGGTAGGGGCTGATCAGGAAGCCGTACTCATCCACCTTGGCGAAAATGCTCAAGGACGAGATCAGGCCGATGTTCGTGCCTTCCGGCGTTTCGATCGGGCAGATGCGGCCGTAGTGCGAGATGTGCACGTCGCGGACCTCGAACCCGGCCCGCTTGCGGTTGAGGCCCCCCGGGCCCAGCGCGCTCAGCCGCCGCTCGTGCGTGAGCATCGACAGCGGGTTCGTCTGGTCGACCACCTGCGACAACTCGCTGCGGCCGAAGAAGTATTCGATCGCCGCCGACACGCTCTTGGGGTTCACCAGCGTGCGGGGGGTCATCTCCTCGACGTCCTTCAGGCTCATCCGCTCCTGGACGGTGCGGCGGAGCTTGAGGAACCCCTTGCGGATCTCATCGGTCGCCAGCTCGTCGATCGTCCGCAGGCGGCGATTGCCCAGGTTGTCGATGTCGTCCACGTACGCCGCGGCATCCCGGCCGCGGAGCCGCATGAGATAGCGGATCGCGTTGACGAAGTCCTCCGGGCGGAGGGTCATCTCGGTGTCCGGGATGTCCTGGCTGAACTTGCGGTTGATGCGGAACCGCCCGACGCGCCCCAGCCGGTAGCGGTTCACGTCGAAGAACTTCTCGTGAAACAGGTCCGTTGCCTTCTCGAGCTGCGGCGGGTTGCCCGGACGGAGCCGCTGATAGATCTTGAGCAGCGCCTCCTCGTGGCTGGCGGTGCCGTCCTCGAGGATGCTGTTGAGGACCAGTTCATCGTCGGCCTTGGGGATCACGTCCACGCTCTTCAGCGACGACTCGATGATGTGCTGGGCCTGCTGCTCGCTGATCTTGTGGCAGACCTCGACGATGATCTCCCCCATCCGCTCGTGCTTGGCGGGAAAAACGACATCGGCGGCGGCGAACTTGCCGGCCAGCTCGTCCGTCTTGGTGTTTTTCGAGATCTTGACCGTCTCGACATCATAGAACAGGCGGACGAGCCCCTCGTCGGTCGAATACTCCGGCGCCATCGCGCGGAGCAGCGTCATCGCCGAGAACTTGCCGCTCTGGTCGATGCGGACGCCGAGCGTGTCCTTCTTTCCGACGACCAGCTCGATCCAGCTTCCGCGCTCGGGGATCACGCGGCAGGAGTAGTTGTCCTTCTCCTCCGCCTCGGAGCTCTTGACGAAATCGACGCCGGGAGAGCGGTGGAGCTGGCTGACGACGACCCGCTCGGCCCCGTTGATGATGAACTCGCCGCCGCCGATCATGATCGGCATGTCGCCCAGGTAGACCTCTTCGTCGATGGGCTGCTCCTTGAGGAGCCGCATCCAGACGCGGAACGGGCGGCCGTAGGTCAGGCGGAGCTGGCGGCACTCCGTGGGAGTGTAGCGGGGCTTGCCCAGTTCGTACCGGACGTACTCCAGCTTGTACTGCCCGTCGTAGCTCTCGATCGGGAAGATCTCCTGAAGGATCTCTTCGAGCCCCTGCGGCTTCCGCTCGCGGGCCGGCACGTCATGCTGCAGAAACAGGTCGAATGAGGCGGTCTGGATGCGGGTCAGGTCGGACAACTCCTGCTCGGCCCGAATCCTGCCGAAATTCCGGACCGATTCGGTCTGAAGAACGCGGACTGCAGAGATCGGCATGCGTGATTCTCTCTCCTGGGAGGAAACGAAATCGAGCGGCGGGACAGCGACGGCGTCGACGTCAGGCCCGCAGATCGATGCCTGCGCGCCCTCGAACACGAGCGGCCGCCGCCGCGCCCCCGGCGGCCGTGAGGCGGCTACCCCCGGGCCTGCTTTGCACCATGTTCGTCCTCCCTCCGGATGGTGCCTGACGGATTGGAACGGCGCGGTGCGGCGCCGAGGGACCAACGCGGTGCGCCGCCCCCACTGCCGCCCGTTCGTAGCGACCCGCTTCATCGGGTCCGCGGGCCGATCGCGTCGGGACTGCCGCGCCCTCGGACCGCATGAATGCGGTCGCCACGAACTCGAATCGGACGATCACTTGATCTCGACGGTCCCGCCCGCCGCCTCGATCTCCTTCTTCAACTTCTCGGCGTCCTCCTTCGCGATGCCTTCCTTGATCGGCTTGGGCGCCCCCTCGACGAGGTCCTTGGCCTCCTTCAGGCCGAGGCCAGTCGCTCCGCGGACCACCTTGATCACGCCGATCTTGTTGTCGCCATAGCCCGTGAGGATCAGGTCGAACTCGGTCTTCTCCTCGACCGCCTCGGCGGGACCGGCGGCGGGACCGGCCATCATCACGGCGCCGCCGGCGGCCGGCTCGATCCCGTGCACGTCCTTCAGATAATCGACCAGGTTGCGGGCCTGCAAGAGGGTCAAGCCCACCAGCTTGTCGCCCAGTTCCTTCGTCGGAGCATCGAATTCAGCCACTTCAGTCGCCATCGTTCAATCTTCCTTTCTCATCGGCTCGACCGCGGGCGGCACACGCAGTCGCCCAGACTTCGGTTCGTGGTTGGGTAGCGGAATTCGCAAGAATTCCGATGGTTTCGGCGGAGTTCTTGCGAATTCCGCGACGGTCATCCGGTTGAATCCTTAGGCGGCGGCCTCGCCGCCGGTTGGTCCCTCTCCCTCCTGCTTCTCCGCGAACTTCTCGATCTGCGAGGCGAGGCGCGCCCCGGAGCCGAGCAGCGCCGCCGCCAGCTTCGCGCCGGGGCTGAGCAATTGCCCGGCGATCTGCGCAATGAGCTCCTGCCGGCTGGGGCTCTTGCTGAGCTTCTCGACCTCGGCGGCGGAGAGCGCCGTTCCTTCGACGGTCCCCCCCTTGATCTCGAGGTTGGCGATCTCCTTCGCCCACTTCGCGATTTCCTTGGAGAGGGCGACGATGTCCTCTCCGCCGAACACCAGCGTGCTCGGACCTTCGAGGATCGCGTCCAGCCCGGTGACGCCGGCGTCGGTCAGGGCGCGGCGGGCGAGGTTGTTCTGGACCCCCAGCGCCGAGATCCGCAGCTTGCCGAGCGCCAGGCGGAGGCGGTTGCTCGTCACGCCGTCCAGCTTGGAGCAGTCCAGGACCAGCAAGTCCCGGTGCGCGCCGAGCCGGTCGCGGATCTCGTCGATGATCATGCCTTTGATGCGCTTGCTCATGACGTCGTGTTCGATTCGATCAATTCCGTAGGACGGATTGCCGATCCGTCCTACTCAGGCGGCGATGGTGATTCCGGGACACATGGTCGCGGTCAACGTGGCGGTGCGAATGTATTTGCCCTTGGAGGCAGCCGGCTTGAGGGCGTTGATGTGCTTGAGCAGCGCCTCGACGTTCTCCACGAGCTGCGTCGAGTCGAAGGACATCTTGCCGACGACGCAGTGCACGTTGCCGCCGGCATCGACGCGGAACTCGACCTTGCCCGCCTTGTACTCCCGCACGGTGTTGGCGACGTCCTGCGTGACGGTGCCCGCCCGGGGAGACGGCATGAGCCCGCGGGGGCCGAGCACGCGGCCGAGCGGACCGACCACCCCCATCATGTCGGGCGTGGCGATCGCCACGTCGAATTCCAGCCAGCCCTCCTTGATCTTGTCGGCGAGCTCCTTGCCCCCCACGTGATCGGCCCCGGCGTCCTCCGCCGCCGCCACGTTCGCCCCCTGGGCGAACACGAGCACGCGCTGCATCTTGCCGATGCCGTGCGGCAGCACGATCGAGCCGCGGACGATCTGGTCGGCCTGCTTCGGATCGACACCCAGCCGGATCGCGACCTCGACGGTCTGATCGAATCGGCAGGGCTTGACCCCCTTGGGCAAGGACGATTCGAGCGACTTCAGCTTGCCGACGGCGGCCGGCAGCTCGACGGCGCCGAGATCGGCCACCGCCTGCTGAAGGTGCCGCATGCGTTTCGATTGCTTGGCCATGGAAGGTCGAAGGTTGAAGGTTGAAGGTTGAAGCGTCATAGAAACCCGATGCGATCAATCGCTGATAGCTGATCGCTGATAGCTGATCGCTGATAGCTATCAATCGACGATCTGAATGCCCATGCTGCGGGCGGTGCCTTCGATGGTGCGGGCGGCGTGCTCGAGGCTGGGAGCGTTCATGTCCTCGAACTTGGTCCGGGCGATGCCCAGCACCTGCTCGCGGGTGACGGTGCCGATCTTTTCCGTCCGCGGGTTGCTCGCCCCCTTGGCGACCTGGGCGGCCTGCTTGAGCAGGACGGGGGCCGGCGGGCTCTTGGTGACGAACTCGAAGGTGCGGTCGTTGTAGACGGTGATGATGACCGGGATCGTCGTTCCGGCCATGTCGCGCGTGCGCTCGTTGAACTGCTGCACGAACTGGCCGATGTTCACGCCGTGCGGGCCGAGCGCGGTGCCGACGGGGGGCGCCGGCGTGGCCTGCCCGCCGGTCACCTGGACCTTGATCTGCGCAGTGATCTGCTTCTTTTTCGCCATCGTGATTCGTGCTCGTCGTAGCCGAATTCGCAAGAATTCGGAGGTTGTCGGACGGACGCTCCCGCTGCCGCCGGAGGACTCGATTCTTGCGAATTCCGCTACCGGAATTTCGCATCAGACCGCTTCGACCTGCCAGTATTCCAGCTCGACCGGGGTGGACCGGCCGAAGATTTCGATCAGGACGGTGATCCGCCCGCTCGCCTCGTCGATCGCGTCGATCGTCCCCTCGAAGCTCTCGAAGTTCCCCTTCATCACCTTGACGGTGTCGCCGATCGTGAAGTCGATCTTGATCTTCGCCGGCTCTTCCGCCTTCTCCTCTTCGCCGCCGAGCATCTTCTCGACTTCGTGCGGCAGCATGGGCTGGGGCGTGCCCGCGGTGCCGGTGAAGTCGCCGATGCCGCTCGTGTCGCGGACGAGGTACCACGTCTCGTCGTTGAGGACCATGTTGATCATCATGTAGCCGGGGAACAGCTTGCGTTCGACGACGCGTTTCTTGCCCCCTTTGGTTTCCGCGACCTTTTCGGTGGGGATGATGATTTCGCCGAAATACTGTTCGAGCCCTTCGCGCTTGATCCGCCGCAGGAGCGTGTCGCGGATGGTGCGCTCGCGGTTGCTCTGGACCTTGAGGACGTACCACTGCTTGTCGTCGCCCGGCGTACCTTCTCCGTTGCCGGCGGCGTCCGCGGGCGGTCCATCTCCGGCGGAGCGGGCGTCGTCGGTGGAATTCGTGCTGTCGTCGGACATCGAACGGGAATCTCGCGGCGCTCCGGGACCGAGGGAGAGGGTGCGAGGCGAGCGCGCGTCGTCACCGGGAAAAAGCTGCCTGCAGCGCGGCGGGGTCTACATCTTGGAGGTTCGGTATGAAATTTTCAAGAACCCGGGGGCAATATTCCGCGGGGCCGGAACGGAATTCTTCGGCAACTCGCCCGGCGGAGCCAGTCAGGGGATCGACGGCCTGCCCCCGCCCCCCGTCAGCCGATCAGAATGCCCAGCTTCTGGAACAGCCACAACCAGACTGCATCATACAGGAACAAGATGAACCCGAGCACGAACATCGTGGCGATCACGACGATCGACGCCCGCTTCAGGTCGCCTTTGCTCGCCCACGAGACCTTGTCCATCTCGGCCTCGACGGAGATCAGGAAGTCGGCGAAGCGCGGCCAATTGACGAGCCGGAACGCGCCCCAGGCGCCCGCCAGCGAAATGGCGAGCGGAATGCCGATCCGCGCCCAACGGTCCGCCCCCAGCAGCAGCGGACTGTGGGAAAGGGTCCAGGCGCCGATGACGATCACGACCCCCACGGCGATCGCCGTCACCTGCCGGGCCAGACGGCCCTGGTTCCGCTTGTACAAGTCGAATGCGAGCAAACCGCTCCACAGCGACCGCCCGTTGCGTGCTTCCGCCATCGGCCGTGTTTTCGATTCCAGTAGAAGAGTTGCCGTAGCCGAACTCGCAGGTTGCCCCGCCTCATCCAGCACGGGCGGAGGGACTTGAACCCCCAACCGCCGGATTTGGAATCCGGTGCTCTGCCAATTGAGCTACGCCCGTGTGGAAGCTCTCAGCTCTCAGCATTCAGCGATCAGCCGGCAACAGACCTTGAAAGCTGATCGCTGACGGCTGACCGCTCCCTCACTTCTTCCGCGACTCCTTGTGCAGCGTGTGCCGGCGGAGTTTCGGACAGTATTTCATCAACTCCAGCCGCTCGGTGCCCCGCGTCTCCTTGCTGACGCGGTAATTCCGCAGACCGGTCTCGGTGCATTCGAGCCAGACGTATTCGCGCATCGCCGATCATCCCCGCTGGGTAATGCAGCCTCGTAGATCAAGCGACCCGAACGCTCGCGGCGCTCGCGTCACCGTGGACCTTCCCCTTCACGACCGCCAATCACTTCGAACCGGGCCCGAGATCCAGGATCTTCGTGACGACGCCCGAGCCGACGGTCCGGCCTCCCTCGCGAATGGCGAACCGGCTCTTCTCGTCCATGGCGACCGGCTTCCCGAGCGTGATCTCGAGCTTCACGTTGTCGCCCGGCATGCACATTTCGGCCCCGCCGAGCAGGTTCGCCGAGCCGGTCACGTCGGTCGTGCGGAAGTAGAACTGGGGCCGGTAGCCGCTGAAGAACGGGGTGTGCCGGCCGCCTTCCTCCTTGCTCAGGACGTAAACCTCGGCCTCGAACTTGGTGTGCGGGGTGATCGAGCCGGGCTTGGCGAGCACCTGCCCGCGCTCGACGTCCTCCTTCTTCGTGCCGCGGAGCAGGATGCCGACGTTGTCTCCCGCCATTCCCTCATTGAGGGTCTTGTTGAACATTTCGACGCCGGTGCAGGTGGTTTCCTGGGCGTCGCGGAGGCCGAGGATCGCGATCTTCTCGCCGACCTTGACGACCCCCTGCTCGATGCGGCCGGTCACGACGGTGCCGCGGCCTTCGATCGAGAACACATCTTCGATCGCCATCAGGAACGGCTTGTCGGCCTCGCGGGTCGGCTCGGGGATGTAGGCGTCGAGGGCGTCCATCAGATCCCCGATGCACTTGTTGTACTTCTCGTCCCCGGGGTTATCGAGGGCGCCCTTGGCGTTCCCGCGGATCAGCGGCACGTCTTCGCCGGGGAAGTCGTACTTCGTGAGCAGCTCGCGGACCTCCATCTCGACCAGCTCGAGCAGCTCCTCGTCGTCCACGAGGTCGCACTTGTTGAGGAACACGACGAGCGCCGGGACGTTCACCTGCCCGGCGAGCAGAATGTGCTCGCGGGTCTGCGGCATCGGCCCGTCGGCCGCCGACACGACCAGGATCGCCCCGTCCATCTGGGCGGCGCCGGTGATCATGTTCTTGATGTAGTCGGCGTGGCCGGGGCAGTCGATGTGGGCGTAATGGCGGTTGGCGGTCTCGTATTCGACGTGGCTGACGGCGATGGTCACGGTCTTGGTCTCGTCGCGGACCGTGCCCCCCTTGGCGATGTCGGCGTAGCTCTTGAACTTGGCGAGCCCCTTGTGCGTCTGCACGGCGAGGATCGCCGCGGTGAGGGTGGTCTTGCCGTGGTCGATATGGCCGATCGTGCCGACGTTCACGTGCGGTTTGGTGCGTGCGAAGACTTCCTTAGCCATGTCCTGTCCTTTTCTTGCTGACCTGCAGGTTACGAAAGATATCGTCGTGGAAAGCTGCTGATGGGACTCGAACCCATGACCTCGTCCTTACCAAGGACGCGCTCTACCAACTGAGCTACAGCAGCGGGCGAAGCGGGCGATGGGAATCGAACCCACACCACCAGCTTGGAAGGCTGGAGCTCTACCATTGAGCTACGCCCGCGCTGCCTCCTGATCCGAATGAGGCTCCTCGACTCGCATGGGGGAAGCAGGATTCGAACCTGCGAAGGCATTGCCACCAGATTTACAGTCTGGCCCCTTTGGCCGCTTGGGTATTCCCCCGTTCCGATGTTCCCGATCGTCTCGTCCGCGCCCGATGCAGCCGCGGACGACGGGGAGAATTCGCCGCGGCCTCCCGAGCCCGACCTGCCCCGCGCCCCCGTGGGAGCTGGCGGTGGGACTCGAACCCACAACCTCCGGTTTACAAAACCGGAGCTCTGCCAGTTGAGCTACGCCAGCGGGACCGGCTCCGCCGAAACAAGCTGCTCAATATAGAATTGCGAATCCGGGCTTGCAAGGCAGAAGGAATCTTCCCCCGCAGAAAAATCGCCGACTTTTTCCCTTCCCCCCGCACCCCGGAAGCCAGGCTCGGCTCGTCGACCGCGGCGCCCCCGCCGGACTCGTCGGTGGACACGGAATTCTCCCGCCCGGTTCGCTCCGGCGGCGCGGCGAGCGAACCCGAAAGAAACCCCGTCACGACCGATGGCTCCCGGGCGACCGCCGTCAGACCAGCCCGCAGCGCGAGCAGAAGAGGACCGCTCCGACGGCCTCGTCGGCCAGTCGGACGACCCTCCCTCGCTTGCGCGTCGGGCTACCGTTCTCCCCTCGCTCGCGCGTCGGGCTACGGCTCTCCCTCGCTTGCGCGTCGGGCGATGGTATCGCTCAGATTCCCGGAATGTCCAGCCGCTCTTCCTGGGCGATCTTCCGCAGCTTCCGCAGCGCCCGGGACTCGAGCTGCCGGATCCGCTCCTTCGTCACGCCGAAGCGGTTGCCGACCTGCTCCAGGGTGAGCGGCTCGGTCCCCCGCTCCAGACCGTAGCGGTAGCGGATGATGTCCTTCTCGCGGTCGTCGAGGCGGTCCAGGATGTCCATGATCGCTTCCCGCTGCTTGCGGTTTTCCAGTTCCTCGCGGAACTGGTTTCCCCGCTCGTCGTACGAGCGCGTGAACATCTCTTCGTGGCCGGTGCGGAACCGGTCGAGCTGCGTGTGCTCCTGCGGGATCGAGCGGGCGAAGTTCTTCATGATCGCCCACGAGGCGTAGGTCGAGAACTTGTTCCCCTTCGTGTAGTCGAACTTCTCGATCGCCCGAATGAGCGACATGTTCCCGTCGCTGACCATCTCGAAGAAGTTGCTGTTCGGCTTGATGTGCCGCTTGGCGATCGAGACCACCAGCCGCAGGTTGCTGCGGATCAGGAAGTTCTTGACCGCCAGGCCCTCGTCGAGCAGCTCCTCGATGCGGTCCATGTCCTTCGTGCGGGGCCGCTGCGGGTCGAGCTTCTGGCGGAGCTCCGCCGCCTGGAACTTCAGGAAGTTCATCTTCCGGAAGTGATACGCCTCCTGCTCGCGGGTGAGCAGCGGCATCGAGTACAGGCTGGCCAGGTACGGAGGGAGTCCGGGAGGCGCCTTGAGGCGGCCCTTCTCCTGCACTTCCGGGGCCGGGCCGAGAATCACCTCCGCCGCGTTCGGCTGGTGGAACTCCGGGCTGTCCATGTAGTCGATCGGCTGCTCGAGCAGGCGGGACGCCCGCACTTCCGAAATGATGCGGTAGATGCTCGTCTTGGTGCGGCAATACTTCCGCGCCAGCCGCTCGGCCGGCACTCCCCGCCGCGCGTTGCGGAAGATCTCCCGCTTCTGCTCGTCCGACAGCGGTCCCCCGGCGTGCGGGAACACGGCCGAATCCGGGTGCTCCTCGTCGAAGTTCTTCAGCGTGTAGCGGATCGTCTCCGGCGACCGGCCCAGCTTCCGCGCCAGCCGGCGGCTGACGTCCGCCGGGCACCCGCCGTAGCGGGCCAGACGCCGCGCGCGGCGCACGATCTCTTCCCGCTCGCTTTCGGTGAGCTGGCTGAAGGTGCGGCCGCGCTGCACCTCGTCGGCGTGCTCCTCGACGAACCGGTCCACGCTCGACTTCAGGAAGCCGATCCGCTTGCGGTTGCCGAACACGAACCGCCGGCTCACCAGCCCGCGGTCCCGCCAGCGGTCCACCGTCTTCGTCGAGACGTTGTATTCCGCGCTCAACTGCTTGACCGTGAACACCGGCTCGTCGGCGGCTTCGACCGGCAAGGCCACGCTGTCCGAGAGGTCTTCCACGAAGCAGCGCAGGTCGTGCGCCGCCTCCTCGCCGGTCAACTGCAGGTTCGGATACTGCGTCGGCCGGTAAGAGGTGATCGACTCGCAGAGATCCTGATAACTGTAGGTCTCCTGGGGGTCGAGCTCCGCGACCAGCTGTTCGGCGCGGTCCATCTGCTTCAGCCGCACGTCGTGCGGCGCGTACCGCACCTGCTGGTCGGTCAACTGACGAATGGCGGGGTTGCTGTATCGGCTCATCCTGCTTGCTCCTCCCACGCCCACCGGGTTTCGTCGCCGCTTTGCCGGGCGTGTCCGTTCAACTGATGCAACTCGCATTCCGGCTCGCGGCCACAGGTGGCGCATTCTAGGGGAAGATACGTAGGATACTGACGCTCAGACGGAGAAAAAGTTCGCGCGCGAACGGATTTTTCGAAAGAATTCTTCCGACGCCGGTTTCCCTGCCTTCCGGCCGGGACAGCTTTCGGCCCGGACAGGCTGCCTGGAAAACCGCTGCCGCCCCCGACTCGCCTGCCATTTCGGCAGGCCACCCGCCGACCGGGGCGGACGAAAGCGAACCAGCGCCCGCTCCGCCGCGGGAATTCAGCGGGTCTCGGCGGGCGCCTCCCCACCGGCGATCGGCCGTGGGCCGTGCCTCTCCAGCGGATCGACCTTCAGATAGCCCGCGATCCCCACGATCACCGCCGACAAGAGGATCAGCGCCCCCAGCCATCGCTTCGGGTTGCGGCGGAAATTCTCCAGTGCGGCCGAACGCCCCGTCAGCGCCGACGCCAGGAAGAACACGACGAACGAGAGGATGATTTTCGTCCCCATCAACCCGTGGTACAGGCCGTCCCCCTTGTGCTCCGGGATCGAGATGACGAGGTAATTGTAGAACCCCGTCAAGAGAAACAGGGCGATCCCCGCCATCACGAATTTCTTCCACGTCCCGACGATCCGCCGCCGCAGGTCGTCCCGCGTCGCCTCCGGCAAGTTGGCCGCCGCGGGGATCAGGACATACCGCTTGAACACGGCCCCGCCGACCAGCACGATCGCCGTCCCGACGTGCACCCACCGCGACAGCACTGCGACCCATTCCATCCGATTCGCTCCGCCGTTCGAAGTCTCGAAATCCAAACCACGTCCCATGCATCCCGCGGCCATCATAGCCCCCGCCCGCGCGGGACGCCATAAGCCTCGCGATCGAGGCTCTGGCATCGACGATCCCGTTCGCATAGAATTCCGGCCGAAGGCGCCGCTTCCTCCCAGGAGCCTCTTCGTGGATCTCCCCCGCAATCCCACCCGGGCCGTTCGCATCGGCACGGTCGTCATCGGCGACGGAAACCGCATCGCCGTCCAGAGCATGACGGCCACCAAGACGCAGAACGTCGAGGCGACGGTGCGGCAGGTGAACGATCTGGTCGCTGCGGGGGCCGACGTCGTCCGCGTCGCGGTCGACAGCAAGAAGGAGGCCGAGGCGCTCGTCGAGATCGCCCGGCAGACTTCGGCCAACCTCTCGGTCGATCTACAGGAGAATTACCGACTGGCGGAAGCGGTCGCCCCACACGTCGCCAAGCTCCGCTACAATCCCGGCCACCTCTATCATCACGAGCGCGAGAAGCCCTGGCACGAGAAGGTCCGCTACATCGCCGGCATCGCCGCCGAGCACGACTGCGCCCTCCGCGTCGGCGTGAACTGCGGCTCGGTCGATCCGGAGAAAAAGGACCGCTACTCGGCGGACGACTCGATCTCGCCGATGCTCGAAAGCGCCCTCGACCATTGCGAGTTTCTCGATTCGATCGGCTTCACCCGCTACTGCGTGTCGCTCAAGGACTCGGACCCGCGGAAGGTGGTCGAGGTCAACCGCCGGTTCGCCGAAGAACGGCCCGACGTGCCGATCCATCTCGGCGTGACGGAAGCCGGCATGCCCCCCGACGGGATCATCAAGACCCGCATCGCCTTCGAACAACTCGTGAGCCGAGGGATCGGCGACACGGTCCGCGTCTCGCTCACGGTCCCGAACGACCGCAAGGGAGAGGAGATCGCCGCCGGGCGGCGAATCCTGGACGACATCGCCGCGGGCCGGGTGCGGAGCGTCGTCGATTACGGCCTCTCGACGCTGAACATCATCAGTTGCCCGAGCTGCTCGCGGGTGGAGAACGAGGCCTTCGTCGATCTCGCCCACGACGTCCGAGCCATGACCGAGTACGCCCGCGAGCACGCGATCACGATCGCCGTGATGGGCTGCCGCGTCAACGGCCCCGGCGAAACCGACGACGCCGACCTCGGCCTGTGGTGCGCCCCGAACTTCGTGAACCTGAAGAAGGGGGAAGCGGAGCTGGGAGCGTACCCCTACGACGAAATCCTTCCGCGCCTCAAGACGGAGCTCGACGCCCTGATCGCGGAGCGGGCGACCGCGCCGGCGCGATAAGCTGGATGTGTTCCTGCAAGCCCTCATTGGGTCTCCTCGATCCGCTTCCGTGCGAACGCTCAAGGCGCTGGACGAGGGGCACCTGCTACCAATGAAAACTCACGGCGGAACTCGGATCGTCACCCCCGCCGCATTCCTGCGGAACCTTGCGTGAACAAGTTTTTCGAGTGCCCCCGCCTCACGCGGCCGAGCCTAGGGCCGTCTTGCGGGGCAGGTGGACGCGGAACGTGCTCCCGCGGCCCGGTCCCTCGCTCGACGCCTCGATCGTCCCGCCGTGGTCGGTGACGATGCGGTGGCTGATCGCCAGCCCCAGTCCCGTCCCCTTGCCGCTTTCCCGCCGCGTGAAGAACGGCTCGAACAGGTGCTCGATCACCTCGGGGGTCATGCCGCAGCCGTCGTCGGCGAAGGTGAGCACTGCCTCGTCGGTCCGCTCGGCGACTTCCACGCGGAGTTTCCCGTCCACCGGCATCGCTTGCAGCGCATTCGCCACGAGGTTCAGCACGACCTGCTTGATCTCCGAGCCGTTGATTTCCGCCCAGCAACTGCGGGCGGGGTCGAACTCGATGTTGCGGTCGCGGTACTTGCCGAGCCGCACCATCGTCAGCACCTCCGAGACGATCCCGGCCAGGTCGTGCCGGCCGCGCGTCGTGTCCTGCGTGCGGGAGAAATCGAGCAGGCGGGCGGTGATGTCGCGGCAACGGAACGACTCGGCTTGGATCATGCGGAGATATTCGCGGACGATCTCGGCCTCGGCGTCGCCGGCGCCGGCGAGCCAATCGGCCGAGCGGCCCTCGATCGACTCCGCGGCCATCGCGATCGCCGACAGCGGATTGTTGATCTCGTGCGCGACCCCCGCGGCGAGGAAGCCTACGCCGGCCAGCCGTTCCGAGCGGACGAGTTGCCGGCTGCGGTCGCGGACCTGCTGGTCGAGGTCGCGGCGGATCTCCTGGAAGCGGGCGGTCATCTTGTTGAACGACTCGGCCAGCTCGGCCATTTCGTCGCCGGTCCTGAGCTTCACGCGGTAGTCGAAGTCCCCCTGGGCGACGCGCGACGCCCCGCGGTGCAGCACGCGGACCGGGACGAAGATCCAGCGGTAGCCGAAGAACGCCAGGCAGCCGAACATCGCCACGGCGGCGAGGCTCGTGCCGGCGACCCAGCGGACGCGGGACTTGTACATGCGGCGCGAGTCCAGCAGCGTGCGGGTCAACCCGTCGCCGTAGTCGGGAACCTGTTGGGCGAGCACCTGCAGGCGGGCCAGCTCCCGGAGCATCCGCTGGATGGTCTGCTCGCGGTGCTCGGCGTCGGGGAGCGCGGCGTGCAGCGATTCGAGGCGATCCAGTCCGCCGCCGATTTCGGCGAGCAGGGCTTCGGTGACCGGCCGGCGGGCATCGGCCTCGGACGTGGGAGGCAACCGGTCGAGCCGGCCGTGGAAATCGAGCACGCCCTGCCGGGCCTTGGCCAGTCCCGCCGCCAGCTCCTCGCGTTGAAAGCGGGCCGCGACCGCGTCGCGCGGCTGGATGAGCGACGGCTCGAACAGGACGCCGACGACCTCCGCGAGATCGGCCCGGCGGGGCGCCTCATTGACCGCGAAGTCGAGATCGTCGACGGCGTCGCGATACCAGCGGAGGCCGAAGATGGCGTTCAACGACAGGGCGGCCAGCACCAGCCCCACGAGCGCCAGCCCGAGCATCAGCTTACGACGAATGCTGCGGGTGAAGGGCACGAGAACCTCCTTGTTCCGCCGAAAGTGTAACTATGGGAAGCGCGATCGGACAAGACGGAAGGGCGAAGTATGAAGTACGAAGTCAGCACGAAGAAGCAGAAGTGCAAAAACGGGCTCCGGCAGCCCAGCCCCACTTCTTACTTCTTACTTCCTACTTCTTCTACCCCCTCCCCACCCCCGACATCAGCACGTCGATCGCCCGGGCGTATTCGGCGAACGCGCGGGCGTAGTCCTTCTCGGCGATCGCCGCCTGGGCGAGTCCGTAGCACGCCTCGTGGCGGGACCAGTCGATCGACCATTTTTCGTCGGCCGCCGAGCGCTGCAGCTCCGACTCCAGCGACGCGACATGGTTGAGCATCTTGCGGCCGAGGCGGGCCGAGGCGGTGCGGTAGGGACGCCACAGCCGCGTCTCCTGCTCGTGTTCCGGCGCATACCGCACCTGGAGTCCCCCGCGCCAGCCCCACAGCAAGAGCGCGATCGTCCCGCACAGCCCGCCCGCCGCCAGCAGCAGCCCGCCGATCGGCCGGCCGATCAGCATCAGCGACACGCCAACCGCCATCAGCAGGCCCATCGTCCAGAACGCGGCGAGTCCCCGCCAGGTCCAGCCGCTGCGTGGCTCGGGGCCGGACTCGTCGGCGCCGCGCGCGGACTGCGGCGGAAGCTCTCCCACGCGGGCCACGATCACCGTGATGTTGTCGGAGCCGCCGCGAAGATTGGCCAGGTTCACGAGGAACCGGCACGCTTCAGCCGGAAGCAACTCCCGGGCCGCCACACCGATTTCCGAGTCCGCGACGTGCCCGCTCAGCCCGTCCGTGCAGAGCACGAACGCGTCGCCCGGCAGCACCGGGTACGGCCCTTCCACGTCGACATTCACCCGCGCGTCCGGGCCGAGCGAACGGGTGATGACGTGCCGCGGCTGATTGAGATAGACCTCTTCCGGCTTCATCCGCCCCTGGCGGATCAGTTCCCACTGGAGACTGTGATCGAAGGTGAGTTGGCTGATCGTCTCGCCGCGGACACGGTAGATGCGACTGTCTCCCACGTGCCCGATGACGGCCCCCTCGGTCGTGAGGACGAGGACCGAACTGGTCGTCCCCATCCGCTGAAAGTCGCGGTTGGTGCTCCCGCGGTCGTAGATCGCGGCGTTGGCCGCCTCGACCGCGGCCTGCAGCGCGGCGCGGACCGGCAAGCCGCGGCTTTTGAAGAATGTGTGCGGGACCGTATCGACGGCGATCTTGCTGGCGAGTTCGCCGACCGCGTGTCCCCCCATGCCGTCGGCGATCATCAGCAGATGCCCGTGCGTCCGCCACAGTCCGCGGTCCGAGCAGAGCTGGACCACGTACGCGTCCTGGTTCATCTGCCGCCGGAAGCCGATGTCCGACAATGCCGCGTATTGAACCGATTGTTCCCAGTACATGCGGGCTCCCGTGGCCCCGGCGGTCCCCGTCACGGAGGGCCATCTTATCGGCCGGGGAGCGATCCGGCCAACCTCGCCGCGTGCTGTAGGTCCATTCGCGCGCGAGAAAAGCGGGCTTGGTGGGTGGGGCGATTCCGCGTATCATCCCGCTCTCTCTCCCGGTCTCCCACTGCCGTTCGGCCCGTTTCTGCCTTGCGCGGAGGTTGCTCATGGCCCCCGTTCGTCTGCTGGCCGCTGCGCTCATGGTGGCCGCGCTCACCGGCTGCGAGTCGTTTCCCAAGTGGTCGATCGTGGAGAAGATCCCGACGCCGGGCGAGGTGCTGCACAACTTGCAGCCGCACCGCATCGCCCACCTGAACCGCGGCCCCGCGCCGGGCCGCGGCGACACCTTCTATGCCGTGCCGGACTCGATCCCGGAGCTGCCGCGCGATTCGGAGTGACGCGCCGACGGAGCGCTGTTGACAGCCGCTCGGGGCTTCGACTAGCTTTCCGCCCGAAATCCGGACGGGAGATTGCCGATGTTGAAGGTTGCGATCCTGGCGGGGGGCCGCGGCACGCGGCTCGCCGAGGAAACGGAGCTGCGGCCCAAGCCCCTGGTCGAGATCGGGGGCCGGCCGATCCTGTGGCACATCATGAAGCACTTCGCCCATCACGGGCACAAGGACTTCCTCGTCGCCCTGGGATACAAAGGCGAGCTGATCAAGAAGTACTTCGTCGATTACGCCACCCTCCAGGGCAACCTCCGCATCGTGACCGCCTCCGGCGACGTTTCCCGCAGCGAGTGCGTGGACGACTGGAACCTCAACCTGATCGACACCGGCAACGAATCGATGACTGGCGGCCGCATCCTCCACCTCCGCCCCTGGCTCGAGCGGGAGACGTTCCTCGTGACCTACGGCGACGGCGTGTCGGACGTCGATCTCGACCGGCTCGTGCAGTTCCACCGCGCTCAGGGCAAAATCGCCACGCTGACGGCGGTGCGCCCACCGGCCCGCTTCGGCAGCCTCGTCTTCGACGGCGACGGCATCACCCGCTTTGCCGAGAAGGCGCAGACGGAAGAGGGCTGGATCAACGGCGGCTACCTCGTCTTCGAGCCGGAGGTGTTCGATTACCTGCAAAGCCCGCAGGACAGCCTGGAAGCGGACGTCCTGGAGCGGCTCGCATCCGAAGGACAGCTCGCCGGTTATCGCCACGCCGGCTTCTGGCAGTGCATGGACACGCTCCGCGAGAAGCAACTGCTGAACCGGCTGTGGGAATCGGGAACGGCCGACTGGAACGTCTGGAGCGACCCGCTTCGCGCCGCGGGCGAGCCGGCCGGATCGAGGGCCCGCGCGGCATGAACGACAGCTTCTGGAACCGCCGCCGCGTGATGGTGACGGGGGCGACCGGCTTCAAGGGCGCCTGGCTGTGCCTGTGGCTGCAAGAACTCGGGGCCGACGTCCTCGGCTATTCGCTCGACCCGCCGACCGACCCCAGCCTGTTCGAAGCGGCCGGCGTGGGGGCGGGGATGATCTCGCGAATCGGCGATGTCCGCGAGCGCGAAGACGTGCGCGCGGCCTTGGACGAGCACCGGCCGGAAGTCGTGTTTCACCTCGCGGCCCAGCCGTTGGTGCGCCGCTCCTACGTCGAGCCGGCCGAGACGTTCGACGTGAACGTGCTGGGCACGGTGAGTGTGCTCGAAGCGGTCCGGGCCGCCGATTCCGTGCGCTCGGTCGTCGTCGTCACCACCGACAAGTGCTATGAGAACCACGGCGACTGCTGGCCGATGCGCGAGAGCGACCCGCTCGGCGGGCACGATCCGTACAGCGCCAGCAAGGCCTGTTGCGAGCTGGTCGTCCAGGCGTACCGCCGTTCGTTCTTCGCGACGACGCATGTCGGCCTGGCCAGCGCGCGGGCGGGGAACGTGATCGGCGGCGGCGACTGGGCCGAGGACCGCCTGGTCCCCGACATCGAGCGGGCGATCCGGCGGGGCGGCGCCGTCTCGGTGCGGTTCCCGGAGGCCGTGCGCCCGTGGCAGCATGTGCTCGAGCCGTTGGCCGGATACCTTCAGCTCGCGGAGCGCCTGTGGGCCGCGCCGCAGCAATCGAGTGGAGCGTGGAACTTCGGACCGCCGTCCGAACAGGGCGCCAGCGTCGCCGAGTGCATCGACGGATACATCGGGCATCGCGGCGCCGGCCGGTGGATCCACGATCCCCCCGCGGTCGCCGTGGCCGAGGCGGCGTTCCTGACCCTCGATTCGAGCAAGGCGCGGCGGCTGCTCCAGTGGCGCTCCCTGCTGACGCTGGACGAGGCGCTGGCGCTCACGGCCGAGTGGTATCGGACCGCCGAGACGGCGTCGCAACAGCAGACCCTACGCCGATTCACGTGCGGGCAGATCGAGTCGTATCAAACCAGGCGCCGGACGATGGCCGCTCCGGCGAGACGGGCCGCCTGAATTCCGGGCCGCCATGGGAACAGGAGATCGCCGGATGCCGACTGCGACCTGCCGCTGCTGCGACTCGGCCGAACTGGAACCGGTGCTCTCCCTGGGGCGGCAACCGCTGGCGAACGCGCTGTTGAACGAAGACCAGCTGGCGCAGCCCGAGGGGACCTACCCGCTGGAGGTCGTCCTCTGTCCGCGGTGCGGCCTCGTGCAGATCACCGAGACGGTCCCGCGCGAGGCGCTGTTTCAGGAATACGTGTACTTTTCGTCGTGGTCGAGCAGCATGGTCGAGCACGCCCGGGCGCTCGCCGCGAGCCTGGTCGCCTCCCGCGGTCTCGGCGGCGGTTCGCTCGTCGTCGAGCTGGCGAGCAACGACGGCTATCTGCTTCAGCATTATCTTGGGGCGGGAGTGCCGGTGCTGGGGGTCGAGCCGGCCCGCAACATCGCCGCCTACGCCGCGGAGCAGCGGGGAATCCCCACGGTCTGCGAGTTCTTCGACGAGCGGGTCGCCCGGGAAATGGTGAAACAGGGGCGGCGGGCCGACGTGCTGCACGCCCACAACGTGCTGGCCCACGTCGAAGACCTCCACGGGTTCGTCGCGGGGATCGCGGCGCTGCTCGCGGAGAAGGGCGTGGCCGTCATCGAGACGCCGTATGTCAAGGACCTCGTCGATCACTGCGAGTTCGACACGATCTACCACGAGCACCTCTGTTACTACTCGCTCACGTCGCTCGCGGCGCTGCTCGAGCGGCACGGGCTGTTCGTGCAGGACGTGATGCGGATTCCGATTCACGGCGGATCGCTGCGGGTGTTCGCCGGCAAGCGCCGCGACGCCGCGACGCCGCGCGTGCGGGCGCTGCTCGACGAAGAGCGGGCGTGGGGCGTCGCGTCGATCGAGTTCTACCGGGAGTTCGGTTCGCGGGTCGAGCGGCTGCGGGACGACCTCCGTGCGCTGCTGGGCGACGCCAAGCGGTCGGGAAAGCGGATCGCCGCCTACGGCGCCTCGGCCAAGGGGAGCACATTGTTGAATTCGTGCCGGATCGGACGGGAAACGCTCGATTTCGTGGTGGACCGCAGCCCCGTCAAGCAGGGGCGGTATACGCCAGGCACGCACTTGCCGATCCATCCGCCGGCGGCGCTGCTCGAGCGCGAGCCGGACTATGTGCTGCTCCTGACGTGGAACTTCGCCGACGAAATCCTCGAGCAGCAGGCGGAGTATCGCCGGCGCGGCGGGCGGTTCATCATTCCGGTCCCGGAGCCGCGCGTCGCGTGAAGCCGGAAAAGGGGGCAGACATGCGGTTCGTCGAGACCGGCCTTGCTGGGGCGTACCTGATCGAACCCGATCCACAGGCCGACGAGCGGGGCTTCTTCGCCCGCACGTTCTGCGCGGAGGAGTTCGAGAACCGCGGCCTCGTCCATCGGTTCGCCCAGGGAGGCGTCGCCTGCAATCACCGCCGGGGCACGCTCCGCGGACTGCACTTCCAGGCGCCGCCGTGGGAAGAGGCCAAGCTCGTGCGGTGCGTCCGCGGAACGGTGTACGACGTGATCGTCGACCTGCGGCCGGACTCCGCGACCCGCGGCCGCTGGGCCTCCGCGGAACTCTCGGGCGACAATCGCCGAACGCTGTACGTGCCGGCCGGTTTCGCCCACGGCTACCTGACATTGACCGATGACGCGGAGTTGCACTATATGCTGAGCGCGCCGTATCGGCCGGAGGCGGCCCGAGGCGTGCGATTCGACGACCCGGCGATCGGGATCGATTGGCCGATCCCGGTCGCGGTGATCTCCGAACGGGACCGGCAGCTTCCCGGTTGGTCCGCAGTGCAGCAAGGAGAGGCGGCGTGACCGCGCAGTTGCAGGAACCTGGAGCGGTCGGCGTCGCGGAGCGGGAATCCATCGCGGGGGACGCGCCCCGCGCGCCGGCCGTGACCATCGGAATCCCCGCCTACAACGAGGCCCGCTACATCCGCGAGACGATCGAGTCGCTGCTGGCCCAGACGTTCGACGACTTCGAGCTGCTCGTCTCGGACAACGCCTCCACCGACGGGACGGCCGAGATCGTCGCGGAGATGGCCGAAGCCGACGGCCGGATCCGGCTCGTCCGCCAGCCGCGGAACGTCGGCTCGATGCGGAACATCCACCGCCTCGTGCGGCACGGGCAGGGCGACCTGTTCCTGCTGGCGGCCGGGCACGATTGCTGGTCGCCCGAGGCGCTGGAGCGGCTCAAGGCGGCCTTGGACGAATGCCCCAAGGCGGTCCTGGCCTTCCCCGACTTCCCCCGCATCGATCGCTCCGGGGACGGCGCGAACTGGCACGGGCGCTCTCAGCGGCTGGCGGTCGTCGATACGACCTCGATGACCGACCCCGTCAAGCGGTTCAACGTCTACATGTGGGCCAGCCAGTGGCCGATGTACGGTCTGGCGCGGCGCGACGCATGGCTCGCCACGAGCGTCGCGCGCGTCGGGGGCTGCGCTCCGGGCGCGATCCTCGTCGGCGAGATGGCCGTGCTCGGCTCGTTCGTCCAGGTCCCCGAGGCGAAACTGTTCTGCCGCGACACTCACGAGGAACAGCCGCCGAAGGAGCGGACGTCGCGGCGGCAGGCGGCCTGTTACGCGAAGGAGCGGGTGCCGCCGCTGCCTCACTGGCGGCTCCCGTTCGCCTTTCTCCGCTCGCTGTGGAGCGTGCCTCTCAAGCGGGCCCGACGCCGGCGGACGCGGATGCTGCTGTTCGTCTCGGCGCTGAGCGCGTTCATTCGATACCGCCGGGGGATGTGGCGCGACATCTTCGGGTGATCGCCCGCGGTCCCCTCTCCATGGAAAGCCTCGAGGAGCATCACGGAAGATGACGCAGCTCGAAGTCCAGTCTCCCCCGCTCAAGCCGCCCGCGCGCCCGGAGCGCGAGCCAGTCCCCGTGTTTCGGCCGCTGCTCGAAGCGGCGGAGATCGCGGCCTGCGTCGAGTCGCTCCGTCTGGGATGGCTCGGCATGGGGAGCTACGTCGGCGCCTTCGAGCGGGCGCTCGGGGAGTTCGTCGGGGTCGATCCGGCGCTCGTCGTCGCGCTGAGCACCGGGCACGCTTCGCTGCACCTGGGCCTGCTGGTCGCCGGGGTCGGCCCCGGCGACGAGGTCATCACCCCCTCATTCAACAACGTGGCGGACTTCCAGGCGATCCTCGCGACCGGGGCGCAGCCGGTCTTCTGCGACATCGACGACCGGACGCTGTGCATCGACCTCGCGCAGGCGGAGTCGCTCGTCACCGAGCGGACGAAGGCGGTCATCGCCATGGACTACGACTGCCTGCTGTGCGACCACGACGCTGTCGCGGAGTTCGCCCGCCGGCGCGGCCTCCGCGTGCTGCACGACGCGGCCCACTCGTTCGGCTCGCGCCATCGCGGGCAGATGGTCGGCGGCTTCTCCGACCTGACGATGTTCAGCTTCGATCCCGTCAAGACGATCACCTGCATCGACGGCGGCGCGCTCGTCGTCCGCACCGAGCAGGAGGCGAACGACCTGCGCGAGATGCGGCTGCTCGGCATGGGACAGCCCTCCTCCGTCATGTATCGCAACTCGCGCGCCTGGACCTACGGAGTCGAGCGGCTCGGCTTCCGCTATCACATGGCCAACCTGCACGCCGCCCTCGGGCTGGTCCAGCTCGGCAAGATGGAAGACATCTCCCGCACGCGCCGCGAGACGTGCCGTCATTACAACGCGCGGCTCTCCGGAATTCCCGGCCTGCGGGTCCCCGAGACCGATTTCGAGGACGTGACGCCGTTCCTGTATTACGTCCGGGTGGCGGACGGCCGCCGCGACGAATTCCGCCGGCATCTCGCCGCCGAAGGGGTAGACACCGGAATCCATTGGCAGCCCGGGCACTGGTTCGAGCTATTCTCGAAATGCCGCCGCGGCGACCTGAGCGTCACCGAGCGCGTGGGGCGCGAGATCGTCTCGCTGCCGCTGCACTCGAAGATGAGCGGCGAGGCGCGGGAGCGCGTCGTCGCTGCGGTCCTGTCGTTCTTCGGCCGGTGACGCCGCCGGATCAGGAATCGGAGAGTTTCGACATGTCGATGGCCGGCCCGGATGGACGCAATCTGCTGAAGGCGATCAAGGCGACCGCGGGCGGCGACGGGCCGGAGCTGGCGCTCCCAGTCGGCGCGCCTGCCGCGGCGTACTTGCGCCCGCTGCCGGCGCGCGCCGCCCGCCTCCGGCGGCGCGACGTCGAATGCCTCACGGAGTGGCGCAACTGCTTCGTCACGTCCTTCCTGACCGAGTTCGTGGCGACGACCGAACGCACGGCCCGCTGGCTGCGCGACGTCGTCGGCCCGCGGGACGACAAGATCCTGTTCATGCTCGACGACGCCGAAGGGCGGACGTTCGGCTACATGGGGCTCGACTTCATCGACTGGGAACGCGGGACCGGCGAGGCCGACAGCGTCGTCCGGGGCGGCGACGCGCCCCCGGGATTGATGGGCCTCGCCCTGCGAACCCTGCTGGAATGGGCCACTGGGCAACTCGGCTTGTCGCGGCTCGGCGTGCGGGTCCGCTCGGACAATCCCGCCCTGCGGTTCTACGCGCGGAACGGCTTCGAGGAACGGTGCCGCGTCCCACTCCGCATAGCCCGCGAGCCGGGCATGCTCCGCTGGACCGAAGATCCCTCGCTGGACTCCCCCGCGGTGTGGCTCGTGTTCCTGGACTGGAACGCCGCAGGCGCGGCGGCCATCACGACTGCTTCGCCCGACACAAGAACGGAAGCCGCGGCATGATCTCGATCGACGGCGACGTGATCACCATCGACGGCGGTACGGCCGGCGAGCGGCGGATCGGCATCGGCACTCCCGAGGCGTTTCGCCTGCTGAGCCGGTTGTGGCTCCGCTCCGGCTGGGACACGAAGTACGTGTACGGCTTCACCTGGCTGGGCCGCCCCATCATTCAGCTTCCCGACGACCTGATCCGCCTCCAGGAGGTCATCTACCGCATCCGGCCCGACGTCATCATCGAGACCGGCATCGCCCACGGCGGATCGCTCGTCTTCTCCGCCAGCCTGTGCGAGCTGATCGGCCGGGGGCGCGTGATCGGCGTGGACGTCGAGATCCGCCCGCACAACCGCCAGGCGATCGAGGAACACCCGCTGGCGCGGCGGATCGAACTCATCGAGGGGGATTCGGTCGCGCCGGCGATCGTCGAGCGGGTGCGATCGCGGGTCGCGCCCGGAGACACGGTGCTCGTCTGCCTCGATTCGTGCCACACGAAGCAGCACGTCCTCGCCGAGCTCCGGGCCTACGGGCCGCTGGTCTCGCCGGGCTCCTACATCATCGCCATGGACGGAATCATGGAGGAAGTCGCCGGCGCGCCGCGGACGGAAGCGGACTGGACCTGGAACAATCCGAAGCGGGCGGCCGCGGAGTTCGTGCGGGACAATGCCGACTTCGTCGTCGAAGAACCGCCGTTCCCCTTCAATGAAGGGCTGATCGCCGAACGGGTCACCTACTGGCCCGGCGCGTTCGTCAAGCGCCGCGAAGCCGCCAAGTGACGCGGTCCCCGGCGGTCAAGAATCCGTAGAGCTTGCGGAAGATTCGTAGGGCCGGCACAGCCCAATGGCACTAAGTTTACTTCGGCGGTGGTTTCAACT
>JBBDNU010000024.1:0-41070 GCA_040877365.1 Planctomycetales bacterium
AGCGTCCGGGTCACTTCCACTATCCACCGTCCACTATCCACTATCCACTATCCACGATCCACTGTCCACGATCCACCATCCACCGCCCACTGTCCACTCCCTTCCGTTCCGTTGCAGCGGGACCGGCTTTCCCTATAATCCTGTCGTCCGCGGCCTCCCGGCGAACGATCGAAGGAACTCCGACCTTGAAGCGGCTCCTGAAAGCACTCTCTTCCTCCCTGGGGAGGAAGTACGTGATGGCGATCACCGGGCTGCTCCTGTGCGGATTTCTCGTCGTGCACCTGTTCGGCAACTCCTTCATGCTCGCCGGACGGAAGCCGTACAACAACTACGTCGCCGCGCTGCACGAGCAGGAATGGTTCGTCAAGACCGCCGAGGCCGGCTTGGTGCTGCTGTTCGGCCTGCACATCTATCTCGCGATGCGGCTCACGATCGAGAACCGCGAAGCCCGGAAGAAACGTTACGCCGAGAAACACACCAAGCTCTACGACCGCAACTTCGCCCCCGCCGAGCTTTCCCCCGAGCGGTGGATGTTCATCTCCGGGGCGATCGTGCTCGGGTTCCTGATTCTGCACCTGGCGGATTTCACCTTCGAGGTCCGCCCGGGAATCGAGTATGCGGGTTCCGATGGAAGCAGCGTCGAGCCGTTCGACAAGGCGGTCCAGATCCTCAAGAATCCCGTCAGCGCCGTAGTTTACCTCGTCGGCTCGATCGTGCTCGGGTTCCATCTGGCCCACGGTGTGCTGAGCGCATTTCGCTCGCTGGGATTGAGCCATCCGTCGTACAACGGCCTGGTCAAGTGGGGCGGCGTGATCTTCGCGATCGTGATCGCGGGCGGCTTCGCGTTCTTCGTTCCGTGGGCGATGTTTCGTTAGTTCGAGGAATTCCCAACCGATGGCACAAGTCCTCGATCGAACGCTCGACGCGAAAATCCCCTCCGGCCCGATCGCCGAGAAATGGGACAATCGCCGCTTCGACCTGAAGCTCGTCAATCCCGCCAACAAGCGGAAGTACGACGTCATCGTCGTCGGGACCGGGCTGGCCGGGGCGTCCGCGGCCGCGTCGCTGGGAGAGCTGGGCTACAACGTCAAGGCGTTCTGCCTGCAGGACTCCCCCCGCCGGGCGCACAGCATCGCCGCGCAGGGGGGGATCAACGCCGCCAAGAACTATCCGAACGACGGCGACAGCGTCCGGCGGCTGTTCTATGACACTGTGAAAGGGGGGGACTTCCGCAGCCGCGAGGCGAACGTCTACCGCCTCGCCCAGATCAGCAACCAGATCATCGACCAGTGCGTGGCGCAGGGGGTCCCCTTCGCCCGCGAGTACGGCGGGACGCTCGCCAACCGCTCGTTCGGCGGAGCGCAAGTCTCGCGGACCTTCTACGCCCGCGGCCAGACCGGGCAGCAGCTCCTGCTGGGCGCGTACGGCGCGCTGATGCGGCAGGTGAACGCGGGCAAGGTCCAGCTCCACAACCGCAAGGAGATGCTCGACCTGGTCGTGGTCGATGGACTCGCGCGGGGGATCGTCACCCGCTCGCTGATCGACGGCCGGTACGAGGTGCACACCGCTCACGCGGTCGTGCTCTGCACCGGCGGGTACGCCAACGTCTTCTACCTCTCGACGAACGCGAAGAGCTGCAACGTGACCGCCGCTTGGCGGTGCCACAAGCGGGGAGCGTTCTTCGCCAACCCCTGCTACACGCAGATCCACCCGACCTGCATCCCCGCCGGCGGCGATTATCAGTCGAAGCTCACGCTGATGAGCGAAAGCCTTCGCAACGACGGCCGCGTGTGGGTTCCGCAACGACCGGACGACGACCGCCCCCCGCATGCGATCCCCGAAGACCAGCGGGACTATTTCCTGGAGCGCCGCTATCCGGCGTTCGGCAACCTCGTCCCCCGCGACGTCGCCTCCCGCGCCGCCAAGGAGCGCTGCGATGCGGGTTATGGCGTCGGCGAGACCGGGCACGCCGTCTATCTCGACTTCCGCGACGCGATCCGCCGCGACGGCCGCCCGATGATTGCGGCGAAGTACGGCAACCTGATCGACATGTACCACAAGATCACCGCCGAGGACCCTTACGAAGTCCCGATGCGGATCTATCCCGCCCCGCACTACACGATGGGCGGGCTGTGGGTCGACTACAACCTGCAAAGCACGGTCCCCGGCCTGTTCGTCGCGGGCGAGGCGAATTTCTCCGATCACGGCGCCAACCGCCTCGGGGCGAGCGCTCTCATGCAGGGGCTCGCCGACGGATACTTCATCGTCCCCTACACGCTCGGCGACCATCTCGCTACCCAAAAGTTCCAGCCCGTCTCCGAGGACCATCCCGATTGCCGGATGACGCTCGCCGAGGCCCGCGGCCGCGTGGCGAAAATCCTCGCGGTCGATGGCCGCCGCACCGCGGACAGCATCCACCGCGAACTGGGGCGAGTGATGTGGAACCAGTGCGGCATGGCCCGCAACCGCGAGGGGCTGCTCGACGCGGTCGAGAAGGTCCGCGGGCTGCGGGAGGAATTCTGGAGCAACGTCCGCGTGCCCGGACAGGGGCAGGAGTTCAACCAGAACCTCGAGCACGCCGGCCGCGTGGCCGACTTCCTCGAGTTCGCGGAGCTGCTCGCACGGGACGCCCTGCACCGCGAGGAGTCGGCCGGCGGACATTTCCGCGAAGAGCACCAGACGCCGGAGAACGAGGCCCTCCGCGACGATGAGAATTTCTGCTACGCCGCCGCCTGGGAGTTCCAAGGCGTGGACGACGAATCCACGCTGCACAAGGAGCCGCTCGAATTCGACGAAGTCCCGTTGACGACGCGAAGTTATAAATAGCGGTCAGCGGTCAGCGATCAGCGGTCGGGAGTGAGAGCATCCGCTGATAGCTGATAGCTGATAGCTGATAGCTGATAGCTGATCTCTTCCCCCCTTCGACCTTCCGATCATGCCTCACGCCGCCACCGACGACCATCGCCTGAACCTCACGCTCCGCGTCTGGCGGCAGCCGAACGCCGAATCGCCCGGTGCGTTTCGCGACTACCGGCTCGCGGGCATCTCCACCCACATGTCGTTCCTGGAAATGCTCGACGTGCTCAACGAGCAGCTTGTCGAGCAGGGGGAGGAGCCGGTCGCCTTCGATCACGACTGCCGCGAAGGGATCTGCGGCACCTGCGGAATGATGGTCAACGGCCGGCCGCACGGCCCCGACTCGCGGACGACCGTCTGCCAGCTCCACATGCGGCGGTTCCGCGACGGCGACACGATCGTGGTCGAGCCGTGGCGGGCGGCCGCGTTCCCCGTCGTCCGCGATCTCGTCGTGAACCGCTCGGCGTTCGACCGGATCATCGCCGCGGGGGGGTATGTCTCGGTCAACACCGGAAACGCCCCGGAGGCGAACAGCCTCCCCGTCCCCCGCGACCAGGCGGAGGCGGCGATGAACTCGGCGGCGTGCATCGGTTGCGGCGCCTGCGTCGCCGCCTGCAAGAACGCCTCCGCCATGCTGTTCACCGCCGCCAAGGTCTCGCACCTGGCCCACCTGCCGCAGGGGCAGCCGGAACGCTTTCGCCGCGTCGTCGCGATGGTGCACCAGATGGACGCCGAAGGGTTCGGCAACTGCACGAACACCGACGAGTGCCAGGCCGCCTGCCCGGCGGGCATCCAGGTCACCGACATCCACCGCATGAACCGCGAATACTTCCGCGCCAGCCTCTCGGCGAGGCCGTAGGGGAAGTCGAGAGTCGAAAATCGTCGCCAGTGCCCGCGAAACCGCAAGCACCCCGGCCCGCTGACCACTGACCACTGACCACTGACCACTGACCACTGACCACTGACCACTGACCACTGACTCCCATGCTCCGCACCGCTTGTCACGACTGGCACGCCGCCCACGGCGGCCGAATGGTCGATTTCGCCGGCTGGCACATGCCGGTGCAGTACACCACGATCGTCGAGGAGCACCACGCGGTCCGCCGCGCCGCGGGACTGTTCGACATCACCCACATGGGCCGGCTGAAGTTCTCCGGCCCGGACGCCTGCGCCTGTCTCGACCGGCTGCTGACCAACGACGTCGCGCAGTTGCAGATCGGGCAGATCCGCTATTCGCTCGTCTGCCACGAGCGGGGCGGCATCCTCGACGACGTCCTCGTCTATCGCTTCTCCGAGCATTACCTGCTCGTGGTCAATGCGTCGAACCGGCTGAAGATCATCGAATGGGTCGAGGCGCACATCGGCGGCTGCGACGTGCACTTCGAGGACCAGACCTTCGATCACTTCATGTGCGCCATCCAGGGGCCGAAGGCGATCGACATCCTGCATCCCCTCGTCGACAGCCACGACATCCGCGAGACCGCCTACTACTGGGGGGCCGAAGGGAGCGCGCTGAACGTCCCGGCCCTCATCAGCCGCACCGGCTACACCGGCGAGGACGGGTTCGAGATCGTCCTGCCGGTCGAGCACGGGCCGCGGCTGTGGGAGACGCTCATCGACCGCGGCCGCGAACACGGGCTGCTGCCGGCCGGGCTCGGCTGCCGCGACACGCTCCGCCTCGAAGCGGCCATGCCGCTGTACGGGCACGAGATGGACGAGGCGGTGGACCCGTACACGGCGGGCCTGGCGTTCGGCGTGAAACTGCAGAAGGTGGCGGACTTCATCGGCAAGGAGGCGCTCGTCGCCGCGAAGGCGAGAGAAGACCGCCCGAAGCGGGTCGGCCTCGAGCTCGCCGGCCGCCGCATCGCCCGCGAAGGCGCGCTCCTGTTCGCCGGAGATCGCGCGATCGGCAAGATCACCTCCGGCACCTTCTCGCCGACGCTGGAGAAGCCGATCGCGATGGGCTTCGTCCCCGCCGAGTTCTCGCAGCCCGGCACGCCGCTCGAAGTCGACGTCCGCGGCAAGCGCGAGCAAGCGAAGGTCGTCCCACTGCCGTTCTACAAGCGCGGCTGAGTTCATGCTTGTCCGCGAAGGTCGTGGGGCAGACATCCTTGTCTGCCCCGGACCGGCAGGCTGGAAAGCCTGCCCCACCGAGGGGGCCCGATTCGTCCACGCGCTCCAGTTCTGGCGACGGTCGGAGCGGCGCTGCGACTCGACGATGCCAGCGTTATAATCGGGCGAAGCGGGGTCGCAATCGATGAAACCCCGAACCGAATCCGGCGAACTCCCATGTCCATGATCCTCGATCCCACGATCGCCGAGCCGCACGTGCGCCGCTTCACGCGCGACGAATACTACCGCATGGGTGAACTCGGCTGGTTCGAGGGGCAGCGCGTGCAACTTCTCGATGGAGAGATCGTCGTCATGAGCCCGCAGAAATGGAGGCACGCCTCGACGATCGACCGCATCGCCGAATTGCTCCGCTCTCGGTTGGGCGATCGGTTCTGGGTGAGGATGCAACTGCCGCTGAACCTCAACGACCTCTCCGAGCCGGAGCCGGACGTCTCGGTCCTTCCCGGCAAGCGCGAAGACTTCCACGACCACCCCACGACCGCCCTGCTGGTGGTCGAAGTCGCCGATTCCTCGCTCGCGATCGACCGCAACCGCAAGACGAAGCTCTATGCGGCGGCCGGGATCCCGGAGTATTGGATCATCGACCTCGTTCACGATGCGCTGGAGGTCTTCCGCAAGCCGCAAGAGGACCCGTCGCGGCCAGGCAAGTTTCTCTACGCGGAGCGCTCGGTTTTGCGGCCTGGCGAGATGATTTCACCATTGTTGGAGCCCGCCGCGACGATCGCGGTCGCCGAGATCCTGGCCTGAAGGGACTGGGAGTCAATCGGAACCGTCAGTATCCGTCGAATCCCTGTCGAAACCTGGAGCCCAGCGATGAAGCGACCGATCGGATTGCTCCCGGCCTTTGCATCCATCGTCTTCGGACTCGCCAGCGCGGCGGCCGCCGAGCCGCGGTTCGCGGCCGGGCCGACCGTCACGCAGGACGGAGAGCGGGCGACCATCGCCTTCACCGTTTCGGAGCCGATCGACTGCGCCGTCTACATCCTCGATGCCCAGGGGAACACCGTGCGGCACCTGGCGGCGGGAGTTCTCGGAGAGAACGCGGCCGCCGCTCCCTTTCAGCGGGGACTTGCGCAATCGCTCGTGTGGGACGGCCTGAATGATCGCGGCGAGAAGGCCGCGGGCGGGCCGTTCCAAGTGCGGGTCGGCCTCGGCCTGACGCTCGCGCCCGATCGGTTGTACGGGAAGCGCGGTTTTCCGCGCGTGCAGACGCTCGCCGTCGGGCCCGGCGGCGAACTGTTCGCGCTCGGATGGCTCCCCGGCTTCCACGCCGGCGACGGGACGCCGGTCTGCCGCGTTTACGACCGGCAGGGAAAGTATCTGCGGACGATCATGCCGTGGCCCGCGGACTTGCCCGCCGAGAAGACCGCCGGATTCGGCGCGATCCGGTTGCCCGATCAAGGACAGATCCCGTTCGTACACCACGGCGAGAACCGCTCCTTCTATCCGGGCCTGCGCGAGCCGAACCGCGGGTACGGCGTCGTGACGAAGTCCGGCACGTTCCATTTCATCTATAGCGGCAAGGCCGACAAGGCCGGCTATGCGGAGCCGGGTCCGGCCCATCTGCTGCGCGTCGAGCCGGACGGCGGCTGTCCGCCGCAGGGCTTCGTCGGCACGCGGCTGGTGGCGAACGGCGGGCGCAACGCATTCCCCTCGCTCGCGCTCGCTCCCGACGAAAAGACGCTCTACGTGACCGGCATCGGGGACGAAGGGACCGTCTGGAAACTGGCGATGCCCGCGGCCGACAAACCGGAAGTCTTCGTCAAGGAACTCGACGACCCGCGCGGCCTTTCCGTCGATGGCGCGGGCAACGTGTACGTCGCGGAGCGGGGCAAGGACCGCATCGCCGTCTTCCGGCCCTACGGAACGGCCGCGGGCGAGGTGGCGGTCGAACAGCCCGACGGCATCGCCGTCCATCTCCGGAGCGGCGCGATCTACGCGCTCGTAGGCCCCCTTTCCTCGACGCTCGCGAAGCTCTCGGGTTGGAAGGAGGGGAAGGTCCTCGCGAGCATGGACTTCCCGGCGGGGGCGGCGGCCCAGCGGCACGCCGGTCGCCGGCCGGTCCTCGCCCTCGACGACCAGGCCGAGCGGCCGATCGTGTGGGTGGCGAGCCTGTGCGGGTTCAGCGGCTGGCAGCTTCAGCGGGTGGAAGACGCGGGGACCGAGTTCGAAGCGCGAGAAATCGCCCCGGAAGGGTTCGCGGGCCTGATCTCCGAAATCTCGATTCACCCGCAGCAGGACCAACTGCTCGTGCGCCAGGGAGGGATGAACCCGACGTTCGCCGTGCTCGATCCGAAGTCAGGCGACCTCGAGCCGCTCGATTTCGCCAAGCCGGGGAAATTCGTCTACCACGGCGAGGCGCTCGCGTTCGGCGGCGATGGATGCCTCTATTTCCAGACGCGGGGGACGTCGATCAACTACAACCCCGCCAAGGGACTGTACCGCTTCGCGCTCGATGCCGACGCGCTCGAGCTGAAGCCCGCCCCCTGGCCCTCGGGAGACGATCACCTGCGGACTACCGAAGGGAGCCTGCACATGATGGCCCGCGGCATGCACACGAACGCCCGCGGCGAAGGAGCGATGCTGATCGAGAGCCGCTCGCTCGCCCGCCGCGGCGTCTATCACGTGCTCACTTTCGGCCCCGACGGCCAGGTGCGCGACGAGCGGGCCATCGCCGGCCTGCCGGGGGGCGGGAGCGCCAGCGTCCGCATCGACAACGCCGGGAACATCTACGTGGCCGACGCCAGCAAGCCGCACGGCCACGTCGTCCGCCCGGAGTTCCAGGGGCAGGCGCCCGAGGACCAGCGGCTTCCCAGCGGCGGGCGGAACTGGTATCCCGCGATGAGCGGCAGCATCATCAAGTTTCCGCCCGGCGGCGGCCGCATCGGCGCGCAGGCAGCGGGAACGAAAGTCACCATCGGCTACGGCGGCGACGAGACGACCCGCACGATCCGTCACCCGGACAACGGGCAGGAGCGGACCCTCGAGTTCGGCGGCGCCGCGACACTCGAGGGCGCGCTGTGGCAGCGCGAGGTCGTGAGCCTCGTGCCCCTCACCGCCGGGGGCGGAGGCGCCTATTCCTGCTCGTGCGAGCAATTGCGGTTCGCCGTGGACGGCTTCGGCCGCATCTTCGCCCCCGATACGCTGCGGTTTCAACTGGCGGTGCTGGACACCAACGGCGAACTGATCGGGCGGTTCGGCAACTACGGCGACGCAGACGCTCAGCCCGCGAACGGCGCCGCCCTGCGCTTCGCCTGGCCGCGCCTGATCGCCGCCAACAGCCGGACCCTCTACGTCTACGACGACGTCAACGGCGCGCTGCTTCGCGCGGAGATCGCATACCAGGCCGAGAAAACGGCCGCCATGGATTGAGATCCGGACTCTCCGAAGGGGAGTCTACCGCTCCGGCCGGTACGCCGGCTTGCCGGGAATCTTCATGCGCACGCTGCACAGGACCGGGCCGCTGGTGACGTACAGCGTGCGCAGATCGTCACCACCGAAGGCGCAATTGGTGACGGTGTCCTCCGGCGTTTCGACGTAGTCCAGCAGCTTGCCTTCCGGCGAGATCACGTGGATGCCCGGCTTCGTGTCGAGCGTTTCGCTCGTGCCGCGCGTGTTGTGCAGCCCCGCCGCGACGTACAGGTTCCCCTCGGCGTCGATGCACATTCCGTCGCCGGAGCGGCCGGGGTAGAAGTCGATCAGCGTGCGCGGGTTCGAGACGGTCCCTTCGGGCGAAAGGTCGAACGCCTGGATGTTCCGGGCGTGGTTTTCGTCGGGATGCGCTTCGATCAGGTACAGCCGCTTGTCGTCCGGCGAGGTGACGAGCCCGTTGGGCATGTCGGTCTTCCCCGGCCCGAGCAGCCGGACGAGGGCGCCGTCGTGGTCGATGCGGTAGACGGCGTTGGGGCTGTTCTGCACTTCGGCACCAGCACCCGGCCGGGCGCTGAAGTAGATCCGGCCGGGGGCGTCCAGGCAGAGGTCGTTGGGCGGGGCGAGCGGGACCCCCTCGAACGATTCGGCGAGCACCGTCACCGCGCCGGTCCGCATGTCGGTCCGGGTCACGCGGTGCGTGGAGCCTTCGCAGGCGAGCAGGTCGCCGTTCGGCGCGAACAGCAGCCCGTTGGCCGCGTTGCTCTTCTCGCGGAACACGGAGAGCTTCTTCGCCCGCGGGTCCCAGCGGAGGATCTGCGAGGCGAGGATGTTGGTGAAGTACACGTTTCCCGCCCGATCGACGGCCGGGCCTTCGGTGAAGACCCGCTCGTCCTCGATCTTCGTCTCGATCCGCAGCTCGCCGAGATAGTTCGCGGTCATGAGGCCATCGTACCGACTCGCCGGCGCGCGGGCGACCTCCCCACGGGCGATCCGCGAAGCGAGAAGAGCGCTCGCACCGGCGACGACCGTAAGAAACCGCCGCCGCGAAAGGGGACCAGTCATCGCGACCCCGAATGAACGCAAAAACCGAGTCCTGCCGACTGCCGACTGCCGACTGCCTTCTACGCCGCCCGCCGCAGCGGTCGCTCCTCCGCCGCCCGCTCGGAGTCCGCCAGCAGCTCGTCCGTGACGTCGGCGACGAAGTTCAGCACGTCGCGCTCCCGCTCGGCCCCCGGCCGAGCGGCCCCCACGTTCATCCCTACGCCGGGATTGCGGAACAGCCAGGGGACCATTTGCGCGGTCGCCTGCCAGTAGCTCGCGAACACGGGATATTTCTGGTCGGGGTTCTCCGCGAGGTACTCCTGCATCTTCGCCTTGAGCTGGTCGTGCGCGATCCGCGGATGGCGGTGGTGCGGGCCGTGTACGAAGATGTCGAAATTCATGTAGGTGCATATCCGCGTGAGGAAGTTGTCGCCGATGACCGTCCGCGTCCCCAGCAGCGGGTCGTAGCTCGCCATCCCGAGGTGCTCGGTCAGCTTGCGGCCGTTCTGGTACATCCCCGCCAGCAGGTGCGGGACGACCCACACCTGGAGGAAGTCCAGCCACTCGCCGGACCAGGCGATGGCGGCCAACACGCTCCCCCAGAACAGGGCCACGCCCGCGTATTCCAGGCGGATCTGGCGGCGGAGCTGCGGCGACTTGATCGGCGAGTCGCGGTGGAAGAAGATACGGCCGTAGATGTACGGCGAAGTCAGCGCGCCGAAGAACAGATCGAGCCAGACGAACACCCGCCGGAACGCGAGGGACGCGTTCGGATCCGAATAGGGCCACAGCTCCCAGTCGGAAGGCTTGTTCAAATAGGCGTGGTGCCGGATATGGCTTTCGCGGTACACGGTGTACGGAGCGCCGATGATGCACCCCAGCCCCCGCCCCAGCCAGACGCTCAGGCGTTGCGAGCCGGTCAGGGTCTGGTGGGCGGTCTCGTGGAAGCAACTCGTCCAGCAGAACAGGATGTAAGCCGTGTAGAATTGCCAGCCGAGGACCACGCTCCAGTGGTCGATCGGCCACGGGTGCCCGATGCTCCACAGCCCGACCAGTCCCGCGGGGAAGAAGACGAAGCGCGGCAGGGTCCACTTGTGCTCGAGCGCTTCCAGCTCTTCTTCGGTGAACGCAGTGAGAGACACGCGTACGCTCCCCACGGACCTTGGCCGTCCCGGGCTGCCCAATCGATTGCGTTGGTGGTCCGGCACGGGGCCGGTTTCCGTCGGTGTTTTACCCGCTTTGGCAGGCGCGAGGTATCCCTGTTCCGGGAATTCTCCCCGCCGAACACGACCGACGCGGCCCCCGGCGCAGCCGCTCCGTGGCGGTGGTGGGAAAACCGTTTATCATCGAAGATCGGCCGGACCGATGTTCGAGTTGAGACTGAGAAATCCTTACCGCAAAAATGATCGGCAAAATCGCCCCGTCCCGCCCAAAGGATCCGGAGATTCCGCACCATGCCCGAATACAGCGACTTCCAGCGGAAGGTCATCAAACGCTACTACGACCACCGCGAGCAGATCGACGAGGGCCGCCTGAGCGAACTCGTCACCAGCCTGTACCTCGCCCAGGGGAAAAAGCGCGAAAAGCTCTGGAAGAGCGCCGAGGAGGTCATGCTCCGGCTGAAGGTCCCCGAAAGCCGGGTCCGCCATGTGGTCGACAGCCAGGATCCCGCGATCCTCGCCGCGGTCGTCGAGGACGTGCAGGCGGGACGGATCGGCCGATAAGGCGCCGCCGCCCCAGCTGGTGGGCACGCCCTTCCCAATGCCAGGGGGGGCCGCCCGAAACCCTTTCCGTCATCCTTTCGCGGACGCTTACTGCTTCGCGCCGCAGCATTCCGTCACGGCCTCTTCCACCCGGCGGGGGGCGACGGCTGCCGGTTGCGGGACGGCCGGAGAGGCCTCTTCGGGAAGCAGGTCCGCGTCCGGCAGCCGAGCGCCGGTCGCGGCATAGACGACGCCGATCGCGATCGACGTCCAGGCCGCGGCGTGGAACATCGCGACGAAGCCGAATTCCTCGATGATCGCCCCGAGGGCCGGGGCGGAAAGCATCGCGCCGACTTCGGTGAAGCCGAGGACGATCGTCGTCCCCGAACCCCGGTATTCCTGCGGGAACGCCCCCGCGCCGAGCGAAACGACGCCCGGGAAGAGCAGGGCGTGTCCCACGCCGCCCAGCACCGCGGGCAAGAGGAACTGCCAGTCCGCCGTCACCAGCGGCAGCCCGAAACAGGCGAGGGCGTGTCCCCCCAGGCCGATCAGCACCATGCGGTGCCGCCCCATGGTCCGGCTCCAATTCCGGGTCATCAACCGGAACACGAACGCCGAGACCGCGTAGCCGGTGAAGAACGTCCCGATCCCGTGTACGGCGTGGCCTTCCGCTTCGCGGCTCGTGACGAACCGCGTCAGAAACACGCTGTACACCGTGAAGGCGACCCCCATCATCATCGCCGCCAGCACGATCGAGCCGGGCCAGTACCGGAGGATCAACTGGTGCGCGGCGGGGGTCTCGTGCGGCCGCTGGTGGACGTCTCCGCGGGTCATGGCGAACACGATCAGGAGGTACAGCAGGCCGAGCGCCGCCGCGATCCCGAACAGGACCATGAACCGGGCGTGCCCCTCGGGCAGGACGTTGAAAATCCGGTCTCCGAGCAGCGAGCCGGCGATCATCCCCACGAATCCGCTGCTCCCCAGGCTGGCGATGACCTCGGTGCGGCGGCGGACGGGGACCTGGTTCTGGATATGCACCATCGAGCAGGTGAACATCCCCGCCAGCCCGACGGTGAACAGGATCCGGCCGACGTAGATCGGCCAGGCGATCGAGCCGGCGCACGCGAACAGCAGTCCGCCGCTCACGAAGCTCACGGCGCTCAGCATCCACAACCGCCGCGTGCCGTACGTGTCGATCGCCTGCCCGAGCAACAGCCGCGCGAGCAGGGCCCCGACGACGCCGGCGCTCACGATCGTCCCGGCGACCCGCTCCGTCCCGCCGAGGTACTTCACGAAATCGGCGAACTTGAAGGTCAGGGCGTTGGCCATCACCAGCGATACGTTCGCCAGGTAGGACAGCCAGAAGACCCGGGAATAGACGTGATGTTTGACGGAAGCGGAACTCGCGGACGGCGTGCTCATCAAGCGGGGCGGGGGAGAAATTCCAGGCGGGGAGCGGAATCGCCGGGCATCGGGCGACGCAGCCGGTTCGTGGGGGCGGAAAAACTCCGCCGGCCGAACACCCCGCCGCGCAAAGCGGAGCGTCCGACCGGGCCTCATTGTAAGACCACACCGCAAGCAAGGGAAGCAGGGAATTTTTCCAAGATGAATCCCATGCGCATGATGCCTGCTGCCCCCGCTACCCCCCGAACGCCCCATACCGTCGCACCCCGCGGGCGAAGGCGATCCGGTTCGCCAGCCACAAAACCGCGACCCAGCCCGCCGCGATCAGCAGCTCCCGCCCCAGTTCCGCCGGCGCGTAGCGATCGAGCATCACCGCCGCCGGGAAATAGGCGAGATACTTGAACGGCAGGAACTGGACCCAGTCGCCGATCGGCGGGGGGAGCCAGTCCAGCGGGATCATGTGCCCCGACAGGAAATAGTTGATCATCATGTAGATGAACAGCAGCGAGCTGACTTCGAGAAACCAGAACGAGATCATCCCGATCAGCGACTCCATCAAAAAGCCGATCAGGAACGCCAGCACCAGCGACGCCAGCCAGCCGGCCACCACGACCGGCGCCGGCCAGCCCGCGAAGTAATTCCGGCACAAATAGAACACGAGCGCGAACGGCCCGATCGCCACGCCGTAATACACCAGCTTGTGCGCCACGCGGTGCCAGAAGAGGTATCCGAGCATGTCGATCGGCTGAGTGAGGTACTTCTTCACCGTGCCGTCCCGCACGTCGCGGGCGATGCCCGAGGCGAGTCCGGGCATGCTCGAGAAGGCCCGCCCGACCATCGCCAGCAGGTAGTAGGCCACCATGTCGGCGTAAGTGTACGAGTTCAGCGTGTGATGCGGGTTCGCGGTCTGCACGCCGAAGATCGCCCCCCACAGGAAGATCTGCGTGACGATCGGCAGAAAGCGGAGCAGCGTGGCGAACGCGAAGTCCCCGCGGTAGACCAGCCGCTCTTCGAGCGAGGTCCGCAGGATGAACCAGTTGGTGCGCAACGCGGCAATCATGAATCGTCACCCAAGCCCGCGGGCATCACGATCGGACGGTCGAGGCGACCCGGCCGACCGGCCAAGCCTGCACGTCGGACCGCTCGAAGCGGCCCAGTGCGGCGATGATCCGGTTGATCTCGTCGGCGTCCGCCTGGTCGGCGGGATCGTCGGGTTCGATGCGGGCGATGCGGGCCGCGATCCCCGATCGCCCGATGTCGCGCAGCGCCGACGACACTGCCTCGACGAACGACTCGGTCTCGCGATCGACGGCGATCGTCCAGACGCCGCCGCTTGACGAGAGGGATGCGTCGTCGAGCGCGGCGTGGATGGTTTCGATGTCATCGTCGTCGAACTTGGCAGCGTCCAGGACGACGCGGAATCGTTGGATGGCCATCACTCGCCTCCTTCGGGTTCTTCGGTTTCGTGCTCGCAGTCGTCGACCGCCTCGCGGATGCGGCGGGCGTGCAGGTCCGGCGTCCGCGGCGTGCCGCGGACCACGAAGATGTGTCCGCCGCGCTCGCCGGCCGGACAGTAGAGCTTTCCGTGGGCGTGCGATCGCGCCCCGGACCTCACGAACCGCCAGCCGTTCTCCAAAGCATACTCGATGGCCGCGTTGATCGCCTTGTTCGGATGGTGCTTGGCCACCGCTCGCTTCATTTCCCGGGTTGCGATTTCCGCGCCGCGATCAGAATCCGATTTCGAATTCGGGCACGCCAGCGCCCCGGACGCTTGGAGCGTCCGGGGCGCTTCCCGAATGCCGCGGGGTGGCCGCGACGCCGTTCAGGCGTCGGGGTCGCGCAGCGACGAGAGGGCTCGCACTCCGGGTCTCCTTCGTCGTCAAACCTTTCGGAACCTCGAGGCCATTCAATCGAACATCACCATCCGTGTCTGTCGCTCCCTCGACGTCGTCCATCTTCGAAGCGGCCGGGACCATCCGCGGTCGGATGATCCGTTCGCCGATCATGCCGAAGCGCGCGCGGATTCGCAACGGGGTGGAACTTCGACGGTGCGCCCTCTTGTCGCGCAGCAGTGAGGATGGCGTTGCCTCTTTCCTTCAGCATATCCGACCAGCCGACGATCCGCCCCTATTTCGATCCGAGCGCCTCGCGAATCCGCTCAATCGTTCGGTCGATGAGTTCGAACCACTCGTCTTTCTTCGGAGCGAGTGATCGCAGCGGCGGTTTGGGGCCTTTTGCGCCATGCCCCATCGTCACCATCGAGTTCTGCTTTCCCGAGCGCACGCTGACCCAATCCTCTCTTGTAGCTCCGGGAACCAGCGCAGCGAGATCCGCCAAGTATTCTTCCCAGATATGCTTCGGCAACTGCGCGGCTTCGCATTGTTCCCGAACAAGTTGAGTCTCGCCAAGAACGCCGGCGCGATGCCGCCGTCCGAAGGTGATGACCATGCCCGCCTCATCATCCACGTACCGTAACGACGGACCGAAAGTTCCCCATTGGACCTCCAGATCATGATTCGCCGCGTCGGCGATTACCGAGGAGGAAAATTCCACGATATCTGGCCCACCGGCTGCCCGCAATTCTTCGAGGAATTCCTGTTCGGTAATCGTTCGGCGGGGCGGTGGTATTATGGGGTTGACGGGAGGAAAACTCACCTCCACATCCCCCGGCTTGATGTCGCCGCGGATCGTCACGATCGCCCGTTCGACTTCGCGCGTCCGCGCCACGATCCGCGGCTGCACGATCAGTTCGTCCGTCCGCTCGCGATCGGGCGAATAGAGGCCGATCTCCACCAGGCCGAGCGTGAAGTGCAGTTGCGGTGATCGCTGGAGGTACTCGGTCATGTGTTCCACGTCCTCGCGGATGCCGTCTCCCACCACGAGCAGTAAAAACCGGCCGAGCCGCAGGTTGCGGGTCACGCTGTCGATGAACCGGCTCTCGTCGAAGTCGTCGGAGCACTCCCGGAGCGATTCGACGAGCGGATCCTCCCCGGTTCCGCCGCCGGCCCGACGAACCGCATCGATGAAGTCGTCATACGACCATCGCGACATGCTCCGCGCGTAATCGATGATCTGCCCCACCACGGAGCGGCGGGCACCCGGATTGCGCCACAACTTCGTCTCGATCAGCGTGATGAATCCGTGCGAGTTCGCATACACCAGATCGACGGGGCCGGCTTGCGTCGGGAGTTCGCGACAGACCGAAATCGAATCGGCGAAGATCGGCTCGATGTCGCGAAAGGGAATCAGCGCGGGATGGGAAAACAGCAACGCCTGCAACCACGATTCGTCGAATGGATGCTTCTCGAACGGCAGGCGGTGCAACGGCGCCACCTTGTCGCCGCGGATCAACATCGGCGTCGTGTGTTGTCGCTCGGCCATGCGATTGACTCCTCCTCTTCGGGCTTCGTCTCCCGAACGGCGATCAGCGGTCCGCTACGCGCTCGCGTGCCCCACCGGCCACTCGCGCACGTCCTCGCGATCGACGCGCTCCAGCAGCGCGAGAGTGCGATTGATCTCATCCGCATCGGCCTTGTGTTCGGCCGCGTCGGCGGTCACCCGCACGACCGTGCCGACGCCGGACCTTCCCAGGTCGCGCATCGCCGACGAGACGGCCGCGACGAACGACTCCGCCTCCCGGCCGAAACGGAGCATCGCGACGCCGTCACGGGACACCGGCAGGCAATCGTCGCAGCCGGCTTCGAAAAGGCGTTCGAGATCGTCGTCGCTGAACTCGGCGATTCCGCCAAGGATGATCGTGAAGTCGTGCTCTTTCATCGGTCGTCTCCTGCACCGTGCGGGCATCCATCGACTTCGTCACGGACGAAGCGAGCGTGCTTCTCGGGGTTCTTCGGCGTGCCATAAACCGACACGATGCACCCGCCGCGCTGCGCCGCCGGGCAATACAGTCTCCCATAGGTATGTGCGCGCGGGCCCGATTTCACGAATCGCCATCCGTTGCGGATCGCGTAATCGATCGCCCCGCGGATCGCCTTGTTGGGATGCGCCACGTCGAACCCGCTCCCCAATCGATCATATCATCTACCGCAGCCCAATCGGCACTTCCACCGGTAACTCGGCCGGTTCCCGGGACGGCTCCTTCGTCGTGAACAACTCCGCGATCACCTCTTCCAGCGGGCGCTCTTGCACCACGACGTCCTCGATCGCGTACCGCGTCAGCAGGCTCGACAGGATTTCCGGGATCTTCTGCCGGGGGACTTCGAGCTTCACCCGCGGCGGGTGCCGCTCGATCACCGTCCCGTACTCCTCGATGTCTTCCGGAATTCCGGCGCCGGCGAACTGGAGGCCGACCACCTTGTGCCGGCTGAAGCGGTCCAGCACGCGGGCCAGCGGCCCGTCGTGGATGATCCGCCCCTCGTTGATGATGACCGCCCGCCGGCACAGCGCCTCCACGTCCTTCATGTAGTGGCTCGTGAGCAGCACCGTGATCTTCTGCTCCGCCTGGTAATGCTTCAGGAACTCCTGCACGCGACGCTGCGAGACGACGTCCAGGCCGATCGTCGGCTCGTCGAGCAGCAGCACCTCGGGGCTGTGGAGCAACGCGGCGATCAGCTCCATCCGCATCCGCTCCCCCAGCGACAACTCGCGCACCGGCTGACCGATCAGCCGCCGCACCTCGAGCAGCGCGGTCAATTCGTCCAGCCGGCGTTGGAACGCCGCCGGTTCGATCCGATAGATCTCCTTGTGCAGCCGGAACGACTCCCGCGCGGGAAGGTCCCACCACAACTGGTTCTTCTGCCCCATCACGAGCGAGAACCGGCGGCGATAGGCGTTCTCCCGCTTCCAGGGGACGAACCCCAGCACGCGCGCCTCGCCCCCCGAAGGATGGATCAGCCCGGAGAGGAGTTTCAGCGTCGTCGTCTTCCCGGCCCCGTTCGGGCCGAGGAACGCGACCATCTCGCCGGCCTCGATCGTGAAGCTCACGCTTTCGACGGCGTGGACGACGTCGTGCTCGCGGCGGAACAGCCCCGCGATCGAAGCCAGCAGCCCCTCGCGCTTTCGATGGACGCGATAGAGTTTCGACAGGTCGCGGACTTCGATGACGGCCATGCTGCTATCTTAGCGCCGGCCGAGGGCCGGGTCGAGCGCCGCTGATGTGCCCGTGTGGCCGCTGCGGCGCTCCCCGCCCTTCCAGGGAGGGGCGGGGGAAGGGTGAGCGGTTCGATCAACTCCTGCCGAGCTGAATCCTTGCGAATTCAGCTACCGCCCGGCCTTCCGCCCGTCGCGCGGCCGGCCTTCGAGCGCGTCGAGCGCGACGAACGGCTTCTGCAGCCGCGAATCGTCGCCGGTGGCAGTCTTCGACGGGCACGTGCCGCAGCCTCCAGTCCCGCAACCGCCGCGGCCCGCGAAGAGGCGCAGCGCGCGGCGACCGAGGAACAGGGCGGCGGCCGCCACGCAGGCCACAGCGGTGATCGTCTGCCAGTCGAAGGTCATGTGCGAATGAATGTTGTCGAGGCTCGTGGATCGATGAAGCCACCGGGGGCTGACGCCGCCCCGCTCGCCGGTCGCGCGTCGTCAACTCAGCCAATTCTCCCAAGGCAGCCGGGATGCGACCTGATACGTCGCGAGCGCGCCGACATAGGCCAGCCCCGTCATGTAGGCGAACGTGAACGCCGGCCAGCGCCAACTGTTCGTCTCGCGGCGGATGACCATCAACGTCGCCGCGCACTGCGCGCAGAGCGCGAAGAACACCATGATCGACAGGGCGACGGGGACGGTGTAAACGGGCGAGCCGTCCGGCCGGGTCGCCGCCTGCATCGCGGCTTTCAGCCCTTCGTCTTCTTCGTCCACGTCGCCGCCGAGGCTGTAGATCGTCCCCAGCGTGCCGATGATGACCTCGCGGGCCGGGAACGAGGCGATCGCCCCCACGCCGATCTTCCAGTCCCAGCCGAGCGGCGCGACGAACGGCTCGAGGGCATGTCCCGCCCGGCCGAGATAACTCCCCGCGATCAACTCGCCCCTCTCACGGTTGAGTTCTTCCCGCAACGAGTCGAGCCGTTCGGCCTGCTCCACGGACGGCCCCGCCGAGTCTTCCAGTTCTTCGAGCTGCGAGACCAGCGCAATCTCGCGGGCGTGGCCGCCCGGAAAATAGCCCGCCGCCCAGACGACGATCATCGTCGCGAAGATCAGCGTCCCGGCCCGCACCACGAACGCCTTCGACCGGTCGTACACCCGGCTGAGGACAAGCGACGGCGAAGGCCACTTGTAGCTCGGCAGCTCCATCACGAACGGCGGCATTTCCCCGCGGAAGAACGTCTTCTTCAAGAACCATGCCACCGGCGCCGCGACGAGAATTCCCAGCGAGTACATCGCGAGAAGCACCATTCCTCGAATCAGAAACTCGCCCTTCGGGACGAACAGTCCGATCAACAGGACGTAGACCGGCAATCGGGCCGCGCAGCTCATCAACGGCGCGACGAGGATCGTCACCATCCGGTCGCGGCGGTTCTCGATCACCCGCGTCGCCATGATCCCCGGAATCGCGCACGCGAAACTCGACATCAACGGCACGAACGACTTTCCCGACAGGCCGATCGGCCGCATCAGCCGGTCCATCAGGAACGCGGCCCGCGCCATGTACCCGCAGTCTTCCAAGAGCGCGATGAACAGGAACAGGATCGCGATCTGCGGCAGGAACACCAGCACGCTCCCCACCCCGCCGATCACGCCGTCCACGACCAGGCTCCGCAGCGCGCCGGGCGGCATCACCCCCGCGACGAGCTCGCCGATCGCTTGCGGTCCCGCCTCGACAAGTCCCATCACCGGCTCGGCGAACAGAAAGATCGACACGAAGACCACGAACATGACCGCGGCGAAGATCACCAGCCCCAGCACGCGGTGCGTGAGCACGCGGTCGATGCGGTCGCTTCCCGTGGCAGTCCGCTCCGTCGGCCGCACGAGCACCCCCTCCAGCGCGCTCCGCACCCACGCATAGCGGACCTGCGCCTCGACGCCCGGTATCCGGCAACCCGCCTCGCGCAGCCGCGCGCGCGACTGCTTCAACCAGTTGGCGAGATCGTCCGGCGTGCGGCGCTCGAACACCTGCTCCACCGCGCCGCCGACGTCGAGCAGCATGCGTTCGATCAGATACCGCGGCGGGTTGGAGCCGTTCGACTCCGCGAGCTTCGCGGCGAGCTGGTCGCATTCGGCGTCGAAGACTTCGGGAAACAGCCGCGGGCGATGCGGCGACACCGGCTCTTCAACACCTTCCGCGACGCGCATGATCGCCTCGCGCACCGCGTCGATCCCGCGGCGCCGATGGGCCGCGGTGGGAATGACCGGCACGCCGAGCCGTTCCGACAACGCCGGCACGTCGATCTTCATCCCCCGCTGCTCGGCGAGGTCGCTCATGTTGAGGACGATCACAGTAGGCAACTCCAGGTCGAGCACCTGGCTGACGAGGTACAGGTTCCGCTCGAGGTTCGAGGCGTCGACGATGCACACCACCGCGTCGATCGCCCCCACGTCCCGCTGCCGCCCGAGCAACACGTCCACCGACACCAGTTCGTCGAGCGAGCGCGGCGAAAGGCTGTAGGTCCCCGGCAGATCGACGAGCCGCACGTCGCGCCCGGCGCACCGCATTCGGCCGAGCTTCTTCTCGACGGTCACGCCGGGGAAGTTCGCCACGCGGGCCCGCATCCCGGCCAGCGCGTTGAACAGCGTGCTCTTCCCCGTGTTCGGGTTGCCGATCAGGGCGACGGTGAGCGGCCGGGAGGGAGCGGCGGGAAGGGCGGACATGGGGAGTGTGGAACGCGGAGTGCGGAGTGGGTCGACTTGTGGATGAAGGAACTGGGTACTCGGTACTGAATACCGGAGACCCGTCACTCCAGCGCCACCTTCACGCGGCGGGCTTCGCTGCCGCGGAGCGAGATGGAGTACCCTCGCACGCGGAATTCGATCGGGTCGCCGAAGGGGGCGAAGCCGAGGAGCTCGATCTCTTCTCCATCGGTGAGGCCCATTTCCATCAGGCGGAAGGCGATGCCGTCCTCCCCTTCGATCGCCACGATCCGCGCGCGTTGACCTTGACGGAGAGTGTCGAGAGTCGTCATGGCGGACGGTTCGTTGGATGGTCGGTGCGGAACGGGATTCAGGCAATCAGGCGGGACAGGCGGCGTCGAGTTCCACCAGCACAAAGGCGGCCTGCTCCCCACGGAACGTCAGCCGGTGGTCTTCCAACACGATGATGCAAGGCGTCCCCGGGCGGAGCATGCGGATCGCGGCCCCGGCCCGGAAACCCATTTCCTCCAGGCGGCCGACCAGTTCCGTGCGGCCGTACACGTCGTGGATCCGGCCGCGCTCGCCGGCCCGCAGCGATTCCAGTGGAACGACCTGTTGCACGTTCGTGCTTCCAGAGGGAGAAACGGAACAGTTCGACGGGAGCGCCCGCGACTGAGACTCAATCTCAATTCGATCCGCCGCATTGTACCCCGCGTCCGGCACCGTCACAACGCCAAGCTCTAAATCCAGCGGATCGGGCAAGCGGGGCGGGTGGCTCCGGGGCCGCGATCGGTTCGCCCCCGTCTCGGCGGCAGGCCGTCTTTCGTCACAAACCTCGCTGCTCTAGAATGGACGTCCCCGACTCAGCGGAGGGCATCCTCTCCGATCGGCCCTTATCGAGCAGCTTTTCCATGCATCACGGACTGTTGCCCACCATCGCTCGCGCGCTCCTCGTCGCCGCCTGGCTCGGCGCCGTGGCGACCGCTCGGCCAGCGGAGGCGCAGTCCGCCGCCGACTACCGCGCGCTCGAGCGGCTGCAGCACGAGCACGAGGACTTGCGGGTGGCGCTCGACGCCCGGCTGGAGGAACTGGCCGTGTTCTGCGCCGAGCACGATCTGCTCGACGAGGCGGCCCGCATACGCAAGCTGTCTCAGCCTCGCGCCGACGAGCAGTCGGGGTCCGATGCTCTTCCCCGCAAGGTCCAGGAGGACGCTTCCGCGGGACTTTCGGCGGAGCCGGCCCATGTTGCGAAGAGCCTCCACCGCATCCGCTCCGAGCACGCGAACCAGTTGTACCTGCTCTCCCGCCGGGCCGGGAGCAAGTTCCCGAGCTACGCCTATCGGTTGGTCCGCGAGGTCGCGGCGTTCGACCCGGACCACGTCGCGGCCCGCCGGATCCTGGGCTACGTTCGCAACGGGGACGAGTGGATCACGCCCTTCGAAAAGCAGAAGTCGCTGCGGGAGGTGTGGCACGACAAGTACGGCTGGCTGCCGAAGGCGCACGTCAAGCGGTACCAGAACGGCGAGCGGTACGTGCAGGGCCGCTGGATGTCGGTCGCGCAGGAAGCGGAGATTCGCCGCGACTTCCGCAACGCCTGGCACGTCCGCACCGAGCATTTTCTCGTCAAGACGAACTACAGCCTGGAGCGCGGCGTCGAGGTCGCACGGAAGCTGGAGGCGTTCCACGAGTATTTCTTCCGCACGTTCGCCGGCTTCTTCCACACCCCCGACCAGTTGCAGAAGTTGTTCGACGGCGGCTCGACGCGTTCCCCGCGGCCGGCGGTCCCCCGGCCCTACGTCGTCCATTACTACCGCACGAAGGACGAGTACCAGAAGACGCTGATCGACCGCATCCCGCAGATCGGCATCACCAACGGACTGTACTACACGACCGACCGCGTGGCGTACTTCTATCACGACGAGAACGTCGAGCCGACGCTCTATCACGAGGCCACGCACCAGATGTTCTACGAATGCGTGCCGGGGGAGCGGATGATCGCCGACGCGGCGAACTTCTGGATCGTCGAGGGGATCGCCTGCTACCTGGAGTCGTTCCGGGCGGAGGACGGGAAAACGTCGATCGGCGACCCCCACTACGTGCGGTTCGTCGCGGCCCGGTTCCGATATCTCCAGGACGAGTACTATGTGCCGCTCGCGCAGTTCGCGAGCCGCGGGATGCGGGAGTTCCAATCGGACACGCAGAACATCGCCCGCAACTACAGCCAGGCGTCGGGGCTGGCCCACTTCTTCATGCACCACGACGGCGGCCGCTACCGCGACGCCCTGGTGACGCACCTCGCCCAACTCTACACGCCGCGCCCGGTCCAGGTGCAATCGCTCGCGGAACTCACCGGCGTGAGCTTCGCAGAACTGGACCGGCAATACGGGGAGTACCTGCGGGCGATGGAGGAGAAGGCGGGGAACGGCCGATAACTCCGGTTAGCCGCGACCCGACAGGGGAGCGGGGTACGCGCTCTGCGAGCGGACGACCGCCTTCGCCCCGGAGGGGCGAAGGAGACTTCCCTGTTCACCGAATCGATGGAGAATCGACCGAGCACGAAGACCCCTTCGCCCCTGCCGGGGCGAGCGTTGAGCGAGGGCATCCCCATCCACGGGTTCCGCATCGCCTCGCGGCGCGGGCGGCGCTCCACCCCTGGCTACATTCCGCGGCCCCTCCGGGGCCGATCGACGGAAAGCGCGTGCAGATGGTCACGGAATGATCGACGGAGTCGATACAATATCATCGGAGTGGTGCTGACCGAGGCGATTCTGGCATCACAGTACCCGACACTCGGCCGGTACGGATCGAACTCAAGACGCGGAGAGACAGTCACATGAACAGTCTCATGACACGATGCCGATTTTCACGCCGCGCCAGAGACGAAGATGCGCGGCAACGGTTGCATTCTCGATCGATCATCCGCGTGCTCGTCGCAATCCTGTGGTTCGCCTCGTTGTCGACCGCGGACGACTGCAGAGGCGATAAGAAGGGGGAGACGGACGCCGATGCGGGCGTCGCCGCGGCTGCGGACGATGAGGTGGACGCGAAGATCAAGGCCGCTGTCGATGCGCTTGTCGCCGACCTCGCCAAGGGCCCGCCGGATGATGGCCAGAAGTTGTGGATTAGATGGTACGTCTTTCGGGAAAAGACGCAGGAGCGCGTCGATGCGCTGTTCAAGAACCAGGCGACGCGCGCGAACGTCGAGTATTTCTGGTCCCAGTTCGGCAAGCACGGAGGCGTCACGGACTATTCCTTGGTCGTAGCGGCCCCCGGAATGATGCATCCCGGCATGCAGAGCATCTTCAATAGCAGCACCTGGCAGGAGGATCATGCCGATGACGTGAAATCGCGGTTTCCGTCGCACTACCGCGTGGTTATCCTCGGCAGCGAAATCCAAACGCGGTCGTTTCTGGCGGATCGGACCAAGCTCAAGCGCTATCACCGGCTGATACTATGGAGCCGGCTCGTCTATCGTCGAGCGGATCAAGACCAGGATTTCGTCCCAGGCATGGCCCGGCAGACTGCAACCGTCTTCGCCGGCAATGAGATCGACGACAAATACTGGTGGGGCGCACGGAACTTCGTACTGCTCGCATATGCCACCGGGCGCGAGGATTTGCTCGACAATGTAAAGCCCGAAGACTTGCGCCCGCGGTTCAAGACGTGGCACGAGTGGGTTCAGACGCGATCTCCTTGGCTCGTCGCGAATCCCGAGACGTTGCAATGGAAAGTCGGCAGGTTGATACCGCGCCGACAAGACGGTAGCTGGGGCATGCCTCCCATGCCATTGCCGGAGCGGCCATGTGATGACTGGGACGAGCAAGTACCAATGCCGAACCCAGCCGAGGTCGTGCAACTCGAGCAGGGAGAGATCAACTGATGGCAGTGAAGTAGGGTGGGCGGGTGGTCCCGACGCCGTTCAGGCGTCGGGGTCGCGCAGCGACGAGACGGCGCGCCCTTTACGTTCACTCCAGCTTTCACGCCGCCTTTCTTCCGAAACTCGCGAGAGCGGTATCGCCCTTGTTCTCAACGCCCGGGGCAGGTTCTCTCGTCGATCCGCGCCCCGAATTCCGGCGGGGCCGCACCGCGCATCGAGGTGGCCGCAGCCCACCCTGCTGGTCCGCCGGCTGCAATTCGGTGGGCGCCGCATCATTGCCCCGGAGGGGCAGCGGAATGTAGCCACGGGTGGAGCGCCGACCGCGACGCGGGCGTAGCGGAACCCGTGGAACCGAGGCGGTCTTTCTCGGAACTCCGCCCCGGAGGGGCGGGGGAACTCGGCCATTCCTCCGTTCATCGACCGATTGAGCGCGATCCGTCGAGCAGTACTTCCAGCTTCGCGACGGCGCGTCATGCCCGCGAAGGCGGGCATCCAGCGGCGGCGCGGAGTACGGGCTGGATTCCCGCCTGCGCGGGAATGACGGAGTCGCGTTCTTGGAACTACCGTCGATCGAATTCGCGCAACCTTCCTTCGCCCCTGCCGGGGCGAGTCGCCCGAGAAATCGACTCCTGCCACGGGTTCCGCGACGCCCGCTGCGCGGAGACATCGCTTCACCCGTGGCTACATTCCCCGACCCCTCCGGGGTCGAGCCTCGACCGTCGCACGTCCGAACGCGCGAATTCCGGCTGCGGTCAGCCCCACCATTTTTCGGCGGACGGACCACTACACGGCCCGTAGCGGGCCGTGGACGTACACGTCCCCTTCGAGCAGTTCGATGCGCGGATCGTCGAGCGACGGGAGTTGGGGCATTTCGGGGAGACCGGTTCCCGCGATGGGGGTCACGGCGGCGCGGCCGCCGATGAGCTTCGGCGCGATGAAGACGTGGGCTTCGTCGATTTCGCCCGCGTCGAAGAACGCGCCCAACAACTCGCCCCCGCCTTCCACGAGGACGTTCGTCATTTCCCGCCGGCCGAGTTCGTCGAGCAGCGCGGCGATCGGGATCGCGCCGGACGCCTCGGTCTCGAATCGGAGCACTTCCACCCCGGCGTCCATGAGCCGCTGGACGTTTTCATCGGGCGCCGCGGGGGACGCGGCGACGAGCAGCGGCGCTTGCTCCAGCGAGCGGACGAGCTGCGATTCGAGCGGCAGCGCCGCGTCGCGATCGACGACGATCCGCGCCGCCACGCGCGGCCCCGGCGGACGCGCGGTGAGCAGCGGATCGTCGCGTTCGGCCGTGCGTGCCCCGACGATGATCGCATCCATCCGCCCGCGGAGCGCATGGACGACCGCGCGCGAGGACTCGTTCGAGATCCAGCGCGACGAGCCGGTGCGGGTGGCGATCTTCCCGTCGAGCGTCATTGCCCATTTCGCATGGACCCACGGCCTTCCGGTCGAGACTCGCTTGATGAACGGCGCGGCGAGACGCGCCGCTGCCGCGCGCAACAGCCCGACCTCGACTTCGATCCCCGCTGCGCGCAGCTCGGCGACGCCCCGGCCCGCTGCGTGCGGCGATGGGTCTTCCATCGCGACGACGACGCGGCGCACGCCGGCCGCGATCGCCGCCCGCGTGCAGGGGGGCGTCTTGCCGTGGTGCCGGCACGGTTCGAGCGTCACGAACAACGTCCCCCCGCGGGCGCGCTCGCCCGCGGCGCGGAGGGCCGCGACTTCCGCGTGCGGCCCGCCGAACCGTTCGTGGAAACCCTCGCCGAGGAGTCGCCACCGGTCATCGACAATCACCGCGCCGACGGGCGGGTTCGGCTCGACGCGGCCGAGTCCGCGGGACGCCAACTCGAGCGCCCGGCGCATGACGGCCTGCGGGTCGGACAAGGAGTTCCTCATCGAGCCACCATTTTTTACATATTAGCCCGACGCGCCAGCGAGGGAGAACCGCCAATCCGGTGGGCGACTCGGAACGACGATGCCGCAATGCGGGACTTCCCTTGCTTGCGCTGCGGGCTGGTGTGCGGCGCGAGTCCGATTCCGGGGACGTCTGCTATGGCTCTATTCCTGGCCGGGCAGCCACAGTTTCTTGCTTTCGGCCGCGGCGGCGGCCCCTTCCGGCGTCCACAACCCGCCGCCTGCGGCGCTGCCGACCGCGTCGCCTTCGGCTTCCCCCTCCAGCGGAATGTCGATCTCGAACGTCCGCAGGATCGTCTGCACGTAGGTCCGCACATTCGGGATCTTGCGGCCGTAGTGGCGCGACAGGTGGTGGGCGATGGCGGGCAAGTCCGGATCGGACGGATCTTCCACGCGGAACGTGAACTCGCGGAACTCCCATTCGAAGACGTGCTCGAAGGCCCGCTCGTGCCCGGCGGCGGCATCCTTCCCCAAGGCGAGCCAATGCGCGGCGTCGGCGCGATCGCCCCGCCCCGCGGCGAGACTGTAGAGGGTCGTATAGGCCTGTTCGAGATCGAGCCGGCTCGCGCAGGCGGGACGCCGCAGCGCTTCCAGCAGCACCTCGCGCAGGAACCGCGCCCGGTGGATCAGCGTCTCGCGGTTGAGCACCGAGCTGAGCTGCGCGTCGGCGAGCTGCGCCAGCGGCAACCGCTCCAGTTCGAACGCGGTCAGCCGGTTGAGCGGCGTTCGCTCGTCGACCGCCAGCGGGCCGGGCGGGGGGACATCGAGGCGGCGGCGCAGGGCGGCCACGTCCAAGGCGTGGTCGCGGGTGTCGCAGTAGGCGTCGAAGGCCACGACCGCGGCGGCCAGCGCCGCCTTGGCGGCCGGATCGTGCGCGGCTTCGTCGGGAGTGCGGCCGCCGAGCGCGTCGAGCGGCAGCTTCGGCCAGATCTCCTCGGCCACTCGCCGCCACTGCCGCCGCACGAGTTCCGCGCGCGCCACGCGCGGAGTTTGCGGATGAAATCGCCACGCCCAATACAGCGGCCACCATTCCCGCGGCATGGCGAAGCCCGTGCGGGGGGGACCGTCGGACGCGACGGCTTCATCTGCGACGATCTCCGCGAAGACGCGGCGGGCCTCGTCGCCCCAAGGACCGAGCGCGGTCAGCCGGATGCGGGCCGGCAGTTCCGCATCCGCATCCAGCACTTTGACCTGCCCCAGCGTCCGCGACACGTCGCCAAGCTCCACCGCCGAGGCGTCGCGGATGACCTCCAGCGGGCGATCGATCAGCTCGTAAACGCCGGCCGCCTCGGCTTGGTCCGACTGGGCCGGATTCTTCACGAGCCGATCCGAGCCTTCCAGGATGGTGAGGATCCGCGCGACCGGACCGGCGGGCCTGTAGGAGTACTCGTGCAGATGAACCGGATCGGGGTCGGAGTTGCCGTGCAGCAATTGCGCGAGCGTCTCGAGCTCGACCGCCTTGTCGAAGTCGCGTTCGAGACGGGCGGCTTGGTGCAACGCTTCGGCGGCGCCGGCTTCGTCGCCGTCCCACGCGCGGCACAGTCCCACGTTGTGCCACAGCGCGGCGCTCTCGGGCGCCTTTTCGGCGCAACGGGCGAAGAGGACGCCCGCGGGGCCATAGCACCCGCGCTCGGCGACCTGGGCGGCCTTGATCGCCTCCCGCTTCAGCTCGTCGGAGACTTCGGCTTCGACCAGCAGGTGTACGCTGCGGATCGGGAACGGATAACCGCGCTCGGCATCCAGCTCGACGAGCTGCTGGAAAATGCCGTTCCGCTCCTCGTCGGGGGCGACGCGCAGCGCGAAGACCAGGTGCTGCCGGGCCGCCATGACCTTCCTCTCGGACAGCAGCTCGAAGGCCGCGGACAACACGAGCCGCGCGACGAGGTCCGGCAGCGCCGCGGCGCAGCGCTGGAACGCGCGATGGATCAGCGGCTTGTTCGCGACGAAGCCGGAACGCGCGCCGACCGCCGCGGCGAGCAGCGCCAGCCCGAGCAGGTTCTCGGGGTGCGCCTCGACGAGCGGCTGGAGCGATTCGACGGCCTCCGCCCCGCGGGCCTCCGCGAACAGGATGCTGGCCCGGGTATTCACCACCCACGGATTGTTGGGCTGCCTCTCGGCGAGCGCGTCGAGCGCCTTGAGCGCCCCTTCCAACTGGTTGCCGCGGTGCAGCCGCAGCGCCTTCTCCATCTCGTCGGCGATCGGCTGGCAGCAGAATTTCAGCTTCTTTCCGCTGCCGCAGGGGCAGGGACCGTACGGATCGAACGGCATGAGACTGGTTCCGCAAGCGGATTTCGGATGTTCGGGCGAGCCTGAATGGTAGCAGATCGAGGCCCCGTTCTCACGGGAGCCGCACACATTGCCCGCGCCGCCGTCCCGCTCGCGCAGGTCCAGTCCGGCGGACTGGACCTACATGCGGCGGCGCGCGTCGTGCGGCGGCTTTCCGCGCTCCGCCGGGTCGTCCGTCTGGCGCTCGGCCGGCGGAACGCCGGCGATGCGGAGCGGAATGATCCGCGGCGGGTCCGCCTCCGGATCGGCGTCCGCATCGCGGTCGGCAGCGACTGGAACGCTCTCCGGTTCGAGGATCGCCGCTCCCACCTGCCGGACGGGCCCGCGCTGCGTCGCTGGTGGAACTTGCGGCGCCGCCTTCGGCGATTCGCTGGAACGCTCGCCGTCCGGAAATTGCCGGCCGGCATGCGACTGGAACAGGTTGCGGTAGATCGGGCAGGTGCGGATCAGGTCGTCGTGCGGCCCGGCGGCGATCAGCCGCCCCTGGTCCATGACCACGACCCGCGACACGAAATCGAGGATGCTCCGGCTGACCGCATGGGTGATGATGAACGTGGTCCGGCCGCGGACGAACTCGCGCAGCGCGCCGTGGATCAGCGTTTCGCTCTGGGCGTCGATGGCGGAGGTGGCTTCGTCGAGGATCAGGATCGCCGGGTCGCGGAGCATCGCCCGGGCGAGCGCCACGCGCTGCCGCTGCCCGCCGGACAGCTTCTGCCCTTTCGCCCCGACGTTCGTGTCGAACCCGTCCGGCAACTGCTCCACGAACTGCGTGACGAACGCGCGGGCGGCGGCCCGCTCGACTTCGGCCCGCGTGGCCTGCGGATTGCCGTAGAGAATGTTGTCGTAGATCGAGGCGTCGAACAGGAGTGTTTCCTGGGTGACGACGCCGATCTGGTTCCGCAGCTCGCGGAGCCGTCCCTGCCGGATCTCCACGCCGTCGATGCGGATCGACCCGTGGTCGGGGTCGTAGAAGCGGGGCAGGAGGTTGACGAGGGTCGATTTGCCGGAGCCGTTTTCGCCGACGACGACGAGCACTTCCCCCGCCCGGACGGTGAGGCTCACGTCGTCGAGCGCGGCGGGGCGGCGGAGCGCGTCGGCGTCCTTCGTGGCGTAGCTGAACGAGATTCGGTCGAACTCGATCGTCCGCTGGTGCCGGGGGAGCGGCACCGGCCGCGACGTCTCCTTCACGAGCGGCGCCCGGTCGAGGAGCTCGAAGATGCGGTCGGCGGCGGCGGCGGACTTCTTCAGCTTCGAATACACCGACGACAGCTTGCGGGCCGGGTCGATCGTTCCCGCCAGCAGCACGTAGAGCATCGTCAGCCGGGCGATGTCCATCGGATGGTCCGAGAGCGTGATCCCCCAGATCGTCGTCGTCTCGCGGAGCACGAGGTAGGCGCCCGGCAACAGGGCGATGAACGCCGCCAGCAGCCCGAGCACCTCGGTCGTGGGGCTGGTCAGGGCGTCGATCCGCACGATCTTCATCGCCTTCGAGAAATACTCCTTGTTCTCGTGGTGGAACTGGCGGCGATGCCGCTTCGCCCCGCCGAACGCGATCACCACTTTGGCGGCGTCGAATGTCTCCTCGAGCGTCCGGTAGATGCGGGACATGCTTTCCATCATCCGCTGGCTGGCCCGCTTGAGCTGCTTGCCGATCCGGTAGAACAGGACCACCGCGAACGGGGCGAACAGCAGCGACAACAGCGCGAGCTGCCAGCAGACGAGGAACGCCAGCACGATGCACGCCAGGGCCTTGAGCGGCTCGCGAATGACCTTCCCTCCCAACAGGGCCAGACCGTCGGACAGCACGTTCATGTCGTAGGTGAAGCGGGACATCAGGTCCGACGTCCCCTCCAGCCGGAGCGTCTGGAAATCGAGCGCCAGCACCCGGCGGAAGCCCTCCTTCCTCAGGGCCATCACCGACAGTTCGACCACCGCCCCGATCAGCGCGTCCTGGATGAACAGGAACACACCCTTGAACACCGTCGCCGCCAGCACCACGCCCCACAGGATCGCCAGGATGTCGAACCGGTCCTCCGGGAACCAGGGGACGACGTGCGTCCGCAGGCGGCTCATCCAAGGCATCGCCCGCGAGGCCTCGCTGTTCTCCGCCTCGACGCGCGAACGGACTTTGAGCAAGCGGGCCGTCTCCTGCTCCGGCTCGTCGCCGGCCACGCCTTCGAGCCGTTGCAGCTCCGCGTCGATCCTCGCCAGCCCTGCGGTGGCCCGATCGTTCGCCTCCTTGTTCAGCGCGATCTGCTCGTCGACGTACTGCCGCAGGTTCTGTCCCTGGAGCAGCACCTTGACCACCGGCCCGACGGCCGAGAGGTTCAGCCCCCACAGCACGGCGACGAGCACCGCGAACACGAAGGAAACCGCGACCTTGCGGCGATGCGGCCACACGTACGGCAGAACGCGAAGGAATCCATTCACGGTGCGAGTTCCGCTCTGTTCGGACATCCGATGCCAATTGCTCGACCGGCGCGCGGCTTCCCCCGGAAGATCGGCGCGCCAGCCCCCGATCGGCCGAGAACGGGCGGATTAGACAACGAACGCCGAAATCGGTCCAGATGGAACAGCGGCGCCCGCATCGCGCTTGCTCCGTTCGGCACGTGAGGGAAACCAAACCGGCAATTCGTCCGGCTGCGGCCGGGGGGTATCAAACCGCCATTTCTTCGCTTTGCACGGCGCTTCGACGAAAAGTCGGAAGATTGGGGGTAATAGGAAGAATGAAGTCAAATGCGTAGCATGGTGAAGGTGGGTTGGGGGGGCAGCGACGCAAACCGCCGTTATCGCATTCGGCATCCCTCTACATCATGGGGGCCAGGTTGCGCGAAGAATTTTCGGATGTGGCAATTCCGTTGATCGCGAACCTGAAAACCGCTCCCTCACGGGGCTCACGCATCGCTCATTCCGGGTCCGACGACCCCGGCATGAATGCCGGGGCGAATAATGACTGTCTTCACGACCCGGCTGTGTTTTTCGTCACACCGGGATTTTCTTCCGACGGCCCGACCTGACCCGCCCGGACGTCGCCGCTATGATTCCGGCGGAGCGAACCGGTTGCCTGCCGACGTGTCCGACTGCCCACCGACCGGCTTCCGGCTTCTGCCGAACTCCGACTTCGAACCCCGGGGGGGCTGACGCCGCCCCGCCGTCCCGCCGCCATGCGATCCACCACCGCCATCTCTCCGGCCCCGCCCGGCAGCTCGCGTGAACTGTTCCGCGTGGCGCTGCCGCTGATCGTCAGCGCCGGCTCGCTCTCGCTGATGCAGTTTTGCGACCGGCTGTTCCTGACGTGGTATTCCGACGACGCGCTCGCCGCGGCCCTCCCCGCCAGCCTGCTGAACTGGACGGTGATGAGCGTGGTGATCGGGACGGCGATGTACGTCAACACGTTCGTCGCGCAATACGAGGGGGCCGGACGGCGGGACCGGGTGGCCGCCTCGATGTGGCAGGGGATCTACCTGTCGCTCGCCGCGGGGCTGGGGCTGCTGTTCGTCGTTCCGTTCTCGGCGGAGATTTTCGCGCTGGTGGGACACGATCCGGCGGTGCAGCGACTTGAATCCGATTACTTCTCGATCGTCTGCGCCGGCGCCATGCCGATCACGCTCTCGGCGGTGATGTCCTGCTTCTACAGCGGCCGCGGGAAATCGCTGGTGGTGATGTGGGTGAACTTCGCCGCCGTCGGCGTCAACGCGGTGCTCGACGCGGTGTTGATCTTCGGTCCGGGGCCATTTCCCCGCTTGGGGATGAAAGGGGCGGCGATCGCCACCGTGGCCGCCAACGTCGTCTCCGTGATCGTTTACGCGACGCTCTTGCTGCGGGAACGGGAGTATCCCCTGTGGCGCGAGCGGCGGTTCGATCCGGCGCTCTTCGCGCGGATCGTGCGTCACGGCCTTCCCAACGGCCTGCAGTTTCTGATGGACATCGCCAGCTTCTCGCTGTTCGTCTTTCTGGTCGGCCGGCTCGGAAAGGTCGAGCTGGCGGCGACCAACCTGACATTCAACCTGAACCTGCTGGCCTTCTTGCCGATGCTGGGGTTGGGGACCGCGGTGATGACGCTGGTCGGCACACGGATCGGCGAGGGCCGCCCGCAGCTCGCCGTCCGCACGACGTGGATCGCTTTCCTGTGGTCCGGGTCCTACATGGCGCTGTTCGTGTCGGCGTACCTGTTCCTGCCGGAGGCGATCATGCACCCGTTCACGCTGGGGGCGACCGAGGGGGACTTCCCCGCGATCGCGGCGCAGACGAAGGTCCTGCTGCGGTTCCTGGCGGCGTTCTCGTTCTTCGACGCGATGGCGGTAGTGTTCGGCTCGGCGATCCGCGGGGCGGGGGACACCCGCTTCTCGCTCGCCTACACCACGTTCACCTGCTGGGTGCTCATGGCCCTGCCCACCGCGATCGCCACGATCTGGTTCGGCGGGAGCCTGATCGTCTCGTGGTGGGCCTGCACGGCGTACATCGTGGCGCTCGGGGCGGGGTTCATGCTCCGCTTCCATCGCGGGCGATGGCAGTCGATGCGCGTCATCGAGGCCGAGCCGGATCTGGTCGCGGCGGAGCTCGGGCCGGTCTCGCCCGACTCGCAGGACTCGCCGCCGCCTGGGGAACACCCGGTCGAGCCGCGGGCGGGATGCGCGCGGTGAAACCCCAGCGCGGCAAAGCCGCAACCAAAGCAGATTTCGACGCAAAGCCGCAAAGATCGCAAAGGCGCGCAAAGAGAAAATCAGCGAGCCTCCCGCATGAGCGGGGGGAGGCGGACACAACCCAAAAGTTTCAGGCGACGGCGCCCAGGCGAGCGGCTGCCCAAACGGAACGAGAGGTTCATGCGTCGAACTTTCTCCGCGTCCTCGGCGGTTGAACCTTTTCGGCCGTTGGAACCACGGAATATCGGAATATCGAACCGCGGAGGACGCCGAGGGCGCGGAGACGAAGCGGTTCACCGCGGACCGCACGGATTGGATCGGAGGAAATCGTCGTCGCTCGTGCGCGGCGAAATCCAGGATCTCAAGAACTTCGCGCAGCAGGCGAAGATCATGAGCCTTTGCAGTGCCAAGAATCGCAAAGATGAAAGAAGAAGAACGACGTCGGCTTGGGGCCGCTGCCTGGCTTGGCTGCGATTCTCGAAATTCGCCGCGCGTGCGCTTATAATGCGGCTTCCTCGCATTGCACGTCCCGGAAGCGGCAGTTCATGGCGACCGAATCGATCGAATCAGCCGAACTGGAGTCGACCGACCATCCCCCGCTCGACGAGAACTCCGTGGGGCTGGTCGAGACGCGGCACGCCACGCTGTTCGAGCCGCCGCACCCCCTCGTCACTGCCGGCGGGTCGTACATCGGGCCGATCCAGGTCGCCTACGAGACCTACGGCGAGCTCTCTCCCGAGCGGGACAACGCGATCTTCGTCTGCCACGCCCTCACCGGCGACGCCCACGCCGCCGGCCTGCACACCGCCGACGACCGCAAGGCCGGGTGGTGGGACCCGTTCATCGGGCCGGGCAAGGGGCTCGACACGAACGAGTATTTCGTGATCTGCGCGAACGTGCTCGGCGGCTGTCAAGGAACGACCGGGCCGGGCAGCCGGAACGCGCTCACCGGCGAGCGCTACGGACTCGACTTCCCCGTCATCACCGTCGGCGACATCGTGCAAGTCCACTCGGCCCTCGTGGGACACCTCGGAATCGAGCGGCTGCTGGGGGTGATCGGCGGGAGCCTGGGCGGGTTCCAGGTGCTGGAATGGGCGGCCCGCTTCCCCGAGCAGCTCGACGCGGCCCTCGTCCTCGCCGCGGCGGGGCATCTCTCCGCACAGGGGATCGCGTTCAACGCCGTCGGCCGCCGGGCGATCCTCGCCGATCCGCACTTCAACGACGGCTGCTACTACGAGACCGAGCAGCGCCCGCGGAATGGCCTCGCGTTCGCCCGGATGCTGGCCCATATCACCTATCTCTCGGAGGCGTCGATCGAGCAGAAATTCGGCCGCCGCCTGCAAGACGGCGATGCGCTCGCCTACGAGCTCCGCAAGGAGACCGAGTTCCAGGTCGAAAGCTACCTTCACTACCAGGGGAACCGCTTCGTCGAGCGGTTCGACGCCAACAGCTATCTCTACCTCACCAAGGCGATGGATTACTTCAACCTCGCCGACAGCTACGGCAGGCTGGAGCAGGCCCTCGGCCGGACCGCCGCCCGGTTCCTCGTCCTCTCGTATTCGACCGATTGGCTGTTCCCGACCAGCCAGAGCAAGGAGTTGGTCGCGGCCCTGATCGCGACCGGCCGGGACGTGAGCTTCCTCGAACTCGACAGCCCCTACGGGCACGACTCGTTCCTGATCGACAACGCCCCGCTCGCGGCGCTTGTGGGACCGTTCCTCGCCTACACCCGCCGCGAGCGCCGCCGCAAGGCGTTCCGCCGAGAGGCTCCGCAATGATGGGTAGCTGAATTCGCAAGAATTCAGACGGTCCGGGCTGAATTCTTGCGAATTCCGCTACGGGCCACTGGAGTTTTCATTTCGTCCGACAGGCCGTCCTTCGAAGCCCATGTCCATCATCGTGCAGAAGTTCGGCGGCACCAGCGTCGCCGATCCCAACAAGATCAAGGCCGCCGCCGCCCGCGCCGTCGCCGCCCAGCAGGCGGGCCATCAGGTCGTGATGGTGGTCAGCGCCCGCGGCAAGAAGACCGACGAGCTGATCGCGCTGGCCCGCGAGATCACCCGGCACCCCGCCCCCCGCGAAATGGACATGCTCCTCTCCACCGGCGAGCAGGAGTCGGTCGCCCTCGTGGCGATGGCGATTCAGGAACTCGGCGCGCGGGCGATCAGCCTCACCGGCGGACAGATCGGCGTCGTCACCGACTCCTCCCACACCAAAGCCCGCATCCAGCAGATCTCCACCGAGCGGATGCGCAAGGCCCTCGACGACGGCCGCATCGTGATCGCCGCCGGCTTCCAGGGGGTCGATCGCGAGCTGAACATCACCACGCTCGGCCGCGGCGGCAGCGACACCACCGCCACGGCGCTCGCCGCCGTCCTCCAGGCCGTCGAGTGCGAAATCTACACCGACGTCGAGGGGGTCTTCACGACCGACCCGCGGATCGTCCCGCACGCCCGCAAGATCGGCCGCATCTCCTACGACGAGATGCTCGAGCTGGCGAGCCTCGGCGCCGGCGTGATGCACTCCCGCTCGATCGAGTTCGCCAAGAAATACCGCGTCCCGCTCCGCGTCCGTCCCGCCTATTCCGACGGCGAAGGGACCCTCATCGCACCCGAGAACGGCAACGACCTCCCGGTCGTCACCGGCGTCGCGCTCGTCCGTAACGAGGCCCGCGTCAGCCTCTCGGAAATTCCCGACCGCCCCGGCGTGATGAGTCTCATCTTCTCCAAGATGGCCGAGCGGAAGATCTCGATCGACATGGTCGTCCAGGACGTGAGCCGCGGCGGCCTCGCGGAAGTCTCCTTCACCGTCCCGCAGGACGACCTCGCCGACACCCTCACCGCCGCCGAGGAAGCGGTCGCCGAACTCGGCGCGGGGACGGTGCTGCACGGGACGAACCTGTCCAAGGTCTCCGCCGTGGGCAGCGGGATGCGGACGCACACCGGAGTCGCCGCCCAGATGTTCGCCTCGCTGGCGCAGGCCGGCGTCAACATCGGGATGATCACCACCAGCGAGATCAAGATCTCCGTCCTCGTCGGCCGCGACCGCTGCGACGAGACCGTCCGCACCATTCACGACGGGTTCGATCTGCACGAGCAGACCGCCGCCCCCCCGCGGCTCGGCTCGATCCGCCGCATCGCCGGCGAAAACGGCCCCCGGACCCGCGCCGAGATCGAGCGCGACGTGGTCGCCAAGCTCGCGGCGATGGAGGACATCGTCGTCAGCGAGGTGCAGCTCGACGCGACCCAGGGGCGGGTCACGATCCGCAACCTGCCGGACGACCCCGGCGTGGCCAACCGCGTCTTCTCCGCGGTCGCCGAGGGGGAGATCATGGTCGACATGATCGTGCAGAACGTGAGCCATCGCGGCCTGGCGCACCTGTCGTTCACGGTCCCGCGCGAGGAGTTGGCGCGGTGCGAGGAGATCGTCCGCGGCGTGCTCGCGGAGTGGCGAGGGGCGGAACTGGCCTCCGACCCGGACATCGCCAAGCTGACGGTGCTGGGGATCGGCCTGCGGAGCCACACCGGCGTCGGGGCGCGGATGTTCCGCGCCCTCGGGGACGCGGGAGTGAACGTGCAAATGATCAACACCAGCGAAATCCGCACCAGCGCCGTCGTCGCCGCCGCCGACGGAGACACAGCCCACGCGGCGCTGCTCGCGGCGTTCGGGCTGTGATTGCACACTTCTTGCCGGATCGATCGTAAGGGGGACCGATGTCAGGCCGTGTTCCTCGAGACGAGTACCCTTGGTGGGTGAAGGTCAGCATGTGGGGCGTCCCCGGCCGGGCGGGCTTATGGGCGTTCGTCGTATTGTCGATCGCCTGTGCTGCCGGCTCCGTCGCCTACGGCTTCAGGGACCAGCGGTTCTTCATCATCGCCGTGTTCTGCCTGCTCGCGGCGATCCCTTACTGGCTTTCGATCCGCTGGGTGGACCGCCACGGCTCGTGGCAACAGGAGACTTGAGATCGCGAGGCACCGGGTGCGACTGGCTTGCCAGTGCTCTTTGGGTCGAGCGTGCGGCGGCGTGGCTGGGGCGCTCATGCTGGCGTAACAAGGCCGACCAGAAGCCGGGGCAGATGTCGAACCCATAATGGGCCTGATGCGCCCCGATGAAGACGTTGGCATCGAGGACGTACCGTTTACCGACGCTCATCCTTCATCCTCTGCACGAGAAGGTTGGCGTAACGGTTGAACGCTTCTCCTCTCAGATCGGTCAGCCTGTAAGCCTCACGGTATGGCAGTCGGCCTTCGCGTGCGGCGCGTACGACCGCGTAGGCGAACCTCCTCCCCAACCGCCCATCCTGCACGACATAGAAGTTGGGTCCGCCTTTCTTCTGTTTCTCCTCGGCCTTCCTTCGTTGCCATTCCTCACGGTCCTGCTCGTAGAAGGCGAAGAAGCGCGCGCGATTGATCAAACCGAGATCCAGAGCCCGCCGCGCCGCGACTACCGGACTGACCTTGAACCACCGGCCGATCGTGTGAAACGGGCTGGCCGTCGCGGCCGCCTCCTCCCACCGTTCCTTGAGTTTGTGGGCCGGAACCAGGAATTCCGCGGCGACCTGATTGCAGAAGCGCTCGGTCTCGTCGCGGTGGGGCATCATCTTGATCAGATTGAACAGCCCCTCCGCTCCCAGCCAAATATGGACCAGCTCGTGAGCCAGCGTGAACATCTGGGACGATTTCGAGTCGGACCCGTTCACGAAGATCAACGGGGCGTAGTCGTCGCACAACACGAACCCGCGAAACTCCTGCGGATCGAGCGGACGATGAGTGTTGAGTCCGACAATCCCGCTGGTGGCCACCAGAATTCCAATCCCGTCCCGCCGAATCGCGCAACGTGCGCAGCGCCTCTTCCCAGGTCGCGTGACGCTCCGCCCAATCGACGGTCAGCCCCAGCGCCTCCCGAATGCGAACCGCGAGCGACACGACGTTGCGGACGCTTTTCGCCGAACCGACGAAGTCGAGCGCCCCCTGTCCTTCGTCGATCAGGAACTCTCGCATCCACGCCTGGCGGCGCTGCATCGCCTGGATCGTCTCGATCAGGTTGGGGCTGGGGCGCTCGATACTCGTGTCGCCGACGGTGCGGAAATCGGGGATCGGAAGCTCTTCGTGGGGCGGCGACTCCAGGAAAAAATACCCGAACGGCGTCATCGTCTTGCCGGCGAACAGCTCCAACTGTCGGAACGTCGGGGCGCGGTCGCCGCGCCGCCATTCGTCGAGCTTCGGGAAAGCGCGCGCCAATTCCTCGACCGGCACACCGGAGCGGTCGATCGCCCAGCGAATCAGCTCAGGGTTGACTGCGACGGTTTCCGGCATGGTATTCAGGGACTCGCTCGATCAAGCGCGCTCGATTCATTCTATCGTCCTCTCGATGGGACGAAACCGAGCGCGATCGCTCACGCCGGGCGGATGCAGTCGTCGGTGACGAGCGATTCGGGGTCGGGATAGCCCGGGGGAATGCCGGGGGCGGTGACCGGCTCGCCGGCGATGCGGCCGGCGACGGCGTGGTTGAGTTCGAGCAACTGGGCGAGGAGATCCTGCTTCGCCGAGAAGCCGTAGGCGGCCAAGGGAGGTCAGTAACACAGGCGTTCCAAGGCATTGCAGAGCCGGAGGACGATGCCCCGATCCCCACGAAAGGAAGGCTCGTAGTATACGGGCGTGGAAATCGTCGATGTCAATAACCAGTTTGCGGCTTCACAGCACATCAGCGCCCCTTCTCGAAGTGCTCCGGGAGGATAAGACCAGACTCCTTGACAGTTGTTCTCAGGGTTGTCCCCAATGCCTTGGCGAATCGCTCGCTTCCAATGCGTGTCGCAAGCGCATCAACACAGTAGAACTCCACTACACGCAAGAACAAACCAAAAAACAGTGCGGCAAGACCGACTCCACCAGCCCACCGCAAAACAGTAGCGCCCGCACTCTTGGCCAAAGCCCACCAACTCCTCATCCGTTCCGCGTGCGCTTTCAAAACGTCTGCTCCTCGGGACTGCGTCGCTTCAGCCTCAGCATCGAAGCTCACGCTGTACTGCAGATCCGACACGGCCAGTAGTATGCCCGCTTTCATCGGTGACGGTGAAAGCGAGTCGGCGAGCTTTAGGACATGCTCGATGTGCGTGCGCCGTTGCGCGACAAAGTCGCGTAATGCTGCTTGGTCTCGCATTTCGCGCTTTGCATCATCTCCTTGAACTCGACTCAACAATTCGTTGATAGGTCCGCTCGGTACCGACCTTCCTTCGTGGGACACCGGCGAGTACGGGGCGGGCGGGGCCATCGCTCCTCCGACTGGCGGGTATTGCCCCTTGAGCCAAGATAGCACGTGTGATAGCGCGAGCGCTCGGCCCTCATCATCCGCGATGTCCTCAATGAGGCTAAAGACTTCAATGACGCGGTGTCGGTGAAGATAGCTATCAATTACGTCGAACCAGATCGATTGTGTGTTCCCGTACGAGTCATCGCCGCCAACCGTGTTTACTACCGGGCGAGAGACGAAGTAGGATTCAGTAGTCTCTTTCATGCTGTATTTTGTGGTTCCATCGTCTGGATCCAGTGCTGCCTCGATGCGCCAGACAGCGCGAGTCCTTTGTTCTGTGACGTACGATGCAACTTGCACCCATTCTTGTGGCTCCTGCATCACCAACCTGGCGTGGCGCGGCGCCTTTTCGCCGAATGACTGCATCTCGGAAGAGATGCCAATCGCGGCACCAATGAGGACGCCAAGAATGACCAGCGAGACAAGTGGAGATCGCTTCATTTCGATTGTCCTTCATGCTCCAAAGTGTGGGTTGTACCGCGCGAAGAGGCGCGTGGGGCTGCCTTTTTCGGAGATTGGCCGGCACGCCAGTCCTACTTTGCTGCAGCGACTGCATGCGATCGGTCCGCATTATTCCGGGCGAATGCAGTCATCAGTGACGAGAGCCTCCGGATGGGGAAAGCCCGGCGGGATGCCGGGGGCGGTGACTGGTTCGTCGGCGGCGATGCGGGCGGCGACGGCGTGGTTCAGTTCGAGCAACTGGGCGAGGAGATCCTTCTTCGCGGAGAAGCCGTAGGCGGCGAGGACGGCGGCATCGAGCGCGGCATGGGCCTCCTTGAGCGGATTCCGCCCCGGCAGTTCGAGCGTGCGATACACGGCGCGGAGTCCGCCTTTGATATTCGTCAGCGCCTCGTCGCGCACGCGCCGCACCTCGCGCCCCGCGGCTGCGACCGCCGTGACTTGCACCGCCGTCGGCGACTGCGGCCAGGGGAAGGTGTCGAACACGGACTCGGGCGTGTACCGAAATCGCTCTGTCAACTTCGAGCACTTCGCGACGAACCACTGCCAATGCGCGATCGAGTGCAGGATGCCGAAGCTGTAGTCGTCGTCGAACGCGAATACCTGAATGGAATCTCCCGGGCGAACCGATGAGCCAACGAATACGAAGATCGGCCTTTTCGTGACGCGCGAACACACGAGGAAGCGATCGAGTTTCGAAATCGCGCGAATCAGTTCTCGGCGCGAACGCCAATGCATCCACCATCGACCCAACTGATCGTTGCGGGCTGTTTCGCCATCCTTCTCTTGCGCTGCCTTGTTCTCGATCTCGGGCAACACGTGCGATTCCACATGTCGGAACGCAGACCGAAACTGCTGGGCTTCGAGAATCGACATCTGGCCAAAGTCGATGATGTCACGGGTGGGCACGCCAGTGCCGGTTAGTAAATCGCGTCCGACCAGGTATGGAAACACCACATCGCGAGAAAGCGCGTCCGATGCTGTAACCTTCTTCGCAGCCGCTGGACTCAATACGAATCCCGCATGCCCCGGAGTTACGCCTTGGCACACGATCGTAGTCTGTGTAGAAAACCGCAGCCGCGATGCGGTGCTCAAGTCAGGACGGTCGGACAATGCAGAATTCAGAACGGGCGTTGTCCGGAAATCCAGTTCATAATCCTTGTGTGCGGGAACGCTGCCTCGCTTGCGAATCTTCTTCTTTCCCGGGGCTGCTTCCACCTTGAACCACAACCGCCGTTCCTGAGGCAGCAGTTTCGGATCGTGCGTCTTGACCGAGTTGACGATCGAGACGTGGACGTTGGCCTCGCCGGACCAGGGTTGATTGTCCACCGCT
>JBBDNU010000025.1:0-2223 GCA_040877365.1 Planctomycetales bacterium
CTGAATTGCCCATCGGGCTCCAAAAGCTACCCACAGATTCTGGTGAGGAGGCCGACATTCCTTCGTCATTTGGGCTTCGACATTCGACATTCCACCGCGGAGACGACACGGATGTCCCACGTTTCCCCTTCTCCCCTCTACCTCGGCGTCGATCCCGGCCTCAACCGCACCGGCTATGCGCTGTTGCGGCGCACGGCGCGCGGGCCGCTGCTGGTCGAGGGGGGGGTGATCCGCTCTTCTCCCAAGGAGACGCTCGCCGCTCGCGTGCACGAGATCGGCTGCGGGCTGCGGGAGGTGATCGACGAGCACGGGCCGAAGCTGCTGGCGATCGAGCAGATTTTCTCGCACGTCCGCCACCCGAAGACGGCGATCCTGATGGCCCACGTCCGCGGCGCGATCCTGATGACCGCCGTCGCCGCCGGTCTCACCGTGGTCCACTACACCCCGGCCCAGATCAAGCGGCTGTTGACGGGGAGCGGCCGCGCCTCGAAGGAGCAAATCCAGCACGCGATCGCCGCGGAATTGAAGCTGAAGGACATCCTCTCCCCCAACGACGTCGCGGACGCGACGGCGGTGGCGTTGTGCCTGTATCACGGCGTGCGGTTCGCCGCGTGACACGATAGCCGGCGGGAAACCTCCCGCCGGTGAGATGCCAACGCGGGAATGACGGGAATCTACGGCTGTTGCCCAACCCTTGACTGAGCCATTGTATATACTAGGCGATTCCTCGTCGTGACCGCAATTCCCGCAAATCGAAATGACATCTCACAACAGGACGTTGCGAATGGAAAGCTACCCACGCTGATCGAAGAGATGCGACGAAGGCCATTTTGAGCCACGCAACAACAGGCCCCCGCTCCCAATACATCACGGCAGCAGGTCGGCGACGGCGATGCGGGCGATTTCCTGCCCTTCGAGCACGAGCGCGACCATCTCCCCCGTCGACAACTGCCGCTCGTCGCGGTAGGCGGGTTCGTCGGCCGGGCCGGTGGGGTCCGTGTGGACTTCCAGCCGGCGGTCGATCAGGTTGACGATCCAGTAGCACGGAATCCCGGCCCGCGCGTACAGCCGCTTCTTCATGCCGGCGTCGATCGAGAGCGACGAATCGGCCACTTCCACCACGAGGCCGACGTCGGCGGGCGTCGGGTGCTCGACCGGTTGGCTGCGGAGGTCTCCTCTGATGATTGCCAGATCGGGTTCCGGCTCGCTGTCGGACGTCTGGATCGGGAGTTGGATCCGCAGACGCCAACCGCGCGGAAGATGAACGCGAACGACGTCGTCCGTCAGCTCCAAGGCCCTGTCGTGCGGTGGATTATGAACCATCTTCGGCGTGATCCATCCTTCGAGGAGCTCGACGCGGTCCGCCTCCGTCAGCACGCCGAGTTCCCCCAGACGGTGGTATTCCTCGACCGTGAAGCGGTGGACCGGCACCGGCGGACGCTCGGCGATGTCCCAGGGAGGAAGCGTGGCGGTGGACATGCGAAGTATCCTGTCCCGTCGCTGAATTGATTTCGTCCGCAGAGGAAAATCCGATCGCGGTTCAAGAATTCATCATAACGCGCCGCGCACGGCTGGATCAGCCATGATCCACGTCGGAGGACTTCGGCGGACGATCATCCGGATCCTCGACGGACGGCTCGCCGTAGCCGAGGTTCACGAAGAACCGGGCGTGGATGAGCAGCGCCAGTCCGGGCAGGAAATAGAACAGGGCGACGGAGTAAAAGTGCGCCGGCTCGACGCCCTGCCATTCGTACCAGCCGTTCTGCATGCTCAACGCCATCGCGGCGGACTCCAGGGCCAGCACGAGCAGCCACAGGCCCAGCACGCGGACGGCCACGCCGAACCAGTCGCTCGGTTTCATACGAAGCGCTCCCGTGTCGTCCGCCGAATCGAGTGGATTCGGCCTCGGTTGATTCGGCATCGTCGGGCGGCGAGAATCGCGTGCCGCGACTGGCCCTTCAGTATATCCTGCCGCAGACCATGCGACAGCGGAACTCGCGCCGCCCGCAGGGCCGCGGCAAAACGCTCCGGTGCCGTATGATCCACGGGGCGCTGCCGTAGGCTTTCATCTCCGACCTCTGACTTCTGACTTCCGCCCCATGATCACCCGCATCACCGGCCGGCTCGCCTCGCTTTCCGTCCACGCCGCGTATATCGCGGCGGGGGCCTTCGAGCACGAGGTGTTCATCCCCGAGTTCGTCCGCCGGCAGTTGCAGCCGCTCG
>JBBDNU010000025.1:2323-7920 GCA_040877365.1 Planctomycetales bacterium
TTCGAGCACGAGGTGTTCATCCCCGAGTTCGTCCGCCGGCAGTTGCAGCCGCTCGTCGGCGAGGAGGTCTCGTTGCGGACCATCGAGTATCTCGAAGGGAACCCGCAGAAGGGGCGGCTCACGCCGCGGCTGATCGGCTTCATGAACGACGCCGAGCGCGAGTTCTTCGACCTCGTCTGCTCGGTGGACGGCGTGGGGGTGAAGACCGCCCTGCGGGCGATGGTCCGCCCGGTCCGCGAGGTGGCGGCGGCCATCGAGGAGCAGGACGTCAAGCAACTCACCACGCTGCCGGGAGTCGGCGCGGCGACCGCGGAGCGGATCGTCGCCAAGCTGCGGCGGAAGATGCCCAAGTTCGCCCTGATGGTCGCCCGCGACCTCCCCGACGCGCCGAGCGCGGAGGAGACGGTCCTCCACGAGGCATTCGCGGCGCTGCTCAGCCTGGGGCACACCTCGAACGACGCCCGGCACAAGATCGAGCGCGTCACCGAGGGGAAGAAACGTTACAAGAGCGTCGAGGAGCTGCTGACGGAGATCTACCGGCAGGAGCAGCGGTGAAGCGAGTGCGGAGTGTGGAGTGCGGAGTGCGGAGCGGCGACGAGGGGGCACGACTCGGTCCCCTCTCCCCCGGCTTTGCGGGGGAGAGGGTCAGGGTGAGGGGGCTTTCGCATCGAACGGATGCCCCCACTTGCGTTCCACCAGCAACAGCGTCACGTCGTCCGGCGGGTCGTCGTGCGGGTTGAACCGCGTGATCGCTTCGCGGAGCACGTTCATCAATTGCGCCGCCGGCAGCGTGCAGTTCTCGGCGATCAGCCGCTCCAGCCGCTCGCGGCCGAACATCGCGTCCCGCGCGTCCCGCAGCTCGATCGCCCCGTCCGTCGCCAGCAGCAGCAGGTCGCCGGGGCGCATCTCGACCGTCGCCCCGCGCGGCACGCGGGGGTCCTCGGCGAAGCCGATCGGCATGGCCGTGCTCTCCAGCGTGCGGAAGCGGCGGGTCTCCCGGCAGAAATGGAGGGCCGGCCCGTGCCCGGCGTTGGCGTAGGTGAGCTGATGCCGGGCCGCGTCGAGCGCGACGAGCAGGAAGGTGATGAACCGACCCTCGTGCAGGTCGGCGGAAATCGACTGCGACAACAGCGACACGATCTCCTCCGGCTCCGACCGGGTGCGGGCCATCACGTGCAGCATCGCCCGCACCGAGGCCATGATCAGACTCGCCCCCACGCCGTGCCCGCTCACGTCCGCCACTACCAGCCCCAGCTTGCCGTCCGGCAGTTGCAGCAGATCGTAATAGTCCCCCCCGACCGCCTCGGCCGGCTGCCACCACGCCGCGACCTCGTATCCCGGAATCGAAGGCAGCCGGCTGGGAAGGAACGCGGCCTGAATGTTCCGCCCCATTTCGACCGAGACGTGCAGCTCGTGCGCGCGGCGAACGTCCTCGATCAGCTCGGCCCGCTCGAGCGCGGTCGCCGCGTGCGAGGCGAACGCTTCGATCAGCTTCTCGTCGAAGCCGTCGAACGGACCGTCCTTCTTGTTGAGCGCTTGCAGCACGCCGAGCAACCGTTCTTCGTGCCGCGACACGACCGGCGCGGCGAGGATGCTGCGGGTCTGAAAGCCGGTGCGGCGGTCGATGGCGGAGTTCCAGCGGGCGTCGACGGCGGGATCGGGGATGTTGGCGATCATCCGCCGCCGCGCCACCCAGCCGGTGATCCCGCGGTCGATCGGGCTGCGGATCTCCTCGATTTCGAGTTCGGTGGCGACGCGGGTGACGAGTTCCTGCGCCTCCTCGTCGAACAGGTAGAGCGTGGCCCGCTCGCAGGCGAGCGCCTCGCAGACGCCGCGCGTGACGACGTTCAGGATGCGGTCCAGCCCGTGCTCGCGGGCCAGCTCGCAGGTGACCTCGACGAGCTTCATCGCACCCGCGAGCTGCCGCTCGAGCGGCTCTTGGACCGGCGGCGATTGTTCGATCATGGAAACCCCCGGTGCATCGACGGAGCCTCGCGCGCACGGCAAACCGCCTGCCAGACCGCTCTACGATACCGCGGAACGCGCGCGGCCGCGACCGAAAGGGGAGTTCGCTCGACGGGCTGGCCGCGGGTGGCCCGGCCGCAGGCCGGGTCGCAATGCGACAAGAAGCCGCGCCCTGCGCTCTGCCCCTTCGCGAAAGCCTTTCATAGCCGGTTGAACCCGCATCGAGGACCGTCCGGTCGGTCCGCCGATCCGCTGCCAGTCGTGGTTCAAGCGATGGAAACGGTCCGAAAAGCAGGAAACCACAGGGCGCGGCCTCCCGGGAACGTTGATGTATTCCAGTGCGGCGGTGCTTGGTTTTGGGGATCCCCTTTCCCCGGCCGTCGCTGTGCGCAGCGAGGGCCGGGGGGAGGGGAGACGCGAACGAATTGCTTGGACACCGGCGCGGTCAGCATGCGGCCGGTGAGGGGGCGGACAGCGACAGGGGTTGGTCCGGCGGGCCGGCTCGGCTGCGGATGAGCGTCATCAGCCGATGCACATTGAAGGCCGTCGCCAGCCACCGCCATTCGATCCGCACTTGCTCCAGCCCGCGCAGCAGGAACCGGCGTGCCGCGAACTGCTGCTTGATCGTCGCGAACGGACGTTCGGCCGCATGGCTTCGCTGGGCGTACTTGGCCTGGGCTTCCGGCGTCGCCATCCGCCGCGCCAACTGCTCGACGTATTCCTCGTTCTCCGGGCGGGTCACTTCCCGGCGGGTCCCTCCTTGTTTCACGCACAGCGACTTCAGCGGGCACGCCGCGCAGTCCTCCACCGGCGGCCTGTAGATCACGCGGACTTGGCGGCCGGTCGCCCGCTTGCAACTCGTTTGGGACGTGCGGCTCAATCGCTTGCCTCGCGGACACCAGTAGCAATCCCGGTCCGCATCGTAGATGAAGGCGTCCTTCTTCAACTGCTGCTGCTTCGCGCCGGCCTTGTTTCGCACGCCGACCGTCGGCAGTTCGTCCCACCGCTCCTCGGGCACCGGCTGCGTGGGATCGTCGCGCAAGGCCGGGTTCCTGGCCGGGTCGAGCGACTTCGCGGGCGCATACATGGTGACGCCCATCTCGTCCAGCGCCTTGAGGTTCGCTCCGGTGGGCATCGCCCCATCCGCGAGCACTTCCGGCGGGGGCTGGGGAAGCGCGAAGTCCTCCCGCACCCGTTCGATCTGCGGGATCAGCGAGAGATGCTCGTCGGTCGTCTGAATGACGTCGCAGGCGGCGATCATCCCGCTCGGCACATCGACCGTCGCCAGCGGCGTGTAGTTCGGCGCGAAGGCCCCTTCCTTGTTCGGCAAGATCCGCGATTCGGGATCGGTCATCGGAATCCGCCGGGGGACCGACTCGCCGGCCTTCTCGACGCGGTCCAATTCCGCCAAGGCCGCATCGACGCGCGCCAGACGCCGTGCCGTGTCGGCCAGATCCTCGGGGAGCTTCGATTTCTCGATGGAACCGAACAGCGTTTGCTCGCGCAGGTCTTCTTCCGCCAGACGCCGCTCCTGCTCTTCGTACAACCGCGCCAGTTCGGCCCGCAGCTTTCGCAATTCGTCCGGCGTCTTCGCCCCGCGCAGGCGATTGTCGGCGCGCAGGCGGGTGCCGTCGTACGCCAGCGTTTCCAGCTTCGCCAAACCGATCTCGCGGGCCACCAACACGACCTGCACGAACAGGTCCTTCAGTCGCGGGCCGCGCGTGCGGCGGAACTCGCTGAGGGTCGTGTGGTCGATCGAGCGTCCTTCGGCCAGCCAGTGGAAGTCGATCCGCATCCGCAAGGCGTCTTCCAGCGCCCGGCTGGAGCGAACCTTCTTCAGCAAGCCATACAACAACACGGCGGCCAACACCCGCGGATGAATCGGCGGCTGCCCCCGCCAGCCGTGGTACTCCGCTTCCCACGCCGACCAATCGATGCGACCGAGGATCTCGTCGAACAACCGCACCGGATGATCCGCGGGGATCGCGTCATCCAGCCGCTGGTGGAACAACACCAACTGATCCCGCGCCCGCTCCGGCTGCGCCCAATAACCCATCGCCCCCTCCATGAAACCAGCCACCAACACCCGCCGCTCAACCGAGCCGGTAGCATAGCGCCCGCGCCGACAATGACAAGCGTGCAGAGATTAAATCGACAAGCCCTCCCGTCGCTGCGCGACCCGGGAGAGAGCATTTCCGCGATACCGGTCCACCCCGCCGGTTGTTCCGGCCGGCTACGTCACTGTATCGGCAAACGTAACGGGGGTAGTCGTCGCTGAACTCTGTTCTCGCATTGAAACAGTTTTCCGGTACTCCTCCGCGTCGGGGACGAGCTTGAACGTGACCAAGCCGAATGTCTTCTCGACCGCATCCCTGATCTCGTCCAACGAAACATTGAAGAATTCTCGCCGACAATTGATCAGATTCACGCGCCGCGATTCGAAGTGTTTGTGTAGTTTGTTCTCAAGTGAAGGCGCGTCTGCACTGTATATGATCGCATGCACGTCGTAGCGAAATGGTACCGAGGCGTCGCCCAGCTCATCGACCCGTTCAAGAGGCTCAAGCCGTCGCGTCATGCCAATCTTGTACACATTCTCTCCAAAAGAGCCGATGTTGGACAGGACGTACACGTGGCCCGATCGCGTCAGTTGCGCTCTTGCAATTGCTTTCGCCTTGCGCTCCAGCGCATCTTTGAGTTCTGCTTCGAGTCGATCGACTATGGACTGTAAACGATCCGCCTGCTTTCCTTCGGCGTCGGCAAGTTGCTGCCGCGCAATTGACAGCGCGTTGGACTTGAGCGTTTCTTCTTTCTCCGCCTCTTTCTGCGCTTTCTCGATCTCCTTCAAAGCCTTCTCCTCTTCGCGCATTTGCTCCTTGATCTGGCGCTGTTCTTCGCGCTCTGCCTCGACTTTCTCGCGATGCTCGTGCACCAGGTAGAGTTCCTGAAGCTTCAAGTTGAAGTAGTCCCGCGTAATCCAAAGTTGTTTCGACTCGCCGAGCTTGTTGACGGCATCGAACGAGCGGTTGATGCGGGTTTCCAAAGTGGTGACGTTGTTATACTTGACCTTTGCGATGGCCGCATCGCACTCACCATTGAATGCGCGCAGCATAAGCTTCGCATGTTCCTTGATCATCTTGCGCCCTTTGGCGGCGCTGCCATCAACGGTCCATTCCTGCGGGCAATGAGTAGCGATGTCGGACTTGACCAACACCTCCTGCCGATCTCGAACCGTGACGAGGGTGCGCGCGTAGTGTTCAGAATCCTCGAAGTCATACTTCGGACGATAGAAACCGAATGACTGCATCTCCAATCCGACCTCGACAGAACCGATCTGCGCTTTCAACTGCGCGAGGGTTGATTCGTGTTGAGAGATGGCCTGCCGCCACTCGTCGTCGACCTGTTTCAGCTCGGCCAGAGCTGCCGTCAACTCCTCTTTATGCCGCTGCATTTCTGCCAGAGTCTCGAACTTCGGCAGCAATGCGCGCGAATTCTGCACCTTGGCGTCAAGCTCGGACTTATACTTCTCCAAGTCGGCAATCGCCTGAAAGCGAGCAAGGGCCTTCTTCGCTTGCTGTTCAATGCGGCCCCGCTCGGCGAGCGCGGTCTTGAGATCGCGCCGTAGCTGAATGTAA
>JBBDNU010000026.1:0-143 GCA_040877365.1 Planctomycetales bacterium
CAACGAGCAGGTCCCCTACGAGTACCAGGTGACCCTGTGCCGGCCCGAGCAGCGGGCCCGCACCGTGCAGGTCTGCGAGTACGTCAACGAGCAGGTCCCCTACGAGTACCAGGTGACCCTGTGCCGGCCCGAGCAGCGGACCC
>JBBDNU010000026.1:243-7873 GCA_040877365.1 Planctomycetales bacterium
GCACCGTGCAGGTCTGCGAGTACGTCAACGAGCAGGTCCCTTACGAGTACCAGGTCAACCTGTGCCGACAGGAGCAGCGGACCCGCACCGTGCAGGTCTGCGAGTACGTCAACGAGCAGGTCCCTTACGAGTACCAGGTGACGCTGTGCCGGCCCGAGCAGCGGACCCGCACCCACAAGGTTTGCGAGTACGTCAATGAGCAGGTTCCCTACGAGTACCAGGTCAACCTGTGCCGTGAGGAGCAGCGGACCCGCACCGTCCGCGTGTGCGAGTACGTCAACGAGCCGCAGCAGCGGACCGTCGAGTTCTGCGTGATGGTCCCCAAGTACGAGACGCTGACGCGCCAGGTGTGCGAGTACCAGTGCGTGCCGCGGCAGCGGACCGAGAAGTTCACGGTGAACGTGCCCTGCACCGTGCAGCGCGAGTTCGACGTGCAGGTCTGCCGGATGGTCCCGCAGACGATCACTTGCCAGGTGCCGGTCCGCGTGTGCGATCCGGGCCCGGCGGCGGTCCCGCAGGGACCGGCCCCCGCCCCGGCGCCGCAGCCGGAGACGGCCCCGCCGCCGACGGAGGACGTGGTGAAGCAGGAGGTGGCCCTGCGCGATTGAGCGGCTCGCGCGCGAGATGAGATGAGTTCCGTTTCAGTGGCCGAAGGCCGGGGACCCCGCGTTCCCGGCCTTCTTTCGTCGTCGCGCGAACACGGGATCCCACCCGCCGGGCGGGATCTACATGCGCCGCCCCGCGACGTACACCGCTTCCACCGAGCCGGGGAACGTGACCCCCTCGAACGGCGACCAGCCGCATTTCGTCCGCAGGTCCTCGCGGTGGATCGTCACGGGGCGCTGGAGGTTCAGCACGGTGAGCGACGCGACGTAACCCGGCTCGATCCGGCCGAACTTTTTCGGGGCCGTGTACGGGCTCACGAACTCCCCGGGGTTCGCGCAGCAGACTTCCGCGATCCGCTCCGGCGTGAAGCCCCGCTCGACGATCAGCCACGTCACGAACGGGCCGTAGGTGTCGAGGTGCGGCTGCCCGGAGACGCCCCGCGCGTTCTCTTCGAGCGTGTGCGGGGCGTGGTCGGTGGCGAGATAATCGAGCGTGCCGTCGCGGAGCGCTTCAAGCATCGCCTCGCGATCGGCGCGGCCGCGCAACGGCGGGTTCATCTGCATCCGGCCGCGGTTCGCGGCGTCGATGATCGATTCGTCGAAGTACAGGTGATGCGGCGTGACCTCGCACGTCACGGGCAGCCCCCTGCCCCGCGCTTCGCGGATCAGCGGCAGCCCCTCCTCGACGGAGTAGTGGCACAGCTTGCCGATCAGCCGGTGCTTTTCGATCATCGCCAGCGCGAACCGCGTGGCGGAGAGCTCGCACTCGGGCGGGCGGCGCTGCTCGTGCGTCGGCTCGCCGCGGTGCGCTTCGAGCAGCACGGGGTCTTCGCAGTGGAAGCTCACGTTCTGTCCGCGATAGCGCGCCAGCGTCTCGTCGAGCTGCGCCAGCGACGTGAAGAACAGGTCCCCCACGCTCGGCCCCATGTACGCCTTGTAGGGGACCGGGTACGACAGGGGCGACGTCCCCGGCCCGATCCCCGCGTAGAGCGTGATCTGGATCGGCACGTTCCGCTCGCGGACAACCGCCTGCTTCGCCGCGTAGCTCGCGTCGTCGATCGGCGCGGCGGGGTTGTTGGGCATGTCCGCCACGTGGACGACGCCGCCGTGAATCGCCGCCGCCGCCGCGGTGGTGAAGTCCTCCTTGTAGTTCTCGCGGCGGCTGGCGTCGTCGCGGGCGTGGATGTGGATGTCCCCCATGCCGGCGAAGATCAGGCAGGAATCGGGGAACTCGACGTCGGTCCGCCCGAGATCGCAGCCGACCTCGGCGATCGAGTCCCCTTCGATGCGGATCTGGCAGCGGCGAACGGAATCGGGCGTGGCGATGCGGCCGGAGAGGATCATGGTTGTCAGTGCGGAATGCGGAGTGCGGAGTGCGGAGTCGGGAGTACAACATGCTCCTTGTTGCATTCCTTCCGGCCCCAGAATACGCTGATTGGCCGCCGCCGCAAAGCGCCGAATTCCCAATGCCCAAGTCTCAATGACCAATGCCGAAATCGACCGCCCCACATTGGACCTTGGTCATTGGACCTTGGTCATTGAACATTGATTCTTCTCACCCGAGGATTCCGCCATGCGCCGCCTGACGTTCGCCGCTTCGCTGTCGTTCGCGATGCTCGCCATTGCAACCGCTCGTGGCCAGGATGCCCCGGCAAAGGACGCCGCGCGCGAAATCTGGCGCGTGCTCCCCAAGGGGGAGAAGCCCAAGGACGCCCGGCTCGGCAAGCTCCGCACGCTGAACGACGCCTATCATCCCTGGTCCCCGCCGGAAACGAAAGAGGCGTGGGAGCAGGAGGCGAAGGCCCTCCGCGAACGGGTGCTCGTCGCGACCGGCCTGTGGCCCATGCCCGAGAAGGGGCCGCTCGACGCCGTCGTCCACGGCAAGATCGACCGCGACGACTACACGATCGAGAAGGTCTACTTCGAGAGCCATCCCGGCCACTACGTCACCGGCAATCTGTATCGGCCGAAGAACGTGAAAGGAAAGATTCCCGGCGTCCTCTGCCCACACGGCCACTGGCCGAACGGCCGCATGCACGATGCTGGCGACCAGGCCGCCGAGCGCGAGGTGAAGAGCGGCGCCGAGCGGTTCCTGTCGAGCGCGCATCACCCGCTGCAAGCCCGCATGATCGGCCTCGCCCGCCTCGGCTGCGTGGTGTTCCACTACGACATGATCGGCTACGTCGACAGCGACCTGCTGGAGCACCGGCAGGGGTTCAACGATCACGCAGCGGGGCTGCGCCTGCAGAACCCGATGGGGCTGCAGACCTGGAACTCGATCCGGGCCCTCGACTTCCTGCTCACGCTCCCGGACGTCGATCCGGAACGATTGGCGGTTACCGGATCGAGCGGCGGCGGCACGCAGACCTTCATGCTCACCGCGGTCGATCCGCGGCCGGCGGTCGCGTTCCCGGCGGTGATGGTCGGCACGGGAATGCAGGGGGGCTGCGTGTGCGAGAACGCGGCTTACCTGCGGATCGGGATCAACAACATCGCGCTCGCCGCGCTGTTCGCCCCGAAGCCGCAGGCCATGAGCGGGGCGGACGACTGGACGATCGCCATCGAGACGAAGGGGCTGCCGGAGTTGCAGCAGGTCTACGCGCTCTACGGCGAGCGGGACAAGGTGAACGCCAAGGCGTTCCCGCAGTTCAAGCACAACTACAACGGCGTCGCCCGCGAAATGATGTATACGTGGTTCAACCAGCACCTGAACCTCGGCAAGGAAAGCCCGGTCGTCGAACGCGACTTCGTCCCGGTCCCACCGAAGGAACTGAGCGTCTGGGACGCCGAGCACCCGAAGCCAGCGAACGGCAAGAACGTCGCCGAGCTGCGGCAGTACCTCACGCAGCTCAACGACGAGCAGTACGCGGCGCTGCTGCCGAAGACGAAGGAGGACGTGGGGAAGTACAAGGAGGTCGTGGGGCAGGCGGCGCGGGCGATGTTCGGCGAGGTGCCGGATCGGCGATCGGTGCGGATCGAACGAGTAAGTCACCCTGCGCAAGACCGCGTCGAAGAGTTCGGCAACGAGGAGAAAGCGAATGAGCCAACCCCCGCGCATGCGCTGTTCTCACGGCAGGACGGGGGCGAGTCGGTGCCGGCGATCGTCGTGAGAACCGACGAACCCCGCCACGGGGTGATGTGGCTGGACGGCAAAGGCAAGTCGGCCTTGTTCGATGGTGAGGGCAAGCCCATTGCTCCGGTGAAAACGCTACTGGACGCTTCAATCGCCGTCAGTTCCGCCGACCCCTTCCTCACCGGTGAGTACACCGACGACGGAAAGCCAGCGGCATTCGAGGTCCGCGAGGGCTTCGACGGGTTCGTCTATGGCTATAACCGACCACTACTCGTCAATCGCGTCCGCGACATCCTGATGTTCGTCACGCAGGGTCGTCCCCAGGAGGCGAAGTTCTACCTCATCGGCACCGGCGAAGCCGGGCCGTGGGTGTTGCTCGCCGCCGCGATCGCCGGCGACAAGATCGACGGGGCGTTCGTCGATCTCGGCGGGTTCGGCTTCGGCAACGTGACGAGCATCGGCGACCAGAACTATCTGCCGGGGGCGCTCAAGTACGGCGGGATCGGCGGACTGGCGGCGCTCGCCGCGCCGACGGAGCTGGTCGTCGCCGGCACGAAAGGCATCCCCGAAAGCGAGCTGGCCCCGCTCCGCAAAGTCTACGAAGCGGCGGGCGGCAAGCTCACCCTCCAGGACGGCCCGCTCGACATCGACAAGATCGTCGAGCGGCTCACGAAGCAACGCGAATAGCCGGCGGGAAACTTCCCGCCGGCGCGCTGTCGCGAAAGTTGTTCTCGCGAAGCGTTTTCGCCGGCGGGCATTGCCCGCCGGCTATTTTCGTTACCAGCCGAGCGACATGTTGGTTTCGATCACGCGCTGCGCCTCGTGCAGGTCGACGCCCGTGTCGAGCATGTACAGCCGGATCGCGTGGAGCTTGTCCCCCTTGGCGCGGGACAGGCAGTCGCGGGCGACGTCGTTCGGCTCGGCCGCCCCCTTGATCCCCAGCAGCCGCTTGGAGATGACCCACAGGTCGCGCGGCCGCTTCGTGATGCGGACGACTTCCTCCTCGGGATAGTGCTCGCGGGCGACCTGCTCCGCGACCTCCTGGGAATCGGCCCAGCCGATCATGATGTGGGCACTCGTCTCGATTTCATATAAGGCCATGAGGGGGACTTTCGTTCGCGGGGGCTGCGGGGGACGTGCTCGGGGAGCGACGCCGGACGCTCCTGGTCCGGCGGCTGATTATAGCTCGCGGGGGGCCGCGCCTCCAACCTCGCGCCGAGTGCGATTCGCGGCTGAGTCCGCGAAGGGAATGGGAACGTGGGGCAGACATCCTTGTCTGCCCGAACGGCAGGCTGAAAGCCTGCCCCACGCTCACGGAGCGACCGGCGGCGAGTCCCGCTTCTCCTCCGCGGCGCTGCGCCGCAGATAGAACGGCTCGAGGGCCGCCGGGTCGGCCGTGCGCCCGGCGCGGATCGCCGCCTGACCCAGCCGGGCGACGGTCTCGGCCCGCGGCTCGCGCGACTCCTCATTTACGATGCGGCAGCGGCCCGCGAGCTGTGCGAGGTGTTTCGCGACGCCCGGCCCGCTGACGGCGTCGTCGGCCGCGAGCGACGCGCGCCACGACCCGCCGTCGACGATGCGGACGTCTCCGAAGCGCTCCCAGCCGTCCGCGCGCCGCTCGTAGCGGCCCAGGTACAGTTCGCCGCGCTGCGCGTCGGAGATCACCTGCACGCGGTCGATTCCGGCCGGCGACTGCGCGGCGACCGCGAGAAACGTGTCGACGGCCGCCAGCGGTCGCCGCACGGCGTAGGCGAGCGTCTTCGCGCACACCACGCCGACGCGGAGGCCGGTGAAGCTGCCGGGGCCGATGCTGACGGCGACCGCTTCGAGCTCGGCCGGCCCGATCCCGGCGTCGCCCCACAACCCGGCCATTTCGGAGACGAGCGTCTGGGCGTGCCTGCGCCCCGCGGCGGACAGCGACCGGCTGCCGAGCAACTCGTCGCCCCGCAGCAGCGCGACCTCGCCGCCGCGGCCGGACGTTTCGATGCCGAGGGTGAGCATGGTTGGTCCGCTGTCGGTCGTCAGTTGTCAGGCAGAAGGGGCGAGCGCCGCTGACGTCCGACCTCTGCGTTCATCCCTGCTCCACCATCCGCCGCTTCCGCCGCTCCGCCTGGCGGCGTTCGATGTTCTCGATCGAGCCGTGCGGGATCGCGCGGATCAGGCGCTTCGTGTACTCCTCGCGGGGGTTGGCGTAAATGTTCTCCGAGGGGCCGAACTCGACGATCTTCCCGTCGTTCATCACGGCCATCATGTCGGACATGAACTTGACCACGCTCAGGTCGTGGCTGATGAAGACGTAGGTCAACTTCCGTTGCTCCTGCAAGTCCTTGAGCAGATTCAGCACCTGCGCCTGCACCGACACGTCGAGGGCGGAGACCGATTCGTCGCAGATGATGAAGTCCGGCTCGACGGAGAGCGCGCGGGCGACGCAGATCCGCTGCCGCTGCCCTCCCGAGAACTCGTGCGGATACCGCGACAGGTGCCCCGGCTCGAGGCCCACTTCGTGCAGCAGCTTCGCCGCCCGGTCGCGGCGGTCGCGGCGAGACTTTCCCAGCCCGTGCGTCGCCATCGGCTCGGTGAGCATCGACTCGACCGTCATCCGCGGATTCAGCGAGCCGTAGGGATCCTGGAAGATGATCTGAATGCGGCGGCGGAACTCGCGCAGCTCTCTCCCGCGCATCGCCGAGAAATCCGCCCCCTCGAACCGCACGACGCCGTCGGTGAGCGGGATGAGCCGCAGGATCGCGCGGCCGGTGGTCGTCTTCCCGCAGCCCGACTCGCCGACGAGTCCCAGCGTCTGCCCGGGGTAGACCTCGAAGCCGATGCCGTCCACCGCCCGCACGTAATCCTTGATGCGGGAAAAGACGCCGGCGCGGATCGGGAAATGGACCTTGAGGTTTTCAACGGAAAGGATCGGCGTGGTCCTCTCGGCGACGGTCGTCGTGCCGGGGGGATGATGCCCCTCTTCCCAGGGATGCCCCATCTCCTTCAGGCGGCTCTTGGGGTGCAGCATCCGGCCGCGGCCCTGCGTGGTGAGATGCGCGAGCCGCGCATCGTCCATTCGCTTTTCGACGATGTGCAGTTCGCCGCCCGGCCGCTCCGTGACGTCCATGAAGTCCGAGACGGTCGGCAACCGGCGATACGGCGTCTCGAGCCGCGGGCGGCAGGCGAGCAGCCCCTTCGTGTAGGGGTGCCGCGGGTTCTTGAACAGGTCGAGCACCGGGGCTTGCTCGACGATCTTGCCGCGGAACATGACGGCCACGTCGTCGGCGATCTCGGCGATCACTCCCAGGTCGTGGGTGATGAACAGCACCGCCATGTTCCGTTCGTCGCGGAGGCGGCGGATCAGGTCGAGGATTTGCGCCTGAATCGTCACGTCGAGGGCGGTGGTCGGCTCGTCGGCGATGAGCAGCTTCGGGTTGCACGAGAGGGCCATCGCGATCATCACCCGCTGCTTCTGCCCGCCGGACATCTCGTGCGGATAGCTGCGGAGGCGGACCTCGGGATCGGGGATGCCGACCTCATGGAACAACTCGATCGTCCGCCGCCGGGCCTCCGCCTTCGAGACGTCCTGGTGCAGCCGGATCGCCTCCACGACCTGCGCGCCGACGCGGTAGACGGGGTTGAGCGAGGTCCCCGGCTCCTGGAAGATCATGCTGATCTCGTCGCCGCGGAGCCGCTCCATCTGCTTGCGCGGCAGCTTGACGAGGTCCCTCCCCAGAAACGAGATCCGCCCCGCCTCGATCCGGGCGGAGACCTCGGGCAGCAGCCGCATGATGGTGAGCGAGGTGACCGACTTCCCGGACCCGGACTCGCCGACGAGTCCCAGCGTGTGCCCGGGGGCGATCTTCAGGCTGATGTCATCGACGGCCCGCACGACGCCGTCGTCGGTGTGGAAATAGGTCTTGAGGCCGTCGATCTCGATGAGCGGCCCGGCGAGCGTGGCGGCGGA
>JBBDNU010000027.1:0-7851 GCA_040877365.1 Planctomycetales bacterium
TGGGAAAAGCGAACGGAAACAGCGCTCCGAACGAGCGCTCCGCGGCGCAGGGCCTTCGCGTCGCGGCTAACCGGTTAGCCGCGACGCGGAGTCTTCGGAGCGGAGCGCTTTTTTTCGCGTCGTTCGCCGCGGCTCAATCGCGGATCGCGTAGTAGGTCGCGTAATACTGCTTCGCCGAGTCGCGGACCCAGTCGCGGTCGGCGGCGCGGTCGCCGAAGCGGGCGAGGCCGAAGTCCGAGAGGTCCTCGCCGGGATCGCCGTCGAGCGCCCAGTTGGCGAGCCACCGTCCCACCGCCGCCGAGCCGGCGATCCCCAGCGCCGCGCACCCCGACGCGACGTACAGCCCCGCCGCGCCGGGGACCGGCCCCAGCAGGTAGCGGCCGTCCGGGGCGAACGTCGTCATCCCCTGCTTGTACTCGACCAGCTCCGTCTCGCCGAGAATCGGGAACAGCGGCTCGAGCTGCCGGCGGGCTTCCGCCATCGTCTCCAGCGGCGGGGGGATGTCGTCGGTGCGGAAGGCGGCCGGCATCTGCTCCAGGTCGATGCTCGTCGGGTCCGGTTCGAACGAGCCGAACAGGTAGCCCCCGCGCTCGGCCCGCAGGTAGATGCTCAGGTCGGTCACGCGGACGACGGGATGGTGCGCGGGGACGCCGGAAATGGGGGCGGTGATCGCCCGCTGATGGCGGATGGGCTGCATCGCCAGTTCGCAGCCCGAAAGCCGGGCGAGGATTCCGGTCCAGGGGCCGGCGGTGACGATCACGGCGTCGGCGGGAAGGAAGCCGTCGGCGGTCTCGACGCCGGCGGCCCGGCCGTCCTCGATGCGAACCCCGGTGACGGGGGTGTCGAGGGCGATCCGCGCCCCGGCGTCGCGGGCGGCGTTCTCGTAGGCCGCCGCGCACCGCTCGGGGTCGAGGTGTCCGTCGCCGGGAAGGAACAAGGCCCCTTCGACGCGGTCGGCTTCCAAGTGCGGGGCGAGGCGGCGCATCTCGTGGCGGGTGACGAACTCGGCTTCGACGCCGTTCTCGGCGGCCCGCAGGCGGTACCGCTCGTAGGACTCCATCCGCGCGGGCGTCAAGGCGACCATCAGGCTGCCGGTGCGGTGCAGGCCGGGATCGTGTCCGAATTCGGCGGGGAAGCGGGTGAACAGGTCGAGCGCGTAGCGGATGGCGCGGTTCATCACGGGGAGCGAGCGGATCTGGCCGACGAGTCCCGAGGCGCGGGGGGTCGTCTCGGCGGCGGTCCGCGGGTTGCGCTCGAGGACGAGGACTTCGACGTCGGCGCGCTCGCGGGTCGCGAGGTGGAAGGCGGCGCTCAACCCCCAGATCCCGCCGCCGACGATCACGATCCGCCGTTTGCCGGGCATCGGCGCTCCTTCAGCGTTCGGAGATCGGGACGTAGGGCCGCAGGGCGTGTCCCACGTAGTTGGCCGAGGGGCGGATGATCTTGTTGTCCGCGAGCTGCTCGAGGACGTGGGCGCACCAGCCGACGATCCGGCTGGCGGCGAACACGCAGGTGAACAGCTCGGCCGGAATGCCGAGGTAGTGCTGCAGGCTCGCCGAGTAGAAATCGACGTTGCAGTGCTTGCCGATCGCGGGGGTGACGAGCTCCTCGATGCGGGCGGAGATTTCGAACCACCGCGGGTCCCCTTGCTCGGCCCCCAGCCGGCGGGAAAGCTCCTTGAGGTGCTTGGCCCGCGGGTCGGCGGTCTGGTAGACCGCGTGGCCGAAGCCCATGATCTTCTCCTTGCGGGCGAGCTGGGCTTCGACCCAGGGGGCGACGTCGTCGACCGAGTCGATCTGCTCGAGCGTGCGGATCACCTCGGTGTTCGCCCCGCCGTGCAGTTTTCCCTTGAGCGCCCCGACCGCGCCGGCGATGGCGGAGTGCAGGTCGGTCAGCGTGGCGCTGATCACGCGGGCCGAAAACGTGCTGGCGTTGAACCCGTGCTCGGCGTGGAGGATGAGGACCAGGTCCATGGCCCGGGCCTCGTCGCCGGTCGGCACGCGATCGTTCAGCATCCGCATGAAGTTGGCGGCGATCCCCAGCGACCCGTCGGGGGCGACCGGCCCCAGTCCGAGCCGCAGCCGGTGGATGGCCGCCACGAGCGTCGGGAATTGCGCGCCGAGGCGGACCGCCTTCCCGTAGACCGCATCGGGGTCCGACTCTTCGCTGCGGTCCTCCGCCCGCGGGTCGTAGGCCGCCAGCACCGACACCGCCGACCGCAGGGCCGACATGGGGTGCGTATCGACCGGCAGCGACCGCAGCAGGTCGAGCACCGGCGCGGGGACGCCGGCCCCGGCCGACCAGTCTCGGCGAAATTCGTCCAGCTCGAGCCGCCCCGGCAGCTCGCCGTTGAACAGCAGAAAGGCGGTCTCTTCGAACGTGCTGTGGCGGGCGAGGTCGTCGATGTCGTACCCGCGGTACATCAGCCGCCCCTCTTGGCCGTTGACGCGGCAGATGCGGCTGTCGGCGGCGACGACCCCTTTGAGTCCCTTGGCGGCGGGCCTGGCCTCGGCTGGGGGGTGGATGGCGATGGCGTCCGCGGTCATCCCGGTAGTTCCTGACGGGTGAGGTGATGCGAGGTGAAGGATGCGGACACTATAGCCGATCGCGGAACGCCGGTTCAACGATTGGCCGGTTGTCCGCCGTCCGCTGTGCGGCGCCCCGGATGATCGCCCACGACCGGCCGAGCCCGGCCGAGCCGGAACCAAGGCAAGTCTTTTGACCAGGATGTGGTCGCTCGGGTCCGAGCTCTGCTCCGCGTCCTCGGCGCTCTCCGCGGTTCAGAGCTTTCGGCTTCGCCGCTTCCAAACGTTGGAACCGCCGAGAGCGCCGAGGCCGCCGAGGTTCGGAGTTCGACCGCGGCAGCCATTTCCGAACAGAAGCACGCGGAGGGCGCGAAGGGGCTGGAGTGGATCAGGGCATCTTCGTGGTTTCTCGACCTCGTGCTTCTTCCCTCTTCTTCCTTTTCTTCTTTGCGATCCTTTGCGCTCTTTGCGGCTTTGCGTCGAAGATCGAATTCCGGTTGCGGCTTCGCCGCGCCGGGGGATTTCCGCCGACTGCCTTCTGCCAGATCCCGCCGCAGTCTCGTTTTGGGACTAGAATTAGGGAATTCGCCCCGTTGACGGTCGCGCGGGGGGGGGCGAATAATGGCTGCGTCGGGCGCGATCGCGGAGCGACGCAAGGGGCAGGCTGGATTTTCCGATTTTTCGCAGCCCGGAGAATTTTTTCGGTGTCAAGCGGGAATGATTCTGGTAACATGGGCGGCCGCTCACGAAGGGCGTCTGCCGCACCGGTTCTCGATGGGGGAAAGGATTCTGGCGATGAGAACCAGCCTGGAGCACTGCACCGGCCGGGAGATGTCTCGCCGGCCGAGGGCGGTGCGATCCGGAACCAGCCCGCAGTCAGCCGGCGCGTCCCGATCGTGAGCGACCCCCCGGGCGTTCCGCAGATCGCCTCGGCCGTCCCTGCAACCCTCCTCCGGCCGCGCTCCGCGCGGAGCGGAAAGGAACGGCGGCTGCCTGCGACCGATCGGCCGGAACACCCTCGAACGTGCAAGGACGTGCGATCGACTCTTCTCGATGGTGAAGGAGTGACTCGTGCCTCGATTCGATGAACAATTCCAGAAGCTGATCGAACAGTCCCGCGCGCGGGGCCACATGACGACCCGGCAGGTGGCGGACTTTCTTCCCGACGAAGGGGGGGATCCGTCGCTGATCGACCAGATCGTGCTGCTCCTGGACGACACCGGGCTGGACCTCGTCGAGCTGCCGGAGGACGCGGACCCCTATCCGTACGATCCCGCGGCCGATGCCCGCGAAAACAGCGCCGCGGCGAAGCTCATCGCGCAGGAGCCGGTCGCGCTCTCCTCGCGCGATCCGATCCGGATGTACCTGAGCCAGATGGGGAACATTCCGCTGTTGTCGCGGGACCGGGAGATCTACCTGGCGAAGCACATCGAGATCACCCGCAAGCGGTTCCGCCGCAAGCTGGTGGAGTCCGACTTCGCCCTGAAGATCGCCGTCGACACGCTGCACAAGGTGCAGATGGGGGAGCTGCCCTTCGAGCGGACGTTGCGGACTTCCGAGACGGAGAACGTCCGCAAGGAGCAGATCCTGGGGCGGATGGAGATCAACCTCAGGACCCTTGACCACCTGCTGGCGGTCAACGCGGCCGACTTCCAGGCGTACCTCGCGGCGACCACCAAGACCGAGCGGAAGCGGATCGCGGCCCGGATGCAGATGCGCCGCCGCAAGATGGCGATCCTGTGCGAGGAGCTCAGCGTCCGCACGCAGCGGTTGCAGCCGGTGATGAAGCGGATGGAGCAGATCGCCGGCCGCATCGCGGAACTTCAGCGGCAGCAGGCGGGGGGACAGCCGCGGCGGCCCCGCTCCGGCCGGCAGGAAGACCCGCAGCTCGCGGCCCGCGAGCTGGCCGAGCTGGTGCAGATGGTGCTCGAGACCCCGGAGCAGTTCCTGGCGCGGGTGAAGGAGATCCGCCGCCGGTTCGACGCCTGGACCAAGGCCAAGCAGCAGCTTTCCGGGGGGAACCTGCGGCTGGTCGTGTCGATCGCCAAGAAGTACCGCAACCGGGGCCTGAGCTTCCTGGACTTGATCCAGGAAGGGAACGCCGGCCTGATGCGGGGCGTCGAGAAGTACGAGTACCGCCGGGGGTACAAGTTCTCGACCTACGCGACGTGGTGGATCCGCCAGGCGATCACCCGCGCCGTGGCGGACCACGCGCGGACGATCCGCATCCCGGTCCACATGTTCCAGAGCATCTCGACCCTCAAGGCCAAGAGCGAGGAGATCCGCCAGCAGACCGGCCGCGACCCGAGCATGGAGGAGCTGTCCGCCGCGGTGGGCCTGAGCCTCGAGGATACCGAGCGGATCATGAAGACCTGGAAGCACCCGATCTCGCTCGACACGCCGGTCGGCGAGAGCGAGGACAGCCAGTTCGGCGACTTCCTCGAGGACGACAACGACACGACCCCGGCCGACAGCGCCATGCAGCAGATGCTGCGGGACAAGATCGACCACGTCTTGAAGAGCCTGACCTACCGCGAGCGGGAGATCATCCGCCTGCGGTACGGGCTGGGGGACGGGTACAGCTACACGCTCGAGGAGACCGGCCGGATCTTCAAGGTCACCCGCGAGCGAATCCGGCAGATCGAGTCCAAGGCGCTCAAGAAGCTCCAGCACCACACGCGGGCCGACCACCTCAAGGGGTTCGTCGGCGCGAACGGCGAGGACGACGACCGCGACCGCAGCGAACGCCTGCAGGCGGCGGTCGCTTCGGCGAGCTGAGAGCTTGTGGCTTTATCGGTAGCTGAATTCGCAAGAATTCAGCCCGGGCGGTCTGACTTCTCGGAGACTGGGAAGGAATCGAACCACGGGGCGGGCGGCGACACAAGTGGGGTGGGCTGTGCCCACCAAACCGGAATGGGGGCCTTATCCACCATGCTGGTGGGCACAGCCCACCCTACGATCTCTCACAAGCTCTCAGTACAGGCTGTGGCGGACGTTCGAGGACCGCCAGGCCTGCCGCGCCGTCTGCTGCCGGTGATATTCGGCGACGTGGTCCGCCGGATCCTCCTGGCAATGGCCCGGCGGACAGCCGTGGGGACCGGCGTGTCCCTGCCCGCCGAGGTTGCACATCGGGCAGCCGGCGTGATGCCCCATCCCGCCGCCGGAGGCGGTGCAGCCCGACAGGGCCGCGAGCAACAGCCCCCCCGCGACCAGCGCGAGGGTCGGCCACGTGGCGATTCGGGCGGATTTCATCGGTTCTCCCTCGCTCGCGGGTCGGGCTACGGAAGCAGCCCGGCGCGGATCACCGCCTGCTCGGCCCGGTACTCTTCGAGCGCCTGGACCTGGTTGGTCAGCTTGAACTCGGGACCGGCGGGGAAGTACTGCACGTCGTCTTCCAGGTAGTAGGCCGAGGGGAGGGTCTGGCCGCCGACCGTCCCCTGCAGCAGGCAGCCGGTCAGGCTGGTGCAGACCAATCCACAGCCGAACAGCGTGGCGACAGGGCCCCGGACGAGGACGCGGAGATTCATGGCTGAACCCTGAGAACGGGAGGACGATCCGACTCGCACATCCTTCATCGACCGATCGGGACCGGATCTTCGGCAAAATCGGCAAAATCAGTGGGGAATGCGGAGTGCGGAATGCGGAGTGGGGGGTCTTACGGCGGGGCGCAAGAAAATGCGGAGCGCGGAACCTCCATTCCGCACTCCGCATTCCAAACTCCGCACTCGAATCACTCGCCCCGCGGGGTGATCTTCACCGACAGCGGGTCGGCCCACTGCTTGTGCTCGTCGGTGTAGTACAGGTACGCCCGGCTGGCGGGGCCGGTGTATTCACCCGGGATCGCGGCGACGAGACTCAGCGGGATCTCGACCTTCGCCCCCGCGCCCATGTCCCGCCAGTAGAGCACCACTTCGCGGCCGAGCACCTCGTAGGCGGCGATCTTCTCCGCCTTGACCAGCTCCTTGAGCTGATCGTGCCGGACTTCCAAACCGCCGGGGATGCCCACGATCGCGATCGGCGTCGGGACCGTCTCTTTCGACTTGTTGGCGACGACGACGCGGGCCTCCGTCAGTCCCCCTTCTTCGACCTTGGCATCGGCCAGGGAGACGTTGATCGCGACCTTCGACTCGTCGCTCGAAGCGGGCTTCGTGCTGTGGAGATTCACCGCGATGGCGAACGGCATGCTCGAACCCTCGCTCATCTGGAGCGCGATCTTGTGCTGGCCGGGGGTCATCAGGTCGGCGATGTCGGGGAGCTCGATCGCCCCCTGCGTCTCCTTGTCGAACTTGATCGGCTCGCCGACCGGCTTGCCGTCGACGACGAGCTGCACGCTGCCGTCCGCTTTGGGGCGGGCAAGGAGCTTGTCCTGCTCGACGATCGCCTTGAGCGCGAGGATCGTCGATTGGGTCGAGCCGAAGCGGCCCGCCTTGCACGAGTCGGCGAGATACCGCACCCCCTTGTCGGCGAAGTCGATGTAGTCGATCTCGCTGAGCCAGGCGAGCGAGGCGAGGGCGGTCGTCTCGACGGCGAGCGCTTCGCCGCCGCTGCCGACGATCGACGTCGTCGCGTCCTTGACGTCCCCCTGCGGGGTCTGCAACTGGACGAGCTTGTCCAGCAGGCGATGGGCGGCTTCCTTGCGGCCCGCCTTCACCATCACGTTCGCGGCGAGGGCGAGGACGTAGCTGTTCTTCGTCGTGCCGGCCGTCTTTTCGACCCAGTCGATCTCCGCCTGGAGCCCTTCCGGCTTTTCGCCGGCCGAGAGCAGCGCCCAGGTGATGTAACTGTTGGAAATCTCCGGATCGGGGAGCCACGTGTGCAGCGTGCGGCCTTCGCGGGGGAATCCGCCCTTGCCGTCGCGGCGTCCGTGGAGCCACTTTTGAGTGCGGGCGAGCATGGCGGTGTCGACCTGGCGGACCTGCGACAGGTCGTGGAACTCCATCAGCCCGTAGGCGGTGAGCGCCTCGTGGCCGGGGTCGGCCCCGAACCACTCGTAGCCGCCGTTCTTGCACTCGTAGCCGATGAGGCGGTCGTAGCCCTTGTCGAGCATCTGCCCGGCCCGCTCGATCGTCTTGGGATCGACGCCGGTGTGCGTGAGGAAATACTGCTGGGCCATCACCAGCGGATAGGTCGAGGAGCTGGTCTGCTCGAAGCAGCCGTAAGGCTCCTGGATCAACCGCTCCAGCGCGCCGGTCATGCTCGCGAGCGGCGTGGGGAAGATGCGGACCTGCGTCTTGACGCTGCCGGGGACGATGTTGCCGGGCACGAGGATCTCGCGTTCGATCACGGCGTTCGCCTCGGTCATGCCCCCTTTCCCGATCTCGATCGG
>JBBDNU010000028.1:0-40264 GCA_040877365.1 Planctomycetales bacterium
GCCCGCGGATCTCGCCTTTCCGCAGTCGGCAAGTTCTGCTAAGACTTCCGGCGAATTCCCAGCGGAGCGCGCTGTCCGACGGTGGGGGAAAGGAATCCCATGCAGAACTCGGTCACGAAATTGGCCGTCATTGCCGGTGTCATCGGGGTCATGCTGCTGGCGCTGTTGCAGGCGCTGCGGGGAATGAACGGCGACGCGAACCCAGCCGCCACGGCCAGTCCCGCGGCCCAACAGGCGCCGCTCGGCGAGTCGCGGTCCCCGGCCGATTTCCCCGAACTGGCGGACGAGCCGGTCCCGCCCGGACAGACCGAACCGGACGATTTCGAGACGGTGCTTCCCGCCCGCCCCGCCGCGCCCGCCGCGCTCACCGATTCGCAGGTCGAGGGCCTGCCCCTCGCCTCGCGAAACGCCCCCGTCGCCGACGTCGCGGGAACGCGCGCCGCGGCCGGGGTCCGGCCGGCCTCCCCGCCGACCGGCCGCCGGTCGCCGTTCGAGGACGACGATTTCTTCCGGGACGGTCCCGGCGACTCCTTCGCAGCGGAACCACGCGGCGCGGCGGACGAGTCGCCTGCGGCGGTGCCGGTGAGCGCGGCCGCTCCGGCGCCGCGTGCCATCGCGACCAACGATGATGATGAAGCCGCACCGCTCCGCCGGAACTCGGCCGTCCCGGCCGGGTTCCCGGTTCCAAGCGAGGCCGAGGAAGCTCCCGCGGCGCCGCCGGCGGCGCCGTTCGAGCCGCGGCCGCTCGTCCCGCGTCCCGCGCCGGCGTTCGACGAATCGGACGCCGACCATTCCGCCCCCTTCCCGCCGCGCGAGCCGCGGCCGCTGTTCACGAACGAGCCGGAGCCGGTCGCGCCCCCTCGGATCGACCGAGACGGCGGCGTCCCGGCCGATCCGTTCGAGGATCTCCCCGCCGATCGGCCGGCGGTCGAGCTTTCTCCGGGACCAGCAAGTTCCCCCGCATTTCCCGGACCCGACGCCGCCCCCAAGCCAGCCACGCCCCCCGCGCCGTCCGGCTCGGCGGGACCGCTGCGATCGCTGCCCAAGCTGCCGATTCCCGATGATTCGGCCGCAAATCGGGATGAGACGGACGCGGGAGCGCCGTCTCTGCGCGAACCGGTCGAGCCGGCCCGGTTGACTCCCTCCGCCGACACCGCGCCGCTCGCGCCCCTCGCCGCCGGCGAAATGCTCGGCGACGCGACCGTCGCCGCGGACGCCCCCTCCGGCCCGCAGCGGCCGCAGGTCACGCTCGAAAAAATCGCCCCCGAGACCGCGCTCCTCGGCCAGCCGCTCGTGTACTCGATCGTCGTCCGCAACGCCGGAGACAGTCCGGCCAGTGACGTCGTCGTCGAGGACCGCATTCCCGCGGGAACGAAGCTCACCGGGACCATTCCCCGGGCCGAGCTGCTCGACAAGCGGCTGATCTGGCGGCTCGGCACGCTCGACCCGGGCGACGAGAAGAAGATCTCCGTCCGCGTCATGCCGCTCGCCGAGGGGGAAATCGGCAGCGTGGCGACGGTGAACTTCGTGGCGGAAGTCGCCTCCCGCACGAAAATCACCTCCGCCCGGCTGAAGCTGGCCGTCGAAGCGCCGCCGGCGGCCCGCGTCGGCGAGCCGGTCGTGTTCCGGTTCAGCCTGACCAACGCCGGCGAAGCCGACGCGACGAACGTCGTCCTTCGCGACATGATCCCGGACGGGCTGAGCCACTCCAGCGGCGACGACCTCGAATACGCCGTCGGCACGGTCGCGGCGGGGGAGACGAAACAGGTCCAACTCACGCTGACCGCGGCCCGCCCGGGGCGGACGGTCAATCGCGCGATCGTGACTGCCGACGGCAACCTCTCGGTCGAAGGTTCCGCCGCGCTCGACGTCGCCGCTCCCGCGCTCGCCGTCGCCCGCACGGGACCGGCCCGGCAGTTCGTCGGCCGCGAGGCGGTGTTCACCAACGCCGTCACCAACGAATCGGACCGCCCCATCCGCGGCGCGACCGTGACGGAAACCGTCCCCGAAGGGTACGAATTCCTCGAAGCCTCGCACGGCGGCCAGTACCACGCCGGCACGCGGACCATCGCCTGGACCATCGACACGCTCGGGCCGAAGCAGAGCGCCGTGCTGAAGGTCAAGCTCCGCCCGGCCGGCGCCGGCACGCTCGAAAGCGTCGTGGAAGTGACCGACGAATCCGGCGGCCGGTCGCGGGCGGTCTCGCAGACGGCCGTGGTCGGCTTCGCCGCGCTCGGGCTGGACCTGAACTCGGAGCGAACGCCCGCGCTGGTCGGCGACGAAGTGCCGCTGACCGTGCTCGTCCACAACGAGGGGACCTCCAACGCGACGCGGGTCGGCGTGACGCTCGACGTCCCGCAGGAACTCGAGCTCGTCTCCGCCGAAGGGCCGACGAAATACCGCCAGGAAGGCAGCCGCGTGGTGTTCGAGCCGATCCCCGAGCTGGGTTCCGCCGCCCCCGCGACGATCCAGGCGGTGTTCCGCGCGGCGCGTCCCGGAGACGCCCGGATCCGCGTGGCGATTCAGGCCGACCAGATGCAGCGGCCCCTCGTCCGCGAGGAAGCGGCCCTCGTGCTCGAAGCGACCCCCTGAATCGCTACAACCCCGCGCCGAACTCATCGAGGTCCGAATCGATGGAGTCGAGCGTCGCCTGCTCGGTCGCTACCGTTTCTCCCACCACCACGTCCGGCCGGGCCTGCGCCGCTTCGATCGTCTTGTCGGTGCTCTCGGGGTCGATCGCCCGGCAGCTCTCGATGAGGCGGTCGGCCAGCTCGCGCAGCTCCGCCCGCCATGTGGGGCAGACATCCTTGTCTGCCTGGTGCTCCGTTCGACCTTCCTCTTCCAGGGCAGGCTGGAAAGCCTGCCCCACCTGCGCGAACTCCCCGCACAACAGGATCAACCGCAGCAGGTGCCGGAACACGATCCCCTCCTGCTTGGCGAGTTGCCGTCCCGAAACGTACTTGTGGAAGTCGCCGCCGAACTCGAGCAGGTCCCCCGCGATCCACACCGCCCGCGTCTCGAGGCTGTGGACGCCGGGGAATTCCGAATCGAACAGCATCCGCACCTTGTCGCCGAGCGGCGGAGGGAACTTCCGCACCTCGATCGGCTGAAGGCGCTCCTCTTCCCACTTGGGATACAGTTCGTCGTGCGTCGCCAGTCCGCGGCGGACCAGCTCCGCATCGACGAGTGTCCGCGCCAGCGTTCCGGGCGGCATGAAGTCCGGCGGCGGGACCCGCACGTGCCGGGCGACCGAGCCGGGAACCTCGAGCACGCTTTCCAGCAGTTGAATCCGCTCGCCGACGTCCGCGATCTCGAGCTGCCGCGCGAGAAAGTCGCCGTACAGCGGGTTCACGCTGCGGAACTCGAGCAGCCGATCGAGATCCGGCGTGGGATGCGCGAGCCGCGGCTCGTACTCGGGCGGGGGAGATGGTTCTTCATCGCCGCGCTCCCCCGCTTTCGTTCCCGGTTTTCTCTTCCCCCCCGCCTCCGCCCGCGCCGCGTTCAACAATGTCCCGAACGTTCCCGCCGCGCTCTTCGACTCTCCCTCATCGCTTGCGGTTTCGCGGCCCACTTCGCGACCACCGGGGGGCTGACGCCCCCCGCGCGCCTCTTCTTCAAGCGGCGGCGGCTCCGGCTCGAGCGTCACATATCCCCCCGCCCACAGCGTCCGCAGCATCCCGATCAGCCGCTTGTGCTCCCGCACGCGCCCCGCCGAGTCGAGCAGCCGCGTGTCGACGAACTCCCGCAAGCGGTCCACGTCGGGCGAAATCTTCAACAGGTACGCGAGCAATCGCCACGGCAGATGGCCGCGGCTGGCGAGCTTGCCCGGCGGGGCGATCCGGAGCTTCTCGAACTGCTCCTCGCTCCAGTACGGCTCGTTCTTCCGCCGCGTGGGCATCTTCTTGAGGATTCGCTTGCGGGCCTTGATGAGGTTGGGGTCCTTCGTGTCCTCGGGGATCGTGTCGTGTTTCCGCTTCCAGCGGTCGATCTTCACGTCGTCCTCGTGGGCCAGCGCATACACGAACCCCTCGCGGTCGAACTGCGGGCGGCCCGCCCGGCCGAACATCTGGTGGGCGGAGCTCGCCTCGACGACCTTCTTCTTCCCCGGCGGTCCCTTGATCAGCGTCGTCAGCACGACCGACCGCGCCGGCAGATTGATCCCCGCCGCCAAAGTCTCCGTGCAGACCGCCACCGACAGCAGCTTTCGCTGGAACAACTCTTCGACGATCCGCCGATAGCGCGGCAACATCCCCGCGTGATGCACCCCCACCCCCCGCGTGAGGATCTGCTTGAGCTTCGGCCCCGCTCCGTGGGTGAAATCGTGCTTGTCGATCTCCGCCAACACCTTCTTCCGCTGCTCGTCGCCGACGAGCGCCTTTCCCTTGAGCGTCTCGGCGACCGACCAGCATTCCTCGCGATTGAAGCAGAACACCAGCGCCGGCGTGCGGCGGGCGTCTTCATCCCCCTCGGCCATGGCTTCGAGCTGCTCGTCCAGCAGCTTGTCGCCGACCCACTCGAACCGCAGCGGCACCCGCCGCTCGTCGCTCTGCACGAGCTGCACCTTCCGCTGGTGCTCCGTCCGCAGCCAGCCCATGAACTCCGAGGCGTTGCCGACCGTCGCGGAAAGCAGCAGCAGCCGCACGTGCTTCGGCAACAGCCCCAGCGACAATTCCCAGACGACGCCCCGCTCCGGATCGTTGAAGCTGTGGAACTCGTCCATCACGACGGAGGCGACGGCGGAGAAGTCGAACGCCTCGGGGTGCAGCAGCCGGTTGAGCAGGATTTCCGCCACGACGACCAGGATGGGGGCGTCGGGGTTCACGCGGCGATTGCCCGTCACGAGTCCCACGTCGTCCGCGGAGAACCCCCAGCGGACCGCCGCCGCCTGCATCTCGCGGAACTTCTGCTCGGTGAGCGCGATGAGCGGCGTGGTGTAGTAGGCGACCTGTCCCGAGTGCAGCGCTTCGAACAGGGCCGCCTCGGCGATCAGCGTCTTCCCCATCCCCGTCGGCGCGCAGACGAGCACCCCCTCGGGCGAGCTGAACCACGCCAGCAGCGCCTCCTCCTGAACCGGGTACGGTTCGTAAGGAAGCTGATCGAGATACCGCGACGCGAGATCGTCGCGGGAAGGCAAGCCGTCGAGCATGGCGAGGCGATTCCGGTGGATCCGAATGGGGCGAGCGGGCCATCATAGCGCATACTCAAGCCACGGGGCAGCGCCCCCGTGGATTCCGCCGCAACGTGAAAAAAATTCCCCTGAATCGCCTTGACACGCGAATCGAAGTGTATGTACACATATCTTCGATTGCGGAAACTTTCTCCGTCGCCCATGCTCCGGGCCTGCTGAAGAAATCCGACTGGTAAGGTCGTTCCATGAAACCGTTGCCGCCTTCGAGACGGTACGACCGCGTCAGCGCCGTAAAAGCGGGCGGCGCAACGTACACGCCGAAGGAGCTTGCCGACTTCGTCGCGGCACGGATCGTCGAATCGGCGAAATTGCCGGCTCGCGGCGGGATCGTGCGGATCCTTGACCCGGCCGTGGGACAAGGCGAGCTGCTCGTGAGTCTGCTCCAGCGTTTGCCCGCGCAGTGCCGCGTCGAAGTCCATGGATTCGACACCGATGAGCGGGCACTCGAACAGTGCGGCAATCGGCTCCGCCAGGGCTTTCCCGATGTGCAACTCCGCCTGACATCGGGCAACTTTCTCGATTCGATCCTCGATGAACAGGCCCTCGCCGTTCCAGGCGGGCTGTTTCCGGAAGACGCCGCGAATGGATACGACCTGATCATTGCGAATCCCCCCTACGTCCGCACGCAGATCCTGGGCGCTGCCCAGGCACGAGGAATCGCGGAGCGATTCGGTTTGACGGGCCGTGTCGATCTCAGTCATGCATTCATCGTCGGGATGTCGGCCGTCTTGCGCCCGGGCGGGACCGCCGGGATCATCGTGTCGAACCGCTTCATGACGACGAAGACCGGGGCGTCCGTCCGCCGTGCGATCCGGGAGCGACTGCATCTTCGGCACGTCTGGGATCTCGGCGACACGAAGCTGTTCGATGCGGCCGTATTGCCCGCGGTCCTGCTCGCCGAAGGCCGCAACGGACAGGCTCGCGAGCAACCGCACTTCACTTCGATCTACGAGAGCGCTGAACCGACGCAGCACATCGCGGCGTCGATTGCGGAGGGGCTGGGCCGATCGGGCGTGGTGGAGGTTCCGGGCGGCCGAAGGTTCCGCGTTCGGCATGGCACGCTGGATGCGTCCGGTGGCCATTCCGGCATCTGGCGGATTGCGACCGCCGATGGAGACGAGTGGCTGGCCACGGTCGCGGCGCATACGTGGCGCACGTTCCGCGAAATCGGGAAGGTTCGCGTCGGCGTCAAGACGTGCGCGGACAAGGTCTTCATCCGTTCGGACTGGGACACGATGCCCGAGGGTGATCGCCCGGAACTCCTACGCCCGCTGGCGACGCACCACATCGCGCGGCGATTCCGGGCCGACGCGTCGAAAGGACAACGCCGAATCCTGTATCCGCACGAGTGCCGGCACGGCAAGCGGCGGCCGGTCGATCTCGCGGGCTATCCCGCGAGTCGCAAGTACTTGCAGCGGCATCGCCGGACGCTCGAAAGCCGGTCCTATGTGATCGATGCGGGGCGAGAGTGGTATGAAATCTGGGTGCCGCAGGATCCGGAGTCTTGGGCGAAACCGAAACTCGTCTTTCGCGACATCAGCGAACAGCCCTGCTTCTGGCTGGATCAGGAAGGGTCGATCGTCAACGGGGATTGCTATTGGCTCTGTTGCGACTCCCCCGAAGACGAAGAGTTGTTGTGGGTCGCCCTTGCCGTCGGCAACTCGGAATTCATCGAGGCGTTCTACGATCACAGGTTCCACAACAAGCTGTATTCCGGGCGGCGGCGATTCATCACGCAGTATGTCGAGCAATTCCCCCTGCCGGATCCGAAAACCGCCATTGGCCGGAGGATCGCGGAACTGGCACAGGCGATGTACGGCGCTGCCGACGCTCGGCCTGACGACGCCCTGATTCGCGACTTGGATCGGCTCGTCCGGCAGGCCTTCGGGCTACAACTCGAAGAAGTCGCGCGGTAGGTGGACTTGAAGCTTGCGGTTGAGAATGCGGCCTTGGAATTGACGAAAGCGGCGGAAGAAGGCTTCACCCGTCGTCAGGATCAGGTGCGTGAGCCGTACCATGGAACCGTTCATTTCCGCGCAGAAGATGGCGTATCTTACATCGCAGTGGCGAATGATTTTGTCTTCGATCTGCGGAACGTCGAGCGGGTCGAGGCTGTCTGGGCGGACGAGGCCGAGGTCGATCGTCGGGGACATTTGGAGTTTCACCTCGAGAAGCTGATGGCGGACGTCCGGAAACTGGCCGTCGTCCTGATACCCGGCATAACCCAGCGCCGAGCAGACGAGCCGATGGAGCGCAGCGCCCCGATTTCGCTCCTGGTCGTGGCCGGTATCGTCGAAAGTAGCGCCGATCAGCGGCTTCAGCCGCCGAAAGATGGTTGCGATCGCCAGAAGCTGTCCCACCTTCGGATGATCCACCGGTGTCGCGACCGTTCGGAGATCAAGTCTCGTTTTTGCGAAAGGGACCAGTAGTTCGGTATCGTGTGCAACGACCAGTTCGGCGCGCAGATTGCCAACGACGCAACCCGCCTGGTATTTCTGAGCCAACATTCCGGTCGTGTCCAGTTGAGCGAGCGTGTCGCCGGTCACGACTTTCACGCGCGTGATGATGGAGTCGTCGGAAACGCGGATCAGGACGTATCGTCGAGTAGGCGCCAGATCCTCGTTCCAAACCTGCAGATTGTTCGCCTTTTGAACGTACGTGTCGAAGGCCTGTCCTGGAAACCGCGGGCGAGTCTTTCGGAAGGATTTCGGAACGGAATATCCCAATGCGAGGCAGACATGCTGTTTGAGGACTTTCGATCGCGTTCGCAGAGGCAAGCCCGCCAGCGAAATTCCGCGCAGTGCACGGTCGAGGAGCGATTCAAGCTCCGGCGCCGGGATCCAGAGCGCTGGATCGCCGACCTCGATCGGGTCGTAGATCGTCAGGCCGCTCCGGGCGATCGCCCGAACGAATCGCTTCGGACTGCGCAACTCGATCACCCACTCGACAAGGAAGATGGGGCATCTTTGTCACGTTCGTCCTGAATCGCCCGCGATCTTGAATCGCTTTCCCGATGTGGCCGTGCGTGAACCGCGCAAACCGAAGAAATCGCCGTTCGATACCACGGTCCACGCCCGAGCAAAGCGATGAAATCGAAAAGCTGATCCCCCCCGCATGCGCAAAGCGAAGAAATCGCGAATTGATACCACCATGCTCTCCTGGACCGACGTCCGCGCCCGCATGCCGGTCGCCGGCGAGTGGGCGTACTTCGATCATGCCGCCGTCGCCCCGCTCTCCGGGCCGGCGCGCGATGCGCTCCGGGAATGGGCCGACGACGTCGCCGCGGCGGGCGACGCGCATTGGCCGCAGTGGCGAGCGCGGATCGAACGCGCGCGGCAGCTCGCCGCCGAATTGATCGGCGCGGACCATGCCGAGGTCGCCCTGGTCCGCAACACGACGGAAGGGGTCAACCTCGTCGCCGAAGGCTATCCCTGGCGGCCGGGGGACAACGTCGTCCTCCCCGCCGGCGAGTTCCCCACGAACCTCTACCCGTGGCTCAACCTCGCGGACCGCGGCGTCGAAGTCCGGCAGGTCCCGGCGGAGAACGAGCGGCTGGACCTCGACCGCCTCGCCGACGCCTGCGACGAGCGGACGCGGATCGTCGCCGCGAGCTGGGTGGGCTACGCGACCGGCTGGCGGAACGATCCCCGCGAGCTGGCCGAAGTCGCCCATTCCCGCGGGGCGCTGTTGTTCCTCGATGCGATCCAGGGACTCGGTGTCTTCCCGCTCGACGTGCGGACAAGCGGCGTCGACTTCCTCGCCGCCGACGGCCATAAGTGGCTCCTCGGACCGGAAGGCGCGGGTGTGTTCTTCATCCGCCGCGAGCACCTCGACCGGCTGCGTCCACTGGGACTCGGCTGGAACAGCGTGCGGAACCCCGGCGATTTCGAGGCCCCAGGCCGTAGGACGGATCGCCGGTCCGTCCTCGCCAGTCTCAAAGAAGCCGGCCGTTACGAGGGAGGCTCCTATAACGTCGGCGGAATCGCGGCGCTGGCGGAAAGTCTGGCGATGTTGCTGGAATTCGCCGTGCCGCGGATTTCCGAGCGGCTGCTCGCAGTCACCGACGGATTGTGCCGCTCGCTCGAAGGCGCCGGCGCGAGCATTGCCAGCAGCCGCGAGGGGGAGCGGCGTTCCGGCATCGTCGCCTTCGACTGGCCGGGGGAAGAGCCGGGGGCGGTGCGGCGGCGGTGCCTCGATCGGAAGGTCGTCTTGAGCTGCCGTGGCGGGCGACTGCGCATCAGCCCCCATGTTTATTCGAACGACGAGGACGCCGAGCGGCTGCTGGCCGCGTTGCGCGGGTGACGCCCCATTGTCGTCCGCAGGGCGATCGCAGCTCGCAGCGCAAGCCAGGGAGGTTCGCGCTTGGGGGCTCGTCGCAGGAATGGGTCGGCCGTTTCGGCGATTCTCCCTGGCTGGCGCGTCGGGCTCGTGCCTCATCGAACAGGTCGGATGAGGCGCTAGTATGCGCCGCCGGCTCGTTCGGCGCCGACGCTGGCAGCGTCGGCTACGGCTATCGGTCGCCCGTCGCCTCGTCCGCATTCGAATCCTCGATCCCCAGCGCCTGCATCCGCCGGTACAGCCGGGGCCTGGTGATTCCGAGCAGTTCGGCCGCCTTGCTCTTGTTGTCGCGCGCCTGTTCGAGAGCGAGGCGGATCCGTTCGCGTTCGACTTCTTCGAGAAATGGCTGGAGGGGAATGGGCCGCGCGGCTTTGGCCGGGCCGGTCGCCTGGGCGTCGAGTCCGGTGCGGAAGCGGAAGGGGAGGTCGGCGGCGCCGAGGGTGTTTCCGCCGCAGGCGTCGCAGGCCGCCGCGATCACCCGCGACAGCTCGTCGAGGTTGCCGGGCCAGTTGTACTCGCGGAACTTCCGCCATACGGCGTCGTCGATGCCGCCGATCTGCCGCGCGGCGCCGCGATTGCGGGCTTCGAGGAAGTGCTGGGCGAGCGGCGGGAGATCGTCGGGCCGCTCGGCGAGCGGCGGGAGTTCGATCGTGAGCGTGGAGACGAGATAGAAGAGCTCCGGCAGCAGCGATTCCTCATCGAGCAGCGCGCGGGGGTCGCGGGTGGTCGCCGCCATCAGCCGCATGGGGGACGCCGCCGCGTCGCCGACGCGGGCGGGCGCCGGTGGTCTTTCGCGGCCGAAGGCGCTCGCCAACAGTTCTTGAAGATCGCGCGGCAGATGGTCGACGTCCGCCAGATAGAGCGCCCCGGTGGGGCGCGGGCCGCCGGGAGACGGCGGCTCGTCCCCGTCGAGCAGCCGCCGGAGCGAGTTCTTCAACTCGCGCGGGGCGGTGCGGCGGCAATCGAGCGGGACGAAGGCGCGGGCGGCCGCGTCGCCCGCGTAGTGGATCGTGCGGGCGACGTGCTCCTTTCCCGCGCCCCGCGGGCCGATCAGCAGCACTCCCGCGGAAGATTTCCGCGCGAGAGCGATCTGTTCCAGGACGCGCCGCATCGAACCGCCGCGGGCGACGAAGTTCGACAGGCCATACCGCTGGCGGAGCGCTCCCCGCAGCGACGCCAGCTCGGCGTGCAGCCGGCGGGCGGGGGATTCCGCCGCGAGCGGCGGGGCGGGCTCCATCGGCGAAATCACGCCCAGCACGCCTTGCAGGCCGCCGTCCGCGCCCTGAAGCGGAAAGAAGGCCATCCGCCGCGCGGCCGGGCTGCCGTCCTTCGCGACGACATAGGCCGCCACGCTCGCGGCGCGTCCCCCGAGCACTTCGGGCGGGGGACACAGGCTGCCGGTGAGGGCTTCGATCTCTCCCGGCTCGGCCGAGGTGCGGTACTCGCAGACGCGGCCGAGGACCTCGTCGGCCCGCCAGCCGGTGAGCCGTTCGCAGCCGGCGTTGAAGTACATCACGCGGCGCCGCGCATCGAGGAGAAAGACGGGCGTGACGGAGTTTGCCAGCGTCGCTTCGAGCGCGCGTCTGCGGCGATTCGATGTCGTCATGCGGGTGAATTATATATCCCGCACGAAATGGAACGCACTTCGAACACGTGTGCCACACGCATGTCACACGCCGCGGATATCCTGCCGACAGTGACTGCGAATGCAGATCGGAACGCATCGCCGGGGATCCTCCGCGTGATGACGCACTCGATGAACCGCACGACCAGGGCCAGCGCACCTGCCGAACGAGGGCCGGCCGATTCCACGGGAACCGGGGCCGGCGAGGTCGGCCGCGGTCTCCCGCCGGCCGCCGCGGGGACCGGCCCGGAGGGCGCGTCGGGGCGACTGCCGTGCGCCGACCTCCTCGAACAGGCCCTGCGCGTCCTGCGGGAGACGGCCGAATCGATCCTGGAGGCGCTGCTCCCCGCGGACGAGGAACGGTCGCGCGGGGGATCCGCGAAGAATCGCTGTAAGGACAGCAGGACCCCATGACGTGCAGAGCGAAAGCCCCCTCACCCCGACCCTCTCCCCCGCAAAGCCGGGGGAGAGGGGGACGCGAGTTACCCCGACCCTCTCCCCTGAGGGGGAGAAAGGGCCGCGATGGTCGGACGGAATTCCCGAATCTGCTGTTGAGGCGCCAACGCCGGGCCGATATCATCCGTAGGACACGAACGACAGCGGGTTCGCCTGTTGCCGACAATTGGATTCTTCCCGCATGCCCTCCGCCTTCTCGATCCAGAACCTGCACGCGACGTTGCGCCGCTTGCGGCTCGACTGGCCGGCGGCCCTGACGTGCGCCTTCCTGCTGGTATTTCCGCTGCCGGGCGCGGCGCGGATGATCGCTTCGTCGGCGTCCGAAGTTCCGACGACGACCCAGGAGGAAGTCCGCGAGGAACTCGCGGCCCACCGGCGGTTGGAAGAATCCGTGTTTCCCGTGGGCGGCGGCAGCCGCCCGTGGACCCTGCTCCCCCCCGTCCTGTCGCGTGGCGGCAACGCGCCCGCGCCGGCGTGTTCGGCCCCGACGAGCGGCCATCGCCTGGCCAACGGGCACAACGCACCGCTGTCGTGTTGATCCTCTGCGCGCTCCAGGCGAGCGCGCCGGGTTGATCCATCTTCCGCTCCTCGGGAGCGTGGCGGGGCTCAGGCTTTGCGTGCCCCGGCCGATCCCGTCGACGATCCGGCATCGGGGCGCGGCGAACGCGCCATGGCCCAGGCCGGTGCAGCGTCGACAGCGCGGAGCGGCGGCGTGAAGCGGGCGCGGTCCCGCCGGATCGACTCGGCAGGTGATGATCCTTCGCATCCGTCACTCTGCAGAGAGAGCAATCCATGCAACGATTGATCCAGGGCGTCAGGCGGTTCGTGCGCGACGTGTTGCCAGCGCGGCGGGCCGAGTTCGAGAAGCTGGCGGAGGGGCAGTCCCCCTCGACGCTGTTCATCACCTGCTCTGATTCCCGGATCGTGCCGGAACTCATCACGCAGACCGGCCCGGGAGAGCTGTTCGTGGTCCGCAACGCGGGGAACATCGTGCCCCGATACTCGGAGGGAGGAAGCGAAGCGGCGGCGATCGAGTACGCCCTCTCGGTCCTCGACGTCCGCGACGTGGTGGTGTGCGGGCACACGCGGTGCGGGGCGATCATGGCGGTCCGCGACCGGCGGAACATGGGGGGATTGCCCGCGGTGCGGCGGTGGATCAAGCGGGCCGACGCGGCGCGGCGGCTGTTCGACCAGCGGCACTCGGCCGACGATTCGGCCGATGAAGAGTCGCTGTTGCGGCAGGCCGTCGAAGAGAATGTGCGGGAGCAGCTTCACAACCTGCTCACGCACCCCGCCGCGGCGGAGCGGATCGCGGATGACCGGCTCACGCTCTCCGGCTGGGTGTTCGACATCGAGACCGGCCGCATCTTCATGCACTGCACCGAGCGGGACGAGTTCGTGGACTTGCAGCAGGCGACGCCGGTGCCCGGCCTTCCCGCGCTGCCGTCGTCAGTTCCGGTCGAATGAACCCCGCCGGTCCGCCCGTTCCTTCCCCCCACCGTTTCCCGCCGTCGAAAGATCCCGGCCATGCCCTCCCCCCGATCATCCGCGCCCCGTCCCGGCGCCGATCGCGCCTGGTTGCGCGACCTGCCCGCTTCGATCGTCGTGTTCCTCGTGGCCCTGCCGTTGTGCATGGGCATCGCCATCGCCTCGGGGGCCCCGGTTTCGGCGGGGCTGATCACCGGGATCGTCGGGGGGGTGGTCGCCGGATGGCTCGCCGGTTGTCCATTGCAGGTGAGCGGTCCGGCCGCGGGGCTTACCGTCATCGTCTATCAGGCTATCCAGACTTACGGCCTGGAGATGCTGGGGCTGATCGTGCTCGTCGCCGGCGCCGCGCAATTGGTCGCGGGGACGGTCGGGCTGGGGCAGTGGTTCCGGGCCGTCTCTCCCGCGGTGGTCAAGGGGATGCTCGCCGGCATCGGCGTGCTGATTTTCGCGGGCCAGTTCCACGTGATGGTGGACGACAAGCCGCGCGAGAACGGCCTCGCCAATCTCGCCTCGATCCCCGAATCGGTCGCCAAGATCTGGAGTGGGCCGGAGGTCGGATCGACCGAGTCGCGGGAGGTCCGCACGCGACTGCTGCGGGAGATCGGCGAATTGCACCGCGCGCAGGCGCGGCTGCAAGAGCAAGTCAGCGAGGCGGTCCCCGATCACACCGCGCCCGCCATGTCCCAGGTCGAAATTCCCGAAGCGCAGCTTGCGCCGCTCGTCGCGGAGCAGCGGCGGCTCCTCGACGAGCTCGACAAACGGCGGGAGACGCTCCGCGAAGCCGGCCGGGCGCTGCGCGACGAGAAGCGGGAGGCGGCGATCGCGCAGGCGCTGGACGAGGCATCCGCGGCCGGAAACGCGGCACTCGCGGAGCTCGAGCAGGGATCGGCAGCGAAGCTGCTCCCCGCGCAGGAGCAAGCGGTCCGGCGGCTCGCGGGATTGCTCGGCTCTCTCAAGGACCATTCGCTGGCGGGGGGGGTCGGGCTGTTGGCGATCCTCGTGATCGTCGGCTGGCAGGTCTTCGCGCCGCGCAAGCTGCGCGCCCTCCCCGGCCCGTTGCTGGCGGTGTTGCTGACGACCGGGATCGCCGCCGCGATGGGCCTCCCGTTGTCGTACGTCGAGATTCCGGACCGTCTGTGGGATGAAATCCGGCTCCCTTCGCTCGCGGTCCTCGCCGACGTCCCCTGGGCCGGGGTGCTCCAGGCGGGGCTGGTGATCGCCGTCGTGGCCAGCGCCGAGACGCTGCTGTGCGCCACCGCCTGCGACCAGATGCACAATGGCGCCCGGACGCGGTACGACCGCGAGCTCGTGGCCCAGGGGACCGGGAACGTCCTGTGCGGCCTGCTCGGCGCGCTGCCCATGACCGGGGTCATCGTGCGGAGCGCGACCAACGTCCAGGCGGGCGCGAAGACCCGCGCCTCGGCCATCCTGCACGGCCTGTGGCTGCTCGTGTTCGTCGCGGCGTTCGGGGGCCTGTTGCGGATGATTCCCACGTCGGCCCTGGCCGCCATTCTCATCTACACGGGGGTGAAACTGGTCGATCTGAAATCGGTGAGGGTGCTTCGGCAGTACGGCCGGGGCGAAGTCCTGATCTATTTCGCGACGATGGCCACGATCGTCGCGGTCGATCTGCTGGCCGGCGTGCTCGTCGGAATCGCCCTGTCGGGCCTCAAGCTGCTCCACACGTTTTCGCGGCTCAAGGTCCGCCTGGCGACGAAACCCGGCGAGCGGCGAACCGTGCTGACGCTTTCAGGTGCGGCGACTTTCGTCCGGCTGCCGAAGCTGGCCGTCGCGCTCGAGAAGGTCCCCGCCAACTCGGAGTTGCACATCGACTTCGAGCACCTCGATTACATCGACCACGCCTGTCTGGACCTGCTGATGACCTGGGCCCGCAGCCACGAGGCGACGGGCGGCTCGCTCGTGATCGACTGGTCGTCCCTGCACGGCCGGTTTCGTTCCGACCGCCCCGTGCGGCGGGCGAACGGGGCGAGCTTCCGCACCGCGCCTGCCGTCGAGGAGCGCCGCGCCCCGCAGCCGGAGCGCGCGGCCTCGTGAGGGCAACTCGAGTCGCTCCGCGTGGCACACCAGCCCGCAGCGCAAACCAGGGAGACGCGGCGCGCGGCGGGCCCGCTCCCAGTCTCACTGGCCGGTTTGGCGATTCTCCCTCGCTGGCGCGCCGGGCCAATATGGCCGACGGGCGGCACGGCGACTCGCACAAGGTCAGGCGGTTTCCGGTTCCGGCCCTCCCGCGCGGGGCGGTTCGCTCTTGAGGGCCGCGAGGAACTCGGTCAGCGTGCGGGCCCGCCGGGCGCGCTCCAGGCGGGCGCGGTCGCGGAACAGCCGGGCGATCTCGGACAGGATCTCGAGTTGCGCGCCGTCGTCCTCGACGGGCGTGAGGACCAGGAACACGAGGTGCGCCGGCTCGCCGTCCGGCGCGTCGAAATCGATCCCGGCCTCGGACATCCCGACCGCCACAAGGGGCGCCCCGAGGCCCGCGAGCCGCGCGCGGGGGACGGCGATCCCGTCGCCGATGCCGGTGTGCATCGTTTGCTCGCGCTCCCACACCGCCTCCCCCGCCGCCGCCGCGCCGCAGCTCCCGCCGGCGCAGGCGGCGGCCGCCAGTTCGCGGATGGCCTCCCGGCCGGTCGCGCTCTCCAGCCGCGGAATGAAGCGCCGCGCCGCGAGGAAGTCGCCGATCCGCCGCGGCTTGCGGCGGCCGAGCACGAACTGCAGCATCGGCCCGCCGAGCATCGAGGTGACGAGCGCCATCAGCACGAGGGCGACGAACAGCCGCTCGCGGATCATTCCCGCCTCCAAGGCCAACAGCCCGAGGATGATCTCCATCGCCCCCCGCGCGTTCATGCCGAAACCCACGGCCCATGCGTCGCGGCGCGACATCCCGCCCCACGCGGCGCCGAGCCCGCAGCCCAGGAGCTTCCCGGCGCAGGCGACGACGAGGATCGTCAGCACCAGCGTGGCGTCGAAGCTCGTCGCGAAATCCACCCGCAGCCCGATGCTCGCGAAGAACAGCGGCGCGAAGAAGAACGAGACGAAGGAGTCGATCGTCATTCGCGTCTGCTCGCGAAGGTGCGACGAGTCGCCGATCGCGACGCCGACCAGGAACGCGCCGAAGATCGCATGGATCCCGATCCATTCCGTGCACGCCGCGCCGAACAGCGCCAGCGCGAGGGCGAAGCTCAACACGCCACCGGGCCAGCGGGTGTGCGCCTGCACGTAGGGGAGCGCGCGGTGCAGCAGCCACCGCCCCGCCGTGAGCATCGTCGCCGCGAACGCGAGCGTGAGCACGATCGTGACGGCGATCCGCGCTTCCTGCCCGGCCCCCGGCCCCAGCATCCCCAGGATGATCGCGAACACCAGCCAGCCCACGAGGTCGTTGATGACCGCCGCGCTGACGATGACCATGCCCAGGTCGCTGCGGTACAGGTTGAGGTCCATCAGCGTCTTGGCGATCACCGGCAAGGCCGAGATCGAGAGGGCCGTCGCGAAGAACAGGGAGAAGATCAGCGGGTCGGCCCCCGCGTGGACCCCCATGGCCCGCGGCACGGTCCATGCGGCCGCGAACCCGATCGCGAAGGGGACGGCCATTCCCACGACCGCCACTTTCAGAGCGGTCGTTCCCTGCTTCCAGGCCGTGGACAGGTCCACCTCCATCCCGGCGACGAGCAGGAACAGCGTGATCGCGAGCGTCGTCAGACCGCCGAGAACGAGGGCGACCGGTCCCGAACTCGGGAAGAGCGCCCCTTGCCACTCGGGCGCGAGCGCTCCGAACACCGTCGGCCCGAGGAGGATCCCCGCGAGGATCTCCCCCACCACCGCCGGTTGGTGCAGCCACTGCGCGATCTCGCCCAGAACCCGCGCCACCGCGAGCAGCGCGCCCAGCGAGACCAGCATCACGGCGACGTCGTGGTGCGACAGCGATTCCATGCGGATCCCTTGCGGAATATCGACGGGGCCGAAGCTACCCGAACCGCTGACGCTTGCCAACCGCCGCTTCTCGGAACCCCGCAGACACGTCTCTTGACGGCTCGCGACCGCCGGATCCATGATCGTCACGCGCATGGCCGATCCATCCCACCACGATCGCGACGCCCGCCTCGTGGCTCTCGTCGAGGAGTTGCTGGCGCGCGTGCGTCGCGGGGAGCGGGTCGACGTGCGCGAGGCCGCCGCGGGAGACGCGGAGCTCGAGCGCGATCTGCGCGAGCTGTGGGGGACGGTGCAAATCGCCGAGGACTTCGCGGAGGCGTCGCTGTCCGCCCTCGAAGCACCCGATCCGGCGCCCCCCGCCGCCCCGCGCGAGATGCCCCGCCGCATCGGCGAATACGAATTGCTCGAAGAGCTGGGGCGCGGGGGAATGGGGGTCGTGTATCGGGCGCGACAGCCGAGTCTCGGCCGCGTCGTCGCTCTCAAGATGGTCCTCCGCGGCGATCTGGCGTCGCCGGAGGACCTGGAGCGGTTTCGACGCGAGGCGGAGGCGGCGGCGGGGCTCGACCATCCGCACGTCGTGCCGGTCTATGAAGTCGGAAGCTGGGAGGGGCTGCCGTTCTTCAGCATGAAGCACGTCGCGGGGACGACGCTCGCCCGTCGCCTGGCGGAGGGGCCGCTCCCCCCGCGCGAGGCGGTCGCGCTGATGGTCCCGGTCTGCCGGGCGATCACCGAGGCGCATCGCCGGGGGCTGCTGCACCGCGACCTCAAGCCGTCGAACATCCTCATCGACGAAGCGGGCGTCCCCTACGTGACCGACTTCGGCCTCGTGGGACGGATCACCGATCCGTCCTACGTCGTGGGGCAGGCTTTCCAGCCTGCCGCCGGTTCAACGGCCCGATCGCAGAGCGGGGCAGACAAGGATGTCTGCCCCACGCGGACCGGGGCGATCCTCGGCACGCCGGCCTACATGGCCCCCGAGCAGGCGCGCGGCGACCGCGGCCATCTCGGCCCGGCGAGCGACGTGTACTCGCTGGGGGCGGTGCTGTACGCGATGCTCTGCGGGCGGCCCCCCTTTCAGGCGCCGACGCCGGCCGGGACCGTGCTCGCGGTGCTCGAGGAGGATCCCGTTCCGCCGCGGGTGCTCGACCGGCACATCGCGCCCGACCTGGAGATGATCGTGCTGAAGTGTTTGCAGAAGCCGGCCGACTTGCGCTATCCGAACGCCGACGCGCTCGGGGACGACCTGGAGGCATACCTCGCGGGGGAGCCGGTCGCGGCCCGCTCGTCGCGGTTTTCGGACATCCTGGACCGGGCGTTCCGCGAGACGCACCACGCGACGGTGCTCGAGAACTGGGGCGTGCTGTGGATGTGGCACAGCCTCGTGCTGCTCGTGCTGTGCCTCGTCACGAACGGCATGCAGCTCGCGGGGGTCGCCTCCCGCTGGCCCTACGTGGGGCTGTGGGGAGTCGGGCTGGCGGTGTGGGCGGGGATCTTCTGGGAACTACGGCGGCGCAGCGGTCCGGTGACGTTCGTCGAGCGGCAGATCGCCCACGTCTGGGCGGGAAGCGTGGCGTCGAGCGTGCTGTTGTTCTTCGTCGAGGCGGCGCTCGGCTTGAACGTGCTCGCCCTCTCCCCCGTGCTGGGGCTGGTGAGCGGGATGGTGTTCCTGGTCAAGGCGGGGATCCTCTCGGGCCGGTTCTACCTGGAAGCGGCCGCGCTGTTCGCGACCGGGCTCGGGATGGCTTTGTGGCGCAGCAGCGGGCTGCCGGACCTGTCGATCACGCTGTTCGGCCTCGTCTCGGCGGCGTGCTTCTTCTTTCCGGGGTTGAAATACTACCGGCAGCGGCGGGATGGCGGCTCATGAATCCATCAAATCTTGCCGATCCATCGGGAATCGGTTATCCTTGAGTGGCTATCCCGGCACCGGCAGTCCCGAATTCCCCGGACCGAGGCGTTTCATGCGGCCCGACTCTTCCCCAGCCCACCGGCGACTGTCCCGCCGCGCATTCCTCGAAGTCGGCGGGGCGGCCTTCGGCGGGTTGACTCTGGCCGACCTGCTGCGGGCGGAAGCGGCGACCGGCGCGACCGCCTCGCGGAAGTCGGTGATCCTGGTCCACCTCGACGGCGGGCCGCCGCAGCAGGACATGATCGACCTGAAGCCCGCCGCTCCGGTCGAGATCCGCGGGGAGTTCGCCCCGATCGACACGAGCCTGGCGGGCTTTCGAATCTGTGAGCTGCTTCCTCGGCTGGCGGCGATGGCGGACCGCTTCGCGTGGGTCCGCTCGCTGGTGAACTCGGCGGGGGCGCACGACGCATTCCAGTGCCAGACCGGGTTCCGCTCGCAGGATCTCGCCTCGTTCGGCGGCCGGCCGGCGATGGGTTCCGTCGTGGCGAAGCTCGCCGGCCGTTCGACCGACGTCGCGCCGCCGTTCGTCGATCTGATGCAGGGGCGGGCGCTCGTGCGGGACAGCGCCCGGCCAGGCTTTCTCGGCCCGACGTTCAAGCCGTTCCGTCCCGATCTCGACGAACTGTTCGCCCGCCCGCTCGAGCCGGGAATGGTCGGAGAGCTGTCCCGCAAGGGGGCCGAGCACCGGGTGAGCCTCGTGCTGAACGAGTCGCTCGATCCGGGACGGCTCGAGGACCGCAACTCGCTGATGCGGGGACTGGACCAGCTTCGCCGCGATGTCGATGCCAGCGGGATGATGGACGCGATGGACAGCTTCTCGAGGCAGGCGGTGTCGATCCTCACCTCCGGCCGGTTCGCCGAAGCGCTCGACCTGTCGCGCGTTCCAGAAGCCGAGCTCGCCCGGTACGCCTCCGGCGTCCGCGAGACCGCCGACTGGTTCCGCTACAACGACCGCCCCAACGCGACGCTCAAGTTCCTGCTGGCGCGACGGCTGATCGAGGCCGGCGTGCGGGTCGTGAGCCTGTCGATCAGCGACTTCGACACGCACGGCAACAATTTCCGGCGGATGCGGCAGATCCTGCCGCTGTTCGATCACGGCCTCTCCGCGCTCGTGGCGGATCTCGAAGAGCGGGGGCTGCTCGACGACGTGTCGATCGTCTGCTGGGGGGAGTTCGGCCGCACGCCGAAAATCAACAACAACGCCGGCCGCGATCACTGGCCGCAGGTCGCTCCGGCGATCCTCGCGGGAGGGGGGTTGAAGGTGGGCCAGGTGATCGGCGCGACCGACCGCCTCGCGGCGACCGCGACCGAGCGCCCCGTGACGCACAAGGACATCTTCGCGACCGTGTACCGAAAACTCGGCATCGACCCGCAAAAGACGACCGTCACCGACCCGACAGGCCGCCCGCAGTTCTTGCTGGATGAGGGAGAACCGATCGCGGAATTGTGAGTTCGTCCGACGTCCGTTGTCAGTGGCCAATTGTCCTGCAAACTGCCTACTGCCTACTGCCCAACGAGGTTTCCATGCTCGACGTTCTCGACCAATCCTTCGATCGGCGTTCGCACCGGCTGCGCGACGGCGTGTCGCGGCGGAAATTTCTGAAGATCGGCGGGATGGCCCTCGGCGGGATGGCGCTCCCCGACTTGTTGCGGCTTCGAGCGGCGGGCAACGCTGCGGCAAGTCCTGTGCGGCTGCCGAAATCGGTGATCATGGTTTACCTCTTCGGTGGTCCCAGCCATATCGACACCTACGATTTGAAGCCCGAGGCTCCGGTCGACTACCGGGGAGAGTTTCAACCGATCCGCACGAACGTGCCGGGGTTCGATATCTGCGAATTGATGCCGATGCAGGCGCGGATCGCCGACAGGCTGGCGTTGATCCGCAACATGAAGTTCAATCCGAATTTTCACGACCCGGTGGAGTGGCTGTCCGGATTCCGCAAGCCGACCGAGTCCACGCCCGCCGCGCGTCCGGACCTCGGATCCGTGATCAGCAAACTGCAAAGCGAAGACGGTCCAGGGGAACTGCCGACCTACGTCGCACTCGACAAGATGGTGGGTGGAGCGCGATTGAACGGCCCGGCGTACCTGGGAATGGCGCACAAACCCTTCGTGCCGGGGGACAAGTACGAGACGATGGCCCTGGCGCGGGGCATCACGCCGGACCGGTTGCGGGATCGTCGCACTCTGCTCGACGAGTTCGACCAATTCCGCCGTGCGGCCGAAGATCCACGCGGCGAAATGGGAACCATGGATGCTTTCACGGCCCAGGCCCTGAGCATGATCGTCAGCCCTCGCGCCCGCGACGCCTTCGACGTCGAACGGGAACCCGAGGGTGTCCGTGCGAAGTACGGGACCGGTGAAGCGCTGCGGTTCCTGCGCGCCCGGCGATTGGTGGAGGCCGGCGTCCCGGTGGTCACGCTGACGTTCGGACAATCCGGCGCCACCGCCGCCTGCCGATTCGGCTGGGACACGCACGAAGCGAATTTCACCTGTCTGCGGGATATCCTGCCCCGGCTGGACCGCGCGATCCACGCGCTGATCACCGACCTGGCCGAGCGGGGAATGGATCGCGACGTGCTGGTCGTCATCGGAGGGGAGATGGGCCGCACCCCCAGGGTCGGCCAGTCGACGGGCAACGGCGCGAAAACCGATGGCCGCGATCATTGGGTCCAAGCCGGGTTCACCCTCGTCTCCGGCGGGGGATTGCGGATGGGGCAGGTCATCGGCCAGACGGACAAGCGCGCGAGCCTGCCCGTCGGCGTACCGTACACTCCGCAAAACGTTCTGGCGACGATCTATCGCGTACTCGGCATCGACCCCGCGCAGACGACGCTTTCCGACCACACCGGACGGCCGATCCATCTTCTGGACGATCCGCGGCCAATCAAGGAGTTGCTGTAGCCGGGAATGGATCTTGGACGATCCATCCAATCTTGCTTATGTTCTCGGTGGACGGTATTCTGTCGAGCAGTCACGAGTCGGCGGATGAAGTCTCGCTTCGCACCTCGCTATCGCCTTCGACGAAGGGAATGAAGAAGCCATGCTCGACATCCTCGGCCAATCGTTCGATCGGCGTTCGCAACGGCTGTGCGACGGCGTGTCGCGGCGGAACTTTCTCAAAGTCGGCGGAATGGCCTTGGGCGGCCTCTCGCTGCCGCAGATCCTGCGGGCCGAGGCGGAGGCCGGGACCGGTTCCAGCCACAAGGCGATCATCAACATCTTCATGCCCGGCGGGCCGTCGCACATCGACCTGTGGGACTTGAAGCCCGACGCCCCCGCCGAGATCCGCGGCGAGTTCCGCCCGATCCCGACCAACGTGGCGGGGATCGAGATCAACGAGCTGTTTCCGCGGATGGCCGCGATGATGGACAAGTTCGTCCCCATCCGCAGCATCTGCGACGCCGACGGCGACCACAGCGCCTTTCAATGCATGACGGGCCGCAGGCGGCAGGAGCGGACGCCCCCCGGCGGCTGGCCGATGATGGGCTCGTGGGTCTCCCACTTCCAGGGGAACGTCGACCAGGCGGTCCCGCCGAACGTCGGCCTGATGTATCCCACCGGCGAGCGGAGATGGGGCGAGTTGCAGGACGGAGGGTTCCTCGGCGTGCGGAACTCGCCCTTCAATCTCGTGAGCCGCGAGGTGCGGAAGCGGCCCGAAGGGATGACCCTCAAGGGGATCACGCTCGAACGGCTGCGCGATCGCAACGAGCTGCTTTCCGCATTCGACAATTTGCGTCGCGACATCGACCACTCGCGGGCGATGGAAGGACTGGACGTTTACGGTCAGCAGGCGCTGGGGATCCTCACCTCGTCGAAGCTCGCCGACGCGCTCGACCTCTCGAAGGAGGATCCCGAGATCGTCGCCCGCTACGGGACGAGCGACGAGAAGTTCCAGCGGGACGGCGCGCCGCGGATGATCGAGAACTTCTGCGTCGCCCGCCGGCTCGTCGAGGCCGGCGCCCGCGTCGTCACGCTGAACTACAGCCGCTGGGACTGGCACGGGCCCGACGGCATGAACTTCCCCATGTCCCGCGTCGAGTTCCCGATGCTCGACCAGGGCATGTCGGCCCTCGTCCAAGACCTGCACGAGCGCGGCCTCGCCGACGACGTCTCGGTCGTGCTGTGGGGCGAGTTCGGCCGCACTCCCAAGATCAACAAGCAGGCCAGCCGCGACCATTGGCCCAGGGTGAGCTGCGCGATGCTCGCCGGCGGCGGAATGCGCACCGGGCAGGTAATCGGCAAGACGAACCGCTACGCCGAGGAGGCCGTCGAGCGGCCGGTCAAGTTCCAGGAGGTGTTCGCCACGCTGTACCACAACATCGGCCTCGACGCGCAGAGCCGCCGCGTGTTCGACAGCTCGGGCGTCCCGCAATACCTCGTGGACGAAGGCATCGAGCCGCTGCACGAGCTCCTCTAGGCGAGCGGGGCGGCGTAAGCCCCCCGGCGCGTGGCGCGACTCACCGCGAGCAATCGTCGAACGACGAAATTCGAGCGCATGGGGTCGGAGCGCATGGGTCGCGTCGGATACCGGGGGGCTGACGCCGCCCCGCTCGCCTATTCCACCAGCAGGATCGGGTCGACGGCGCCGTCGCTGTCGAAGCGGCCGATGACCGTTTCCTGCGCGGTGTGATGGCCGAGCACCGCCCGCGTCCAGCTCCCCTTCCGCAGGCTGTGGTACACGAGGAGCTGCTGGTTGCCGAGGCGGATGCGGTGCCCCGCCGCCTCCGCCGCGCGAAGCACGCGGCCGTTCTCGGTGACGGTCAGCGTCCGCCAGTCGACACGGCTGTTCCTGCGTCGCGGGGACCAGTCGATGAGCAGCGGCGCGAACAGGCCGCCGATCGCCGACAGCCGCAACGCCAGCCCCCCCTCGACCGCCTCGAAGGCGCCCGCCGTGCCGTGCGCGCGGTCCTGAGGCAGCGCCAGCGGGAACGCCCGGGCGGCGGCGCTCCCCGCCGCGAGCCGGCAGGCGCGCGTCTCGCGCTCGCCCCGCCCCGCGACGTCCGCCGCCAGCGGAATGCGGGCGGCATAGTCGATCCGCGCGTCCCCCGCGCCGGCGACGCTGTCGGCGAGCAGCAGCCAGTGGTCGTCCCGCGAGAGAAGCGCCTGCCGCTCGATCCGCAGCCCCCCGTCCAGCTCCATCTGCAGCTCGATGAAGTCGGCGTCGGGATCGGAATGCCAGCAACTGCAATCCCACTCGTCGGCGAGCGCGATCGCCCGGCCGTCGAACGACGCGGAGATTTCCCACTCGCCCTGCAACAGCGGGACGCCCCGCGCCGTCAGCTCGAGCAGCGGCGCCGGGCGGTGGTGGGCGAGCACGAGCGCGTCCGCCGCCGGCGACCAGTCGCTCCGCAGGCAGGCCAGCCGCGCCCAGTCGGACTGCGCGACCGGCGGCTTCTTCGCCGCGGCCCGCTGGCGGCCGTTCGTCTCGGCGACCGGCTTCCGCTTCCGCGACGCCTTCTCCACCGCCGTCAGAAGGTCGTGGGGACGGGACTTCTTCTTCCAGCCGGCGAGCCGCGTCGCGGCCATCAACAACGGGACCGCGTCGATGGCCGAGCCGTTGGCGAGCGCCAGCCGCCCATCGGCCCGGCACAGCGGAGCGACCGTGCCGACCAGATCGCGGAACCGCTCGGCCTGCTCGTCGTTCCACAGCGGCGAATCGAACCGCCGGCCCCACTCCGCGGACCGCACGAGCGGCGCGAGCCAGAGCGCGAGGCGGTCGATCAGCTCGGCGTTGGGGATGCCGTCGGTGTCGGTCCCTTCGAGCAGCGCTGCTCCCAGCGTTTCGCGCCCCCGATCGCGCAAGTCGCGGGCGCCGTGAACGCCCTCGAACAGCAGCCCCGCCTTCCAGCGCAGCTCGCCGGCGACCAACAGCCGCAAGTCCGGGGCGGCCGCACAGCCCGACTCCGCGTCGAGCGCGGACAACAACGCCGCGCTTCCCGCGGCGGCCCGCCGCCAGGTCGCCCACAAGTCCGCGGACGGCAGCTCGCGGCCGGCGAGGGCGAGCGCGTCGAACAGGCACAACAGCTCGAACGGATCGTCCCACCCGCGCTCCGGCGCGGCGGCGATCCAGCCGGCGACCGTCGATTCGCGCGAAGTCGATGCGTCCGCGGCCCCATTCCCGCCGGCGCGGCGCTTCGCCCCGATGTGCCGGCGAACCCGCCGCGGGCGATCGAGCCCCCTCAACGCCTCGACCAATTCGCGCATTGGCACGTCGAGCGAAAATGCGGGAAGCGACCACAATGCCGGCCACTCCCGCTTCTTTCCGCGCGCTGCGGGATTTCCGCTCCCTGCGAGCCGACGTTTCCGCAGCCGGCGCGCAAACGCGGCGGCGTCCCCGTCGCTCGCCGCACGCTTCAACGCCGCGTCCGCGCGGCGCTCCCAGCGGATCCCCCGCAGAAACTCGGCCTCCGACGCGGCGGACAGAGAACGAACATTGCCGGAACCGGCGGTGAAGGAAAGCATGGCGTCCGGCATGAAAGCGGATCGGTCCGTCGGTGACTGCGGGGCATTGCGCGGCGGTCCCTTAGCGTAGCCGATCGACTTCCGAATGCAATCGACACGCGACGCGGGCTTGCGGCTGGAACAGCGCCTCCCACGGGTCGCCGGAAAAGTCGGGCGACGCGATCACCGCCAGGTCGCCGCGGCGGCCGGGGGCGATCGCGCCGCAGGAGCCGTCGCCCAGCGCCTCCGCCCCGCGGAGCGTTCCCAGCGCGAGCAGCGCGCGCGGATCGAATTCGGGAAACCGCGCGCGGAGGAACAGCAGCTCGTTCCACAACGAGAGATCCGGGTTCGAGGCCCGGCTGTCGGTCCCGAGGGCGATGCGCCCCCCGCGGCGGAGGATCTCCCGCCACGGGTGCTCCGCGTGGCCGAAGAAGGCATGCGTTCGCGGGCAATAGACCACCGCGAGCGAATCGTTCGCGGCGACGAACTCGATCTCCTCGCGCGACAGGTAGTTGCCGTGCACGACGAGCGCGCGTTCGCAGCGCGCCAGGCCGCGCAGATAATCGAGCGGCCGCGCGCGTCGCGGTCGGAGCGCCTCCGGCGGGAAGCCGAACTCGCGGAGCATGTCCGCCAGAGGTCCGGTCCCGCGGTCGAGGAACTCGAGCTCGGCTTCCGTCTCGGCGAGGTGCATGGCGAGGGGCGCGCGCTCCCGTTCCGCGAGCGCCACGATCTTCTCGAACAAGTCGGGATGAACGCTGTAGGGGGCGTGCGGGCTGAGACCCGCGCGGGTTCGTGCCGAAGCATCCTCGGCGAATCGCGCCAGGTGCTCGCGGGCGAGCGCGACCTGCGGAGCGACCCGCTCCGCCGCGGGACCGATCAGCTCGCGGAACACGACCGCGCGCGGAGACGAGGGCGAGCGATCTCCGACCTCCGACCTCTGATTCGAATGTAGGGTGGGCTGTGCCCACCAAGGCGTAACGGAAACCGCATCCGCATGGTTGGTGGGCACAGCCCACCCTACGGATTCGCCAACTCCGACATCTGCCGCCTCCCAGCCACCGGTCGCGATCTCTCCGACAAGGGCGGTGCCGGCCGCGGCCGATTCGGCGAGTCCTCGGGCGATCGCGTCCGCCGCGTCCATCGTTCGTCCGGTCCGCGCGGCGCGGACGGCGCGGATCCAGTCGGCGAAAGGTTGCGCGGGGGCGATGGGCGCCGCGAAGTCGCTGAATTCAAGGTGCGTGTGCGCGTTGACGAGGCCGGGAACGAGCGCCGCGTCGCCGAGGTCGATCGCCGGTCCGCCGCCCCGCGCCGGGCCGACGGCGACGATCGTCCCGCCGCGGATCTCGACGACGCCGTCGCGGATCGGGTCCGCGACGACCGGGAACACCCAGCGGGCGCGGTAGCGCACGGGAGAATGGGCGTCGGCTGGCATGAGGAGGGGGGCCGTGGCGATCGATTCATTCTTGACGGAAGGTGCGAAGGCATCATAGCCCGACGCGCTAGTTTTGATGTTGCGCTATTTCGTGAGCGGCGATGCCGTCATTCCCGCGAAGGCGGGAATCCAGTGCGTTCGCCGTCCGCGCGGCTCTGGATGCCCGCCTTCGCGGGCATGACGCGCAAATGCGGCCCGGCCACCAATCGCCGGCAAATCTTCCCGCACTGGTTGAAAGTCGAAAATAGCGCAACATCAAAACGCGCTAGCGAGGGAGAATCGCCGCAAGGGCTGGCGATGCTCCCTGGCAGCGCCCGCACCGATCGTTCCCTTGCTTGCGCAGCGGGCTACGGTGCGGTGCTTGAACGTTTCGGTCAACCGACCGCGACGGGGGGCTTGCCGGCCGTGCGCCGCGCGTCGGACGCGCCGGCCGGCGGGACCGGCGGGGCGGGCGCTTCGTCCGCCCGAGTTCCCGGCTTTACCAGAATGCGGAGCAGGACGATCGCCGCGAGCGCCGCCAGCACGAGCGTCGGCCATTGATAACGGACCGTCTGGTGCGACAGCCGCACGAACCACGTGGCGGGGCCTTCCTGCAGCCAGTCGGGGAGCGCGGCCCCTTCCGCCCCGACTCGCCCGTGCAGGACGGCGAGCGCGTTGAACAGGAAGTGGAACAAGATCGCGGGGACCAGGCTGCCGCTCCGCAGCGCGATCAGCCCCAGCACCAGTCCCAGCAGCGAGGCGTTGAACACCTGCTGCGGGATCATGTGCATCACGCCGAACGTCAGGCTGGAGAGCGCGAGCGCGAGCCAGGTGCGGCGGGTGCTGTGGAACCCGCTGAGGATGAAGCCCCGGAACGCGACCTCCTCGCAGATCGCCGGCGCCACCGCGAACGCCAGCAGCACGAGCCACAGGCTCGCGTTCCCGGTCGCGAGCTTCAGCGTCCGCGCGATCTCGGCCGGCAGCGGCGGGAAGAACCAGCTCAGGCTCGCCTGCAGCTCGAACGACAACGGGTGCAGCACGAACGGCAGCGCCGCCGCGATCGCCAGCATGCCGAGTGAAGGCATCCGCAGCCGGAACGTCCGCCGCGGGCTCGTGGTGAGCATCACCCCCATCAACAAGGCGGGCGTGGCGATGATCACGAGCTGCTGGATCATCATCAGCCGCAGCATGTCCACGCCGGCGACGGTCGCAGCGTGGAGGATCTTGAACGCGGCGAACTGCAGGAGCATGATCAGCACGAAGCAGAACCCGGCCTCGGTGAAACTCGGGACGGGGTCCTTGTCGCGGAGCAGGTGCCGGATCCACAGGCCGAGCTCGAACCGCTCCGCTTCGCGGAACAGGACGTCCTCGCGGGCGAACTGGTCGATCGCCCACCACAACGCGAGCAGGCTGTAGCCGATGCTCGTCGCCAGCACCGGGATGGCGTAGATCAAGGGCTGCGAGCCGCCCGAGGGCGCGAGCAGCTCGCGGAGCAGAAGGGCCGGGCCGACGATCGGCATGATGCTGTAGAACGGGGTGATCTCGATTCCCGGCGAGAGGCAGAACACCGTCAGCCCCAGCGTGACCATCAACAGCGGGGTGAGGTAGTACTGCCCCTCCTTACTGCTGCGGGCGAAGGTCGCGAGCGCCAGGCACAGCGCGCTGAACAGCGCCGCCAGCGGAATCAGCAGCACGATCACCCAGGCCAGCGAGCCGAACCCCGGAAACGTGAGGTCTCCCATCCGCGAGATGGCGCCCCCCCCCGCCATCGACGCCATGTACTTCCCCGTCAGCCCCATGCTCAACAGGTTCAGCAGGGCCGTGGACATGCTGAACAGCATCACGGTGAGGAACTTGCCCACGACGATTTCGGTCCGCGACGCGGGGCAGATGAGCAGCGTCTCCATCGTCCCCCGCTCCTTCTCGCCGGCGGCGAGGTCCACCGCGGGATAGAACGCCCCGGTGACCGCCATGATGATCAGCAGCGCGGGGAACAGCTTGCTCCACACGTTCGCCGAGAGCTGCTCCTTGCGGGCCACGTCGATCGGGTCGGCGTTGACCGGCATCGCCACGGTCGACGGCAAGTCGGCATACGACAGCCGCTGCTCCAGAATCCGCCGCTCCCACCGCTCGATCGCCTTCTTCACGCGGGTGTAGGCGATCAGCGACTTCTCGTCGGCCCGGTTGGCGATCGAGGTCGGGCCGCTGTAGTAGTCTTCCTCGTCGGCGGCGTCCAGCGTCCGCCGCTTGAGCTTCTCGTTGACGTGGGCGATCTTCTGCTGGAACCCGTCGGGGACGACGATCAGCACCTGGATTCCGGTTTTCGCGAACAACTCGCTGATCTTCTCTTCGATCGGGTCGAGATCCTTCTTCCATCCCTGGATCCGGCCGCTCAGCTCGGCCATCTCCCGTTTGATCCGTTCGACCTCCCCCTCGTGAACGCGGGTCGCCTCGGCGTCCTGCTCCGCCGCCGCCCGGCGGGCCTGTTCCGCGGCGGCGCGGCGGTCTTCCAGCTCGGACAATGACTTCTCGGCGCGGGAGATGTTCTCGCGGATCGCCTGCCGCTCGCGGACGGGCGCGCGCATCGGCCGCGCCTCGGCCAGCAGCGCGGCGGCGCGCGCGGCGGCCTGGTCGCGGCCGGAGTCGGCGGGATCCTCCGCGTCGTCGCCGTTCGGCGAGCGCGGCAAGTCGGTGACGACCGCCAGCGTGCGGGCGTCGCTCTCGTCCTCGAACCAGGCGGGATTGATCCCGTCCCCTTGCAACAGCGGCGGGTCGCTCGGCAGGTGCTCCGCGCCGAGTACGACGACGGTCCGCGGCTGTTCCGAGAACAGCACCGTCATCTGCACCATCCCGATCCCCAGCCCCGGGTACAGGAGCAGGGGGAGAATGGCGATCATGAACAGCGTCCGGCGATCGCGCGACTGGTCGCGGACCTCGCGGAGCAGGATCAGGCGGACGTTTCTCCAGGTCATGCCGTCTGCTCCGCCAGTTCCCGATCGTGCCGCGAGATCAGCTCGAAGAACAGCTCCTCCATGTCGGGTTCGCCGTAGCGGTCCTCGAGTTCGGGGAGGGCCCCTTCGGCGAGGATCCGGCCGCGATGGATGATCCCCACGCGGTCGCACAGCTTCTCGACCTCGCGCATGATGTGCGTGGAGAAGATGATGCACTTCCCCTGATCGCGGAGAGCGGCGATCGCCTGCTGCACGGCGCGGGCGACGAGCACGTCCAGCCCGGAGGTCGGCTCGTCGAAGATCAGGACGGGCGGGTCGTGGACGATCGTCCGGGCGATCGAGACCTTCTGCTTCATGCCGGTGGACATCTTCGAGCCGAGCAGGTCGCGGATCTCGTTCATTTGCAGCATCTCGAAAATCTCATCGACCCGCTGCCGAAGCCGGTCTTCGTCGAGCCCGTACAGACGGCCGAAGTATTCGACCATTTCGGCGGCGGTCATGCGGTCGTAGATGCCGGTGTTGCCGGACATGAAACCAATGCGGGCCCGGACCTCGGCGGGCTGCGTGCGAACGTCGTAGCCGGCGACGGTGGCGGCGCCGCCGGTCGGCTTGAGCACGGTGCTGAGGATCCGCAGGCAGGTGGTCTTGCCGGCGCCGTTGGGACCGAGCAGCCCGTAGATCTCGCCGGGACGGACCTCGAAGGTCACGGGGTGGAGGGCGGCGACGCTTCCGCGGCGCAAATCGGGAAAGGACTTGGCGAGGTTCCGGACGTGAATCATGACCGAGAAGTCCGTTCCAGTCGCCTCTCCGCCCGGCACGCGCCGCGCAACCGCCCGAACCCGAAGCGCCGGCCCGACCGCTCGCGCAGGAACGTCGGCGGGCGGCGCGTTTCCTCCGTGCAACCAGTGTAGCTCAGAAAGCGGAAGGATGCACCGCTCGAGTGTACTCCTCACGCTCCGCGTGAGGAGCTCGTCACGCGGAGCGTGACGAATACACCTCGTCGATGTACTCGTAAAACACGTTCCGCTGCCGCGGGATGTAACCCGCCTCCTCGATGCAGCGGCGGATCGTGTCGAGCGTGAGGTGGTGGACCGTTCCCGCCTCGGCGACGACGTTCTCCTCGATCATCAGGCTCCCCATGTCGTTCGCGCCGAAGAACAGGGCGAGCTGGCCGATCTTCTCCCCCTGCGTGACCCACGACGACTGGATGTTGGGAATGTTGTCCAGATACAGCCGCGAGACCGCCTGCGTCTTGAGATACTCGAACGCCCCAGCCGGTTGGATGCGCGTCATATCGACCCCGTCCCGGCGGTTGTCGAACCAGGGCGGATCCCGCGGCGGCTGGAACGTCCAGCAGATGTAGGCGGTGAACCCGCCGGTCTCGTCCTGCAGTTGCCGCAGGCGGTCGAGGTGCTCGATCCGCTCGGCGAGCGTTTCGACGTGGCCGAACATCATCGTGGCGGTCGAGCGGCCGCCGAGCTCGTGCCACACACGGTTGACGTTGAGCCAGTCATCGGTGAGCACCTTCCCGCGGGTGATCAGCTTCCGGACGCGATCGACGAGGATTTCGCCGCCGCCGCCGGGGAGGCTGCCGAGGCCCGCTTCCCGCAAGCGTTCCAGCACCGTGCGGAGCGGGAGCTGGCTGATCTTCGTGAAGTGGTGAATCTCCGGCGGGCTGAAGCCGTGCACGTTCACCTGCGGGAAGTGCCGCTTGATGTCCCGGAGCAGTTCCTCGTACCACTCGAGCGGCAACTTGGGGTGCAGCCCTCCCTGCATGAGGATCTGGTCGCCGCCAAGCTCGACCGTTTCCTGGATCTTTTCGAGGAGCACGTCCCGTTCGAGAACGTAGACTTCCTCGTGTCCGACCGGGCGATAGAACGCGCAGAAATCGCACACGGCGGCGCAGGCGTTCGTGTAATTGATGTTGCGGTCGATGTTGTAAGTGCGGAACGGCCCCGGGTGCAGCCGGCGGGTGACGGCGTCGGCCGCCCGCCCCAGCGCGATCAGGTCGTGCGATTCGAGGAGCGCCAGCCCCTCTGCGGGGGTGAGGCGGACGCCGGCGACCGCCCTATCGAGCAGCGGCGTGATCTCGGAAGACAAGGTCCACACCTTCGGGCGCCAGTCCCAGTTCGAGTGCCAATTGATGAAACAGCCGCAGCCCGCTCCGCTCCGCCGGGCCGAGCCGGTAGTGCAGGTTCCGCGTGAGATAGTCGATCGCGGTCCGTTCGGAAATTCCCAGGAGCGGCGCTTCGCGGCGGGCGATCCGCTCCGCGTTCGCGACGCCGCGGTCGCGCGCGGCGGAGAGGATGGCGGCGAGGGTTTGGAATTCAGGCTGTTGGAGTCCAGGCTTCAGCCTGATGTTTGGGGAGGAGCGTCTCTCGGCGCATTCGTCAGCCTGAAGGCTGGACTCCAGCGAGGGACGGGCGGCCCACATCGCGAACACGAACGGCAGGCCGGTCCACGCCAGCCATTCCTCGCCCAGGTCCCACGTCGTATGGAACGCTTCCGCGGGCGGGTGCATGGCGCGGTCGCCGATGAGGAGCACGGCGTCGGCGGAGGTGTCCCGCGTGGAGCGGCGCATCGGCAGCGGCTCGAGCTGCGGATGGACGCCGAAGCGTTCCGCGAGCAGGATCCGCGCCAGCGCGGCGCTGGTCCGCGAGCCTTCGTCGAGCGCCAGCGTGCGAATCGCCCCGGGGGAGACGCGCGAGTACAGTTTGACGCTCATCACCGACCCACGCGCCGCCACGCAGGCGTCGGAAACGATTTCGTGGTCCGCCTCGAGCAGGCACACGATGGACGGGACGAGCGCCACGTCGAGCTCGCCGCGGCCGAGGGCGTCGGCGAGCCGGCTGGGATAATCCAGAACGAGCCGAGCGCCGGGCGCGGCTTCGGACAGCCCCTCGATGAGCGGCTTGGAATTGAGGTAGCGGACGGCCCCCACGCGGAGCGGCCGATCGAGACCGGATGTCATGTCTTGCGTCCTTCCCCGCCGATGTCGCGTTCCCGGATTATAGAGAGCCGGACGTGTGCCGCAATCTCTTGAGGCGCGATGTCACTCAGTAGTTCCAAGTTCGCGACGGCGCGTCATGCCCGCGCAGGCGGGCATCCAGCGGCGGCGCGGACGACGGGCTGGATTCCCGCCCCCGCCGTCGCTGGGGGCAGGCACTGCGCGGGAATGACGGGGTCGCGTTATTGGAAGTAACTGGCACTCGAACGTCTCCGCACGCGCGAGCATTCGGCTCGCGGCCGAACTCTCACCCTCTCAACTCTCGACTCTCGACCATCGACACCATCCGCGGCCGCCGATAGGATGACCGATTCACGCGTCCAAGCCGTCAACCGCAATTCCCTTCCGGGATTCACCGTCTTTCCGCCTTATGTGCCACACAGATCCTCAGTCTCCGCTCGGAGTCGCGATCGTCGGCATGGGGACGGTCGGCACCGCCGTCGCCCGGATTCTGACGGAGCATCGCGAGCGGATCGCGCGGCGGGCGGGGCGGCCCGTCGTGCTCCGGCGGGCGGTCGTCCGCGACCTGTCGAAGCCGCGTGGCGTATCGCTGCCGGAAGGGATCCTCACCGACGACGTCGAGTCGGTGATCGGCGATCCCGAGGTCGGCGTCGCCGTGCATTTGATCGGCGGGGTCGAGCCGGCGCGGGAAATCATGCTGCGGCTGCTCGAGGCGGGCAAGGACGTGGTCACGGCGAACAAGGCCCTCCTCTGCGAGCAGGGACCGGAGCTGTTCGCGCGGGCCCGCGAGCTGGGGCGGTCGATCTCGTTCGAGGCGGCGGTCGCCGGCGGGATTCCGATCATCGCCACCCTGGCCGAATCGCTCGCCGCCAACCAGATCACGTCGATCGAAGCGATCCTCAACGGGACCAGCAATTTCATCCTGACTGAGATGCTGGCCCGCGACCGGTCGTATGGCGAAGTCCTGCAGGAGGCCCAGCAGCGGGGGTACGCCGAGGCCGATCCGTCGATGGACGTGGACGGGACCGATGCGGCCCAGAAGCTGGTGATCCTCGCGGAGCTGGCGTTCGGGACGCGCGTGCCGCTGTCGGCGTTTCCGCGGCAGGGGATCGACACGCTGGAATTGGCCGATCTGAAATACGCGCGGGAGCTGGGCTATACGGTGAAGCTGCTCGCGGTCGCGAAGCTCGTGGACGGGGAGTTGGAGATGCACGTGCAACCGACGCTCGTCCGCCACGACCGCCCGCTGGCCAAGATCGACGGCGCGTACAACATGATCGCCGTGGAAGGGGACGCGGTCGGCACGACGTGGTACTCCGGCCCCGGGGCCGGGGGCATGGCGACGGCCTCCGCCGTCGTCGCCGATGTGATCGACGTCGCGGTCGGACGGGCGGCGTTGACGTTTCCGCGCTTGGACGTCCGCCGCGCCGCGCCCATGCCGGTGCAGTCCTCGAACGAAGTCGCCCGCAGATATTACCTTCGGCTCCATGTGGAAGACCGGCCGCACGTGCTGGCGGACATCGCCGACGTACTGGGCCGGCATGGGATCAGCATCGCCTCGCTGATCCAGCACGAGTCCGGCGAGCCGGCGGAGACGGATCTGGAGACTCGCGTCGAGGCCGGCGGTCCCGGCGAAGCGGCGGGCCCGGCCGTGGTCCCGCTGGTCATCATGACGCACCGCACCGCCGAGGGGAAACTGCGGGCCGCGGACCGGGAGCTCGATGAGTTGTCGGCGCTGCGTTCCCCGCGGATCCGGATGCCGGTCGCGGATTGAGCGCCGAGCCGACAGCCGGCGGTCAACGACCGCCGCGGAACAGCCCCGATAGCCGGCGGTCAACGACCGCCGGAACTCGCCCCGATACGAACCTCGCGGCTGTCTCGAACGCGATCGTTCCGCGGCGATCACGCGGCGCGACGGGCATTGGCCGCAGGCTCGCCGACCGGCGGCCGTGCGGATTGCCGCCCGGACGACGGCTCCTCGGCCATTGCCTCGGCGAGCGCGGTGATCGACGGTTGCGGCAGTCGCCCGTGCACCTTGCGGTACAGCGCGAGGGCGTTTCTGGCGATCCGCCGCCAGAATCGAACGTCATCGGTCAGCGTCGCCCGCAGCGATCGGCCGCGGTAGACGCGCAGGAACCGCAACAGGTCGGTCCGGCTCAGGCCGACGTCCATGCAGGAGAAGAACAGTCCGGAAACGTCCTTGACGATCCACCGCAGCGGCGTGCGGCGGCGGACGTGCGCCCGGTGCAGGTCGATGAGGTGCATCCGCACGCTGTCGATGCTCGGGACGGTCTCCAGCGTCCGCGGGTCGATCAGGAAGTGGCACGTGTAGAAGTCGCGGTGGTTCACGCCGTTCTCGTGCAGCGTCCGCGCGACGTGCGCCACCTTTTCGATCACCGCCCGCTTGAGAGAGACGGCCGGCGGACGCCGCAGCCAGTGCTGGGCGAGTTCTTCGAGGCTGATCATGTCCTCGAGGGCTTCGGTGACGAGGAACGACTGGCGGCGGGCCGGGTTCCAGCCCCGCTCGCCGAAGCCCGCGACCTTCATCGAGCGGACTTCGAGCTCGTCGAGGCGGCGGATGGCCCGCCACTCGTCCCGCGCCCCGAGCACCGGCAGCTTGAAGCACAGCAGGTTCTTGAGGATCTCCCGCCAGCCGACGCCGAAGTGCACCTTGATGAAGTACGAGCGGCCGCCCGCCGCGAACCGTAGCGTGCGGCGGGCCGGCATGTCGCGGTAGACCTCGCCGTCGAGCGCGATCAACCGGTCGAAGGCCGATTCCTCGCTGAAATGCCGGCGCAGCTCGGGTCGCAGTTTCATCACGCGGCGGACCTCCTCCGGGCCGCCCGCTCGATCAACTCGACGGCGCGACCGTGCATGCTGAAGACGTCGGTCCGGGCCACGTAATCGAGCCCGTTCCGCTTCCATTGGTCCCGGAGCGGCGAGGTCAACATCTCCTCGAGCAGGTGCTCGAACGTCGGCTGCCGGAACGGCGAGGGGACGAGGATTCCCGCCTCCGCACGTTCGATGTGGCCGCGATAGCCGCACACGTCGCTGGCCAGAATCGGCAGCCCGGCGGCCATCGCCTCGATCAGCACGCCACCGGTGTTTTCCATATAGGACGGATGGAGCAACAAGTCGGCCGCGAGGAGAAAAGGCAGCACGTCGTGCCGGCCCCCCAGCAGGTGGATCCGGTCGGCCACGCCCAATCGCCGCGCGAGCCGCAGAAAGGGCCCCGTTTTCCCGCGCCCGATCACGAACAGCCGGGCCCGCCGCCGCAATCGCTCCGGCAGATGGGCGATCGCCCGCAACGACCGGTCCAGTCCCTTCGTGTGGAAGCCCGAGCCGATCATCATCAGCAGCAGGTCGTCCTCCACCAGCCCGTGCCGACGGCGCGTGCGGGCGCGGACTTCCTCGGCGTTCGGCGGGGCGAGGCGGTCGGGGACGAGCCCCGGCGGGAGTACGTGAAACCGCTCGTCAGGGGTCCCGTAATACGATTCGAATTTCGGCTTTTCGACTTCGCTGAGCAGGAGAATCTGCGTCGTCGCCCGCGCGCCGAACACCGCCTCCTCGAACTCGCAATAGGTCCGATAGCGGTCGCTCCACCGGAGGAGGGCCTGGCTGCCGCGGGCGAACATCGCCTTGTAGCACGGGTCGCCGCCGAAATACACGTCGAGCCCCGGCATCTTGTTGAATCCGACGACCGCATCGTACTCCTGTTGCGCCAGCGCCTCCGCGACCTGCTCGGCGAACCGCCGGCACTGCGCATGGTTCGACATGCCCCGCGCCGGGAGCTGCGTGACATTCATCCCCTCGGGCCAGTCGCCGTCCCACTCCATGGTGAACACGTCGATCTCGTGCCCGCGCTGCCGGCACAGGCCCGCCACGCGGAGGAAGTCCCGCTGCAAGCCCCCGAAGGGGAAGAACTTGAACAGGCAGAAGGCGAGCCTCACGCCGCCTCCTTCCGCTCGATCCGCCGCCGGAAGGCTGCGGCGATGATCGGCGAGTGCTCCCAGTCGCGGAGGAACCGCGCCCGGTCGCGGGCCCGCGCGCGCCGCAGCGATCCGTCCCGGCGGTGATGCCGCATTCCGTCCAGGTCGATCAGCATCAGCCGCCGCTCCGGGGTGACGAGGAAATTCGTCGTCTTCATGTCGCCATGACTCAGCCGCAGTTCTCCCAGCTTCCGCCAGAGGCGCTCGAACTCGCGCGCCAACTCATCCAGGTCGGCCGGCGGCGCGGCCGATTGCAGCGCCCGCCGCAGCTCGGTCCCGTTCGCGAACGGCGACAGCAGAAACGACCGCGTGCGCAGCGGCCCGAGGCAGTGCTCGAGGCAGGCCATCGGCGGCGGCGTGAGCACTCCCGCCGCCAGCAGCCTGTGCCCGAACACCCAGTTCCGCCGAGCCCGAGACTCCAGACAGAAATGGGCCGCCGTGTGCAGCGGCCCGCGGAGGTTGTACCGCTTGAGGATCCACGGCCGCCCGCCCCGCTCGAACTTGAGCACGGTGCAGCGGCCGCCGTCCTTGATCAGCGCCGACTCGTCGAGCAACGCATCCGGATCGGACCACAGTGTGTCGAGGAGGTTGTCCGGCACGTCGGGGGCGTGCTCGAGCCGCCGGTTCCACGCGCACCGCCGGACCGAGCGCGGGGCCGACGCTCCGCGGGGCTCCTGCCCACGGTCGTGCGCGAAACGAACGACGGACGAAGCACTCATGATCCGACTGACCTGGTTGTCTGAACCTCACGCGGCCGCTGCCTCGCGCCCGAACCTTTCGAGCTGCATCGCGACGGCGGCGAACACGCGCTCGACCGTCAGATCCCGCATGCAGCGATGATGCTTCAGCGGGCAAATCCGCTGCTGGCACGGTCCGCAATCCACCGCGAGTTGCACGTGCTCCGCCCGCGGGTAGAACGTCTCGCTCCACGCAATATGCGTCGGGCCGAACAGCGTCACCACCGGCACGTCGAACGGAGGCGCGAAATGCCGCGGCCCCGAGTCGGTCGTCACCAGCAGGTCCGCCTCGCGGATTGCGGCCTTGGTCAGCCCCAGCGACGGCGGCTCGTCGGCGAGCGATACGACCCGCGGATGACTGGCACGGGCCACGATTCGCCGCGCCTCCTCCCGTTCCGCCGGCCCGCACAGGACGAGCACCGTCCGGTCGAGCTCGTCGGCGACGCGCCGCGCCAGGTCGCCGAACGACTTGACCGGCCAGTGCTTCGCCGATCCGAACGCTCCGCCGGGGTTGAAGCACACGACCCCCCGCCGTCCGCGGTCGGCCAAGCGGCGCTGCCAGAAGGCCTCCAGCCGCGCGTGGTCCGCCGTCGCCGTCGCCAGCTCCATCCGCCGAGACAGCCCTTGGCAGCCGAGATGCGCCGCCAGCCGCAAATACTCGTCGATGACCGGGTTCGGCACGCGGCGCGAATGGGGGGGGACCGCGTCGGTGAGCAGCCATTGCCGGCCGTCGCGGGCGAAGCCCACGCGGCGCTTCGCCCCGGAAGCGAACGCGAGCAGCGCGCTCCGCCAGGAATTCGGAAGCAGCACGGCGAGATCGAATCGCTCGGCGCGCAGCGTTCGCACGAACCGCCAGCCGCGGACGTTCGAGGTTCCGGCGCGCGGATCGTGAACGATCAAGCGGTCCACGAGATCGAGTCCCGCGAGCACGTCGGCCACGTAGGGCCGCAGCACGCCGACGATCTCCGCGGCGGCGAATTGCCGGCGCACCCCCCGCAGCGCAGGGGTCGCCATCACCGCGTCGCCGATCCAGTTGGGCAGAAAGATCGCGATTTTCATCCGGCTTTCCGGCGGACGCGGACCGACGGGTGGCTGATGGTCGCGGGACTGGTCTGGTCCCGCAGCCGCTTGAGGATCTCCGTCGTGGACAGGCCGGGCACCGCGCCCAAGGGCTTCACCTGCCCGCCGTAGGCTTCGACCAGCTCGCGGCCGACGATCTCGTCGCGGGAGTACGTGCCCCCTTTCACCAGCAGGTCCGGGCGGAGCCGGTCGAGCAGCGCGTGCGGCGTCGGCTCGTCGAACACGATGACGTAGTCGACCGCTTCGAGGGCGGCAAGCATCGTCGCCCGATGGTTTTCGTCGAACAGCGGCCGGTTCGGCGCCTTGCCGAGCGACCGCACGCTGGCGTCGCTGTTGACCGCCACGATCAGGCAGTCCCCTTCGCGGGCCGCTTCGTTCAAGTACGCCACATGTCCGGCGTGCAGCAGGTCGAAGCAGCCGTTGGTGAACACGATCCGTTGCCCCAGCTTCCGCCGGCCGGCGACGTGCCGCTCCAGTTCGTCCAGCAGGCACGCCTTGTCGGCCGGGCCGCGCGTGCCGTGAATGAGGTCCGCGAGGATCTCCTCGCGGCTGATCGTGACGACGCCGATCTGCTCGACTTCCAGCCCGCCGGCGACGTTGGCGAGCCGGGCGAGGTCGACCGGGTCGATGCCGGCGGCGGCCCCCACGCCGATCGTCGCCAGCACCATGTCCCCGGCGCCGGTGATATCGTACACCTCGCGTCGGCGGGTGCCGAGCATCTCGGCCGCGCCGTTCGAGCGGACCAGCGCGATCCCGTCGCTGTCGAGCGTGACGAAGATGTGATCGAGCGCGAGCTTCGCGCACAACAGCCGCCCGGCCGCGAAGGCGTCGTCGGCCGTGCGAATGTCGCGTCCGGCGGCGCGGCCGGCTTCGAGCCGGTTGGGGGTGAGGGCGGTCGCCCCGGTGTACTTCGCGTAATCGCCCGAAGAGGCCGGATCGGCGATGACCGGGATTCCCGCCGCGCGGGCCGCCCGAATCGCCGCCTGCGTGATTTCGTGCGTGCAGACCCCTTTCCCATAGTCCGATACGAGGACCGCGTCGTGCCGCGGGATTTCCGCGAGCATCGCGTTCAGGAACTGCTCGGCCGCGGCGCCTGCGAGCGGCGTACGGACTTCCCGGTCCACGCGGAGCATCTGATGCGGATGGCGATGCTGGGCCCGCCCGAGATACCGCTCCTTGACCGTCGTCGGCCGCGAGGGGTCGGTGACGACGCAATCGCAACGGCAGCCCGCCTCTTCCAGTTGGTTGCGGACGAGCCGGCTGTCGGCATCGTCCCCCACGGCGCCGGCGATGCTGACTTCGGCTTCGAGCCCGCGGAGCATGTGGGCGACGTTCGCCGCCCCGCCCAAGCGGATTTCCTGCCGCTCCTCGCGGAGCAGGATGACGGGGGCCTCCTGGCTGACGCGCTCGGCTTCACCCCAAATATAGCGGTCGAGGATCAGGTCCCCGACGACCAGCACGCGCGGACTGCCGATCCGCTGCAGACAATCGACGAGATGGTACGACATTCCGCCGGCACTCCCTTGCCGTCAGATGGAGGATGGAGGATCGAGGATGGAGGTCGCCGCGCGATTTCTTTCTTCCGTCTTCTATCTTCCATCCTCGATCCTCTGTTTTTCGCGGGCGGGATCATCCCGATCGAGGGCGTGCGCGTCAATCCCGATCCCGCCGGCGGAGCAGCCACGGGCGTGCGACGCACTTTGCGCGACTTCGACGAGATGGTAGAAGGTGCAACCGGG
>JBBDNU010000029.1:0-7823 GCA_040877365.1 Planctomycetales bacterium
CCCCCCCCCCCCCCCCCCCCCCCCCCCCCCCCACGGTTCGAGTATGCGACCGGACACCCTCCCCCGGCCCCTCCCTCAGAGAGGGAGGGGAGTTGATGAGCCCACCCTGCGACGCCGCTACTTCGAACCAGCGGTCGCCGGTCCCGTACAGGACGAGCCGTTGCTGGGCCGGCTCGAGATCGGCATAAGGCACATCGAGCGGCAGGCGGAGATCGGCGGCCATCGCCTCGAGCATCTCTGCGAACACCGGGCGAGTCAGCGGATCGGGCCAGGCGGCGATCGCCCCGTCCCGCAACGAGCGGCGAGGGTCGGCGATCAGCGCCGCGAGGTTCGTCCCCTGTTCGGTTCCCAATCCCTCGCACGCCTCGCACCAGCCGAGCGGACTGTTGAACGAGAAGTGATGCGGCGAGAGTTGCTCGAAGCTCCGCCCGCAGCTCCCGCACACGAAGTGCAGGCTGTAGCGATCGACCTTCCAATCCGGTTCCGGGCGCGAATCATCGACGTGGGCGACGTGGATCATCCCCCGCCCCAGCGCGAACGCGGCCTCGACCGATTCGGCCAGACGCGGCCGCCCGGCCTTCGTCACCTTGACGCGATCGACCACCACCTCGACCGCGTGGCGGCGGCGGCGGTCCATCGTTGGAACGTCTTCCAGGCGGTGCGTCTCGCCGTTGATCCGCACGCGCAAGAACCCCTGCTGCTGAAGCCGCTGCCAGAGCGCCTCGTATTTCTGGCCGACCGTCACTTCCTGCGGCGCGAGGAGCGCGAGTTTCGTCCCTTCCGGCAGCGCGAGGATCCGCTCGATGACTTGATCGACGGTCTGCGTCTCGATCGGGGTTCGGCAATCGGGGCAGAATTGCGTTCCGAGCCGCGCGTAGAGCACGCGGAGGTAATCGTAGATCTCCGTGACCGTCCCGACGGTCGAACGGGGCGTGGTCCCGATCGCTTTCTGCTCGATGGCGATGGCCGGCGAGAGTCCGTGGATGTGCTCGACGCGGGGCTTGGGCATCTGCCCGAGGAACTGCCGCGCGTAGCTGGAGAGCGATTCGACGTATCGCCGCTGTCCTTCCGCGTAGAGCGTGTCCATCGCCAGCGAGCTTTTCCCGCTGCCGCTCGGCCCGCAGAAGACGCTCATCTTGTCGCGGGGGACGTCGAGATCGACATGCTGCAGGTTGTGCTGCGCCGCGCCGCGGATGACGATATTCATAGCCGGCGGACAACGGTCCGCCGTCGCCCGCGCGATGCGCTTTCCATTCGCGTCGGCGCGTCCGCTGCGCCCTCGAGTCGTCCGCGCGACGCTCCGGGCGGCGGTTGCCGCCCGGCTATCGAGCAGCAGAGCGAGCGCCCGGCCGGTGTGCGACGCGGCGCAGGCGGCGACCTTTTCCGGCGGGCCTTCCACGACGATCTCACCCCCGCCGGCGCCCCCTTCCGGCCCGAGGTCGATCACCCAGTCGGCCGTCTTGATGACGTCGAGGTTGTGCTCGACGACGATCACCGTGTTCCCGCGATCGACCAGCCCGTGCAGCACTTCCAGCAGGTGATGAATGTCGGCGAAGTGCAGCCCCGTCGTCGGCTCGTCGAGGAGATAGATCGTGCGGCCGGTGGAGCGCTTTCCCAGTTCCCGCGCGAGCTTGATCCGCTGCGCCTCGCCGCCGGAGAGCGTGGGGGACGCCTGCCCCAGCTTGAGATAATCCAGCCCCACGTCGTGCAGCGTCTGCAAGGGCCGCACGAGCTTCGGCACGTTGCGGAAATGCTCGAGCGCCTGCTGCACGTCCATGTCGAGCACTTCGGCGATGTTCCGCCCCTTGTAGCGGACCTCGAGCGTCTCGTGGTTGAACCGCTTGCCGTTGCAGACCGGGCAGGTCACCCAGATGTCGGCGAGGAAGTCCATTTCGAGCTTGTTCGAGCCGTACCCCTGACACGCTTCGCACCGCCCGCCGGCCACGTTGAAGCTGAACCGCCCCGGCTGGTAGCCCCGCACCTTCGACTCGGAAAGTTGCGTGAACAGCCGGCGAATCTCGTCGAACAGCTTGACGTAGGTCGCCGGGTTCGAACGCGGCGTGCGGCCGATGGGGGACTGGTCGATGTCGATCGCCTTGTCGAGATGGTCCAGCCCTTCGACCGACTCGTGCTTGCCGGGGCGGCCTTTCCCCTGGTTGACATTCTTGTTGAGGACCTTCCACAGAATGTCGTTGACGAGCGAGCTCTTGCCGGAGCCGCTCACGCCGGTGACGCAGGTGAGCATCCCCAGTGGAAACGTGACGTCGACGTTCTTCAGGTTGTGGTGCGTCGCCCCGACGACGCGGAGCGACTTGCCGTTCGGCTCGCGGCGTTTCTCCGGCATGGCGATGCTTCGCTTGCCGGAGAGGAACTGGCCGGTGACGCTCTTCGGCTCGTTCTGCACGTCCTCCAATGTTCCGGTGACGACGACTTCGCCGCCGCGGACGCCGGGGCCCGGGCCGAAGTCGACGATATGGTCGGCCGCCCGCATCGTCTCTTCGTCGTGCTCGACGACGATGACGGTGTTCCCCTGATCGCGCAGGTCGAGCAAGCTCGACAGCAGCAAGTCGTTGTCGCGGGGGTGCAGGCCGATCGAAGGCTCGTCGAGGATGTAGACGACGCCGACGAGTCCGCAGCCGATCTGCCCGGCGAGGCGAATCCGCTGGCTTTCCCCGCCGGAGAGCGTCGGGGCGGTGCGGTCGAGGGCGAGGTAATCCAGCCCGCACTTCAACAGGAACCCGATTCGGCCGCGGATCTCCTTGAGCACTTCGCCGGCGATGAGCCGGCCCGTAGCGTCGAGCGCGAGTTCCTCGAAGAACGCGGCCGCGTCGCCGATCGAGAGGGCGCAGACTTCGGGGAGGTTGAGGGAGGGTTGAGAGAGTGCGGAGTGCGGAGTGCGGAGTGCGGAGTGTGACGTGGGGCGCTCGATATCCCGCGGGGCGCTGCCCGCGGGCTTGCCTGCTTTCTGCCTACTGCCTACTGCCTTCTGCCAACTGGCCGAAGTGATCCGCACCGCCCGGGCCTGCGCGTTGAGACGGGTCCCCGCGCAGGCCGGGCAGCCGAGGAACTCCATGTATTTCTCGAGCTGCCGGCGGCGCATGGGGTTCTTCGCCTTGCGGTAGCTGTCGAGCAGTTCGGGAACGACCCCCTGCCAGGTGCCGCCGTGCTTCCAGATCCCGCCCGAGTGTCTCCAGGCGAAGGTGATGTGCCGGTCGCCGGTGCCGTACAGAAAGCGCTGCCGGGCCTCTTCCGGCAGCTTGTTCCACGGCGACTTGAGGAGCGAATCGGTGTCGAGACCGAGATCCTGCTCGATGGCGTTGGCCGCCCCGCGGTAGATGTGCTTTCGCCAACGGCCGACTTCGCCGAACGACCCCCACAGCTCGATCGCCCCGAGGGCGACCGACTTCCTGGGATTGGGGACCAGCCGCTTGAGGACGAAGTCGTGCCGGCGTCCCAGCCCGTTGCACTCCAGGCACATCCCGAGCGGGCTGTTGAAGCTGAAGAGCTGCGGCGTCGGCTCCTCGTACCCGATGCCGCACTCGATGCAGGCGTAGCGGGCGCTGTAGAGGCGGTCGGTGGTCGATGATTGAGGGTCGATGGTCGAGGGTTGAGGGTCGGTCGGCGCCTCGTGTCCTTCGACCCTCGACCCTCGACCCTCGACCGCCGCGATCAGCGTCCCGCCCGACAATCGCAGCGCCGTCTCGACCGCTTCCGCGAGGCGCGTGCGGCCGGTCTTGCCGGCGACGAGGCGGTCGACGACCACCTCGATCGTGTGCTTCATCTGCCGGTCGAGCTTCAGGTCGTCGGAAAGCTGCATCACGCTCCCGTCGACGCGGGCCCTCAAAAAGCCCTGCTTGAGCAGGTCGTCGAACAGGTCGCGGTATTCGCCTTTCTGCTGCTGGACGAGCGGCGCGAGGACCTGGAACTTCGCCCCCTCCGGCAAGCGGGCGATGCTCTCGATGATCCGCTCGCTGGTCTGCGCGGTGATCGGCCGGCCGCAGCGATGGCAGAACGCCTGCCCCACGCGGGCGAACAGCACCCGCAGGTAATCGTAGATCTCGGTGATCGTGCCGACGGTGCTCCGCGGATTGCGGCCCCGCATCTTCTGCTGGATCGAGATCGAGGGCGCGAGCCCGGTGATCGAATCGACCTCCGGCTTGGGCATCTGCCCCAGGAACTGCCGGGCGTAGCTCGACAGCGACTCGACGTACCGCCGCTGCCCCTCGGCGTACAGCGTATCGAACGCCAGCGAGCTTTTTCCGGACCCGCTGACCCCCGTCATTACGATGAGCTGGTTGCGGGGCAGCCGCAGGTCGATGTCCCGCAAGTTGTGCTCGCGGGCCCCGCGGATGACGATGTCGGAAGCGGCCATGAAGGGGGAGGGTCGAGAAGTTGAGGGTCGAAGGTCGAAGGTGGGGCGGGCGAGTGAAGTATAGGAGCCGCGCTCGGCTTCGGACAACGGAGGGGAAACCGGCCAGGAACGCGCCCGAAGAGCCGCGCACGAAGTAAGCGGTCGGACCTGGCGTACCCGCTCACTTCGTGAATGGCTCTTCGATCCCGCCGGGGGGGCGACGCCGCCGGGCGATACCGTCGCGGTCCCGCGCCCGCAAGGCCGCTCCGCGTCCCGGACGCTCCAAGCGTCCGGGACGCTTACCGGTCGATCAGGTGAATGGAGGTTGCGGAGTGAAGCGAGCTTCGCGAGAATGTCGACGAAATGGGAACCGCCTACTCGCCACGCGACCCCGACGTCTCCGCCGTCCCGGCCACTCGAGGCGCGGGCGATATCCGAGCGGAAAGCGAGAAGCGATACAGGCAAGAGCTGCGTTCAATCCGCCAAGGTGCCATCTTGGCAGTCCAAGGTCCGTACCGCCATGAGCCTCACGATCGTTGACCGCGACTCTGCGCCAGAAGCGGTGGTCTTCCGCAGGCCCCAACCCGGGCCTGAGCTGGAACTCGTGGAACGCTTCATCCTCGCAATGCCCCTCGTCCATGCCCCGGACAGCCGCGTGACGGTGCTGCGTGAGCCCCGCCTTGAATCCGGGTTCCCCGACCTCGTCATCGTGGTGTGGCGCGCTACGCGCACTGCAGGGTGGGGAGAGGCGCGCCTAGCCCTGAGACCGGACGACCTGCGGCTTATGCACTACGTCTACCAGCGTCGTAGAGCTGCCCACACTGAACTTGTGGATTGCTTCGGCCCTCGTTTCGCAGGATCCTCAATCGAGCGTCTGCATGATGCGGGCCTCGTCCGCCGTGGCGGGTCGGCTTGGTTCCCCTGTGCCCTCGAGCGCGCCTTCGCGGCGACCAAGATCATCGCCATCGAAGCAAAGGTCGGGAAGTGGGCGAATGTACTCGCCCAAGCCCGCCTAAACACTTGGTTTGCGTCGAAGTCTTACGTGCTGGTGCCCCGGGCATCCCAAGAGCAAGTGATGGAAGCGCAACGACTCGGGATCGGAGTGCTTGCTCCTGAGGATGGACGGATAAGAGAGTGGGACGCGTCGACGGCCCCTCTGCCGCGCTCGTACGCCTCGTGGATCGTGAACGATCTCGCATGGCGCCTTTCCTCGGCCACTAGCAACCAACGATAATGCCCAGCCACTCCCACGTAGATCCAACCTGGCTCTCGCTCCAATTCCCGGAACTCACAAACCTCCAGCCACTTACGTCAGGCGGTCAGAAGCAGGTCTGGACCGCAACGCACACGACTGACGGTTCCGTGGTGATCAAGCTCATGCATCCAGGGGCGGATCCGGCGCGAACGGAGAGGGAGTTGGAAGCAGCGTCAAAGGTTCAGGCGCCTCGAATGCCGCACATCTTCGAGCATGGGCAACTCACCGGCAATACTGGGACGATCGTATGGTTTCGTGAACAGCGGATTCTTGGAGGAGACCTCCGCGATCGAATCCAAACAGGAACGCTCTCGCACCACGAACTTCTGCGACTTGCACTGCACGTGTCCGAGACGTTGGTCGCCGCCGAAGCCGTAAATATCGTCCACCGCGACGTGAAGCCCGCCAACATCATCGTTGACCCATATGGCGAGTTCTGGCTCATCGACTTCGGCTTTGCCCGGCACCTCGATCTTGACTCCCTGACCGCAACTGCGGCACCTGGAGGATGCGGCACCATCGGCTACGCTCCCGCCGAGCAGTGCCGGAACGACAAGCCTGAAATTGACGCCCGCGCCGACCTTTTCGCGCTCGGCGTGACGCTCTACGAAGCTGCTATTGGTCGCAACCCCCACATCGATGGCGCGCGAGATCGCTTCGAGGTCATCAGGAGAACCTCCACACAACAGCTTCCGCGCCTTGGAATCCCTCTGCCAAGCGACTTCGCTGACCTCGTCACTACGCTCGCGCAGCCGAACCTTGTCCATCGGTGCCAGACTGCGCGGGAGGCCCACGACTGGATCAGAGAGCTATGTGTCCGGGAGGGAGTCCAATGAAATGGATCTGTATGTTCATGGCGGCATGTTTCTGCGGCGCTGGCCGTTGCTCCTACGCCTGCATGGTCGGAGGACGTTGATGGAACTTAAACTTCAGTTCGGCTTCGGGATGATGGAGCATTGCCGCCACCTGCTCACGGAGTGGGGTGGCGGGACCGTCGTACTGAGTCCCCGCGATCTGAACGACAAGCAACTGCGCAGTCTGGCGGCCAACGTAGCTGGAATAGAAGGCGGCAAGACCCTGCTTGACCCGCAATTCTACGTGCCGCATGCCGACCACGACCGACTCTGCTCACATAAGTTCTGGCCGGACGATTTCGCCTCCGGGTCGTTTTTCCAAGGCCCGGAGATGGAGTCCCTCGTTCGGAAGATCGTCGAGTTAAACGACGATTTGGGCACCGAGGCTCTCATCCTGCCGGGGATGCTCGCCGATCCGCTCGATGACAATTGGCTCGCACATCATGAGACGTTCTTGATGACCGCACGCGGATTGGCTGGCGATTCCAAACCTCTGTACTCGACGCTCGCACTAGGAGCTGATACTGCCCGGAGCCGCGAGCAGATCACCACCTTAATCGAAGCGGTCACCCGCTGGCGAGCGGATGGGTATTACATCGTCTGCGAGCACCCGAACGGCGAATATCTCGTCCAAGACCCCATCTGGCTTGCGCACGTCCTTGACTTGACTGCTGGATTGCGCCTTGCAGGTGCGCAAGTCATCCTGGGCTACTGCAACCACCAGATGCTCGTTGCACACGTCGCGGGAGCGAATGCCATCTGCTCCGGGACCTGGATGAACGTGCGGTCGTTCCCGCCTGACAAGTTCAGAAAGGACTATGAGGAAGAGATTCGACGGCGGGCAACGTGGTATTACTGCCCGCAGGCCCTCTCGGAATACAAGATTCCATTCCTCGACGTGGCATACGAGCAAGGGGTACTCGGTCTCATGGAGCCGCTGCCCGAATTCGACGGCGGGTATGTCGGCCAGTTGTTCAGCGGGGTGCAGCCGTCGTCAGTGCGTTTGTCTGAGCAGGCGGCCTTCCGCCACTACCTCCACGCAATTCGCTGCCAAGCACAATCGCTGGATGCGTCGAGCTATGACGCAGCTCAGCAGGTACAGGAGCAGTCACTCAACGAAGCCGAGGATCTGCTCCGCACTCTTGCTTCGAGCGGCGTGAAAGGTGGGAACCGGGACTTCGCTGACGGTCTTGACGTAAATCGCGCGGCACTTGCTATGCTGGAGGCGCAGCGAGGAGCGGTGCTGCGGCGCCACTGGTCCAGCCTGTAGTGGCCGTAGGCCGGCTGTGCCGGCCGAATCGCAAGATGGGTAAGCGCCCACCACAGACAGGGCTGTCGGGGGCTGGGGCCTGGCGGCCGGCGG
>JBBDNU010000030.1:0-7822 GCA_040877365.1 Planctomycetales bacterium
CTGAATTGCCCATCGGGCTCCAAAAGCTACCCACAGATTCTGGTGAGGAGGCGGATATTTTTTACGAGCACCTCGCGGACCTCGGCAATGGCTCAGACAATCTCGGCTACGAACCCGAGACTGCCGCAATGGTCGCTACGGAGTTTGAGGCTCTCACGATGCGGCGGATTCCTGCGCCACAGTTGATCGGCATTCTGACTAAGTTCCGCAAGAGAGGGCTTCTTCCAAGGGTTCGCGAGCAGGTGAAGCCGACTGATGCTGGGTTTGATGACATCGACTACGCCGGATAGGGAAACAGCCCGCGCATCGCGCGGGCTGTTTCGTGTGCGGTCGGGAGCGCGTTCATTCCGGAAGTTCGCGTTGTTGGCGCGTCCAAAACGCCGACGTGGCAAGGTCCAAACTCGCTATCCCGACCACTTTTCCACAGTCATCGCGATCCGGGATCGGATATTATATCCGCAGCCGGTCGTTCTTTCCAGTCAGCCGGAGACATCCGCGCGGCGAATCCGCATCGGCTCCCGATCAACACTACACGCGCCCAGTACCCGGTATCGTACCTCTTCGGCCTACCGGCGATCCGGTAGACCGGTTCGGCGCACGAAAAAGCCCGCGCGAGGCGGGCGGAGAGATCCGGCGATCTGGGCCGGTCAGCGGCCGGGCGTCAGCAACACGCCGTTAGGACAGTACCCGGAAATGATCCGGCCGTCGAATGTCTCGATGTGCAGATCCGCGTCCTTTGGAGGCAGATGAGCAAGCTGCGACGTGCGGAACCTGATGATGGCGCCAGTCTGATTCGTCAACCAACACGACTCGATCGGCATCACTGCCCCCCCTGTCGCGGATCGGCGAAGTAGGTCTCGACTTGCGAGATTTCTTCTTCCGAGAGGCCGTATAGATTTTCCACCATCCGGTCGATTTCCTCGTCGAGCGACGCGACCCGCCGATTCAATACCTCGCGGGCGTGGGGCGTCGTTGCCTGGTCTTGGCGCGCGTGCAATTCGATCATCTCGTCGACCCGCGCGACCAGCGAATCGTGCGCAGTTCGTTCCTCCTCACTGGTGAAGTCGATGGCGCGAATCGGCAAAGCGCGGAGCGCCCGCACCTTCACCTGCGGAAACGCCTTTTGGCCGGATTCTTTCACCGTCGTGGAATAGACGTACCGCATCAGCCGCGAGTTGAGGATTGCCACGACGAACCGCACGTCCCGCCCGTCGTCCGGCGGGTAGAGCGCGAGCAGCGAGTTCCTGAAGTAGTCCGCGTGGCGTCTGGGGCCGGCGATCGGATAGGCGGCCGTCTGCCGCACCACGAATGGCGCGCTTTGGTACTTCTGTAAAGGGCGAATGGTGAAGTACTCGCCATTCCGGGCGCGATACTGAAGCCGCAGTGTTTTAGCCGGCGCCCGGCACACGTACCGGTCCACCTGTTTCCCTTCCAGCACCGGGACGCAATTCGCTGTTGCCGCCGCGTTGGGAAGGATCAGTCGTGCGGAGCAGTTGCCCGTATGCACGCCGGGATCCGCAAATGCCTTGTCCAGGGGGCGCGACTGCGCGCGGAGTTTCTCGACGAGATCGATGTGAGCCGACACGGGCAACCATGCTTCACCGGACGTGATGCCGCGCGCCGCGCGAACTCGATCAGTCGTTTCAATTCGGGTCGGACCCGGATCGCTCTTGTCCGCAACGAAGGTCAGCGCCGGCGTCACGACACCCTGAAAGACCCGCTCCCCCCAGTAGCGAACATCGGCAAGATGTGATTTGCCCGTGACGACGGACCGGATCGCTTCGTACCCGTCCAGGTGCCCCACTTGATCCGGGACGATGAAGCCGACGATCCGTGCCGTCAGTCGCAATGCCTTGACGATGAAGAATCCATGCGCCGTCTGCCATCCCGACGCGGGATAGTGCTTCTGATAGTAATTCCGAATCGGCGGTTCGAGAGGAACGGCCTGCCGTCCCGAGAATGAAAGATAAGGCGGGTTCCCGATCACCGCGTCGAAGCCGCCGGTGCGCATGATTTCGGGGAACTCCGCCTCCCAGTCGAAGGCGTTGACGCGGAGCACTTGGTCTTCGTCGAACAGGCTCTGTTGCTGGCCGTTGAAGAAGTCCGGGCCGATCAGCGAGTTGCCGCATTTGATGTTGTGCCCCAGGTCCGGCAGGGCGCGCTCGCGGAAAATGCGGAGCTGCCGCTTCAGCGTCTCGGCGTTTTCCCCTTCCAGCACCTTCAACAGCAGCGACAGCTTCGTGACTTCGACCGCCTGCGGGTCGATGTCCACGCCGTGGATGTGCGCGAGGAGGATCCGCTTGCGCTCGGCGGTGGTCAGCCGCCAGTCGCCGCTCGCCGTGCGGTGGACGCGCGGGGCGTGCTTCTCCGGGTCGTCGGCGACGTACCAGTCGCGGTGCCAGTCGAGCAGGTATTGATACGCGCCGATCAGGAACGAGCCGGAGCCGCAGGCCGGGTCGAGGACCGCCAGCGGGCGGTTTGCCGGCCGGCGGACCGTTGTCCGCCGGCTATCGGCCTTCGAGGGCTTCCACTGTTCGGTCAGGCCGCCGACTTCGCGCGGATCCTTTCCTTCCAACAGCTTGCCGAGCGTCTGCTCGACGATGTAATCGACGATGTACGTCGGCGTGTAATACACCCCTCCGGCCTTGCGGACCTCCGGCTTCTGCTCGACCTTCGCCTGGTGCCCTTTCGTCAGGCGGATCACGCTGCCGAGGAACTGCTCGTAGACCTGCCCGAGGATGTCCGCCGGGAAGACCGAGAACTCGTAGGGGCTGTCGGGGTAGTACAGGCCGCGGATGATCTCCTGCAGCGGCTTGTCGTCGATCGCCAGCGAGAGCGTCAACTCGTCCGGCGCTTCGCGGCGGCCGTGCTCGCGGTGGAAGTGGAACAGCCCCGAGTTGTACCGCTCGTCGGCCCGTTCGAAGATCTGGCACAGCCGCGGGTAGATCATCGGCCCGTTGGCGAGCGCCTGCAACTGCCCGGCCGGCTCGATGCCTCGGTCCTCGCAGATCCGCAGGAACACGATGCGGTCGATGGTCCGCTGGACGGCGAAGTTCAGTTCCCGCTGTTCCAAGGCGGGATTGCGGAGCGCGAGGTTGCGGGCCAGCAATTCCCGCCACGACTCGATCTCCTTCAGGAACTCGGCGTCGACCTCGGCGGTGCCGCGCTTCTTGCGGTGCGTGGCGGCGTACTTGTCGAACGAGCCTTTGCGGATCGCCTCGGGGGAGAAGATCGCGGAAAGCTCGTCCCAGCGCTCGATGTAGTCGGTGTGCCGCAGGTAGAGGATGCGGCCGGTGGAGGCCTTGTCGTTCTTGTCCGGCTTGTGCGTCCGGCAGTCGTAGACGGCGAACTCCTCGAAGTCGGTGAGGATGCTCAGCGGGAGCTTGGCGGTCCAGGCGTAGCGGCGAAGCTGGAACGCGGGGCTGACGTCGTCGCGGACGTTGACGGAGGGCTTCTTCGTCTCGACGAAGAATTTTCGAGCGCCGCCGATGCGGAAGGAGTAATCCGGCGCTTTCGTGGTCCCGCCGATCTTCAGGCCGTCCTCGTGGACGACGTCCTTGTAAGCCTCGGCATAGCCCTGTTCGTTGTCGATGTCCCAGCCGAGCGCCTTGAAGAAGGGATCGACGAACTCGCGGCGAAGCTGCGTCTCGTTATAGGCGGCGGACTGGTAGCTGGCGCGGTGCAGCTCGAAGCGTTCGACGAGCTGGCGGATCTCGGCGGGCGCCGGCACGTGTTCCCTCCATCGCTGGACGATCGGCCTGGGACGGAGGCGATTCTAGCGGGACCGGTCGCCGACCGCAATCATGCGTACACGGCGACGCGCTGGCCCGCACTGCTGCGCTATGACGGTCGCCGTCGCCTCCTCGATGCCGATCGTCTTCATACAGTAGTTCCAACAGCACGACTCCGTCATTCCCGCGCAGGCGGGAATCCAGCCCATCGTGCGCGCCGCCGCTGGATGCCCGCCTTCGCGGGCATGACGCGCCGTCGTGGAATCGATGTACTGAGTGCGTCACGCAAATAAGCTGGCGCAGCTCGACTGATCGTGCCTGCGCATTGTATTCTCCTTGCTGTGCCGGAGGGCAATGTGCCTTTCTGCCTGCGATTTCGAGAAACCGCGCCCGCTCCACTGGGCGGCGGGTGGATATTGCACCGTGCGCGACTTGCTCCACGATCCCCTGTGGCGGCCCGAGCACCTCGGCGCGCCGATTCCCGATTCGCCGCACGCCGTCTCGGCGTGCCTGCCGACATGGCGCGACAACATCGGCTACGAGGAGGGGGAGCGGCGGGTTCTCGACCGCTTGACCACCGGCTATCCGCGGTTCGTCTACAACCGTTTCTGCCGCGAGTTGTTCGCGGGCTGCGACGAGCGGTTCGCCCGCGCCGGCGAGACGTCGCTGGCGTTTCCCTCGGAGGCCGCCGCCGAGCGTTGCGCGCGATGGGTCGCCGCGCGGACCGGCTGCGCGCCGCGGGTGCATTCGTTCGGAATGCACGGCGTCCACGCGGTCCGCCTGCCGCGCGAGTTCGAGAAGGTCGCGAAGGACTATTGGCAGCACACGGGGGAGGGGGTTTCGTCCCGGCTGGCGGAGGCGTGTGTGGGCGGGAGTTCGGAGTGCGGAGTGGGGAGTGCGGAATACGTAGCGGAACGGGGGGCCGGACTTCGCAGCCGCGTCGCGGCGATGCACGGCGTGGCGGCGGAGAACGTGTTTCTGTTTCCCTGCGGGATGAGCGCGATCTTCGCCTTGTACCGTGCGCTGGCGCAGCTTCTGCCGGCGCGGCGGAGCGTGCAGTTCGGGTTTCCCTACGTTGATACGCTCAAGGTGCAGGAGAAGTTCGGCAAGGGGGTCGCGTTCTTTCCGCAGGGGTCCGCGGCGGAGATCGACCGCATCGCGGATCTCGTCGCGGAGGAGCCGATCGGCGGGCTGTACACCGAGTTTCCGTCCAACCCGCTGTTGTCGAGTCCCGATCTCAAGGCGCTCGCCGACCTCGCGAAGAAGCACGGCTTTCCGCTGATCGTGGACGACACGCTCGCCGCGTGCGTCAACGCGGACGTGCTCGCCGCGGCGGACGCGGTGACGACGAGCCTCACCAAGTTCTTCTCCGGCGCGGGGGACGTGACGGGCGGGGCGCTCGTGCTCAACCCGCGGAGCGCATTCCACGGCGATCTGTCGTCGCGGCTGAACGCGGAGTTCGAGGACCTGCTCTGGCCCGGCGACGCACTCGTGCTCGAGCGGAACTCGCGCGACTACACCCAGCGCGTCGCGCGGATCAACGCGACGGCCGAGGCGCTCGCCGACTTCCTGCGCGAGCACCCGCGGGTGGCCCGCGTCGATTACCCGAAGTTCCGCACCCCGCGCGAATACGCGGCGTTTCAGCGTCCCACAGCCGGCGGGCAACGCCCCGCCGCCTGCTACGGCGGACTGCTGTCGATCGTCCTCGAAGACGAGGCGCGCGCCGCTCCGCGGTTCTTCGACGCCCTCCGCGTCTGCAAGGGCCCGAACCTCGGCACGAACTACACGCTCGCCTGCCCCTACACGGTCCTCGCGCACTACGGCGAGCTGGACTGGGCCGAATCGTGCGGCGTCAGCCGCTGGCTGGTCCGCGTCTCGGTCGGCCTGGAGGAGCCAGGGGACCTCATCGAGCGGTTCGCGGAAGCGCTCGATGAGGGAACACTTTGAATCAATCCATTTGGCGTAATCGTCGAGAGGTGCCGATATGGCCGAACCGCTGCCCTGGCCCGTCATTCACGACCTTGAAGTCGCAGAGGATTATCCGGCGGCGATTGATGCGCTGGAAGATCGACTCGCCGCCGATCCATACGATCGCGAGGCGGTGATCCGCCTGGGTTTCAACTTGTGGAACGTGGTGGTCGAGGAACCACGATTCCGTAACCGCCTTCCGGCCGAGCGATATGCGCAGCGGTTCATGGAACTGTTCCGCGCTCACGCCGAAGAATTGTCGAGCGATGCCGACTTCTGCTGGGCGTTCGGATTGGGGATGAGCATGTTCCCTTACTATTTCCCCGGCGCGACCGAGGAATTGGGGAACCAACTGCTGGACCGCGCCCGCTCGCTCGATCCCTTCTGGGCGACCTTGGACGAACCGGGGAAAGATTGGTCGCGGCTCAAGGGGCGCGGAATCTTCGCTGCCTATTACGCGGTCACATGAGTCCTCGAAGTCGTCGGATCGAGCGAGTGCGGGATCCCTTGATTGGCTGATGCGGCGATCTGGAAATGAAACCGAACGGTTGAGCGGAAGGCGATCGACACCGAGCGGGAGTGCAATGCGATGAAATGGTCCCTGGAACGCACGATCGAGCAGGAAGTCGAGCATATCTTCCTGACGCTCCCCATCGAATCCGCGCTGGATGAGGCAGGGTACGGCGCGCTCGACGAGTCGGAGCGTCACATCTGGGACGTCGTCCGCTTCCAGACTGAAATCGAAAACGGCGGCTTGCATCAGTTCTTCGGCAACTCCAGCGGCAATCACACCGGCCAGACACTGGACGCGCTGCGCGCTATTAGCGCGGTCGAATCAAGTGCAGTGCTCGAGAAGGCCTGCATGCTTTTCCCGGGAGGAATGCCGAGCTCGGACTGGGAGCAACGCGATCAGCAGATGCAGTCGATGCGAGACGCCCAAAACCTTCCCGCTGCGCCCGACGCGGGAACGGTCGAGAAGATCGGCCGACTGTGGGCGGACGGAACGCTTGACGCGGAAGCCGAAGAACTGATGAAGGAGCTGCGAGAAGTCTTCGAGGGATTTTCGGCGAGCCGAGATCGACAATTCGACGCGCTCGATCAGGAGTTTTACGACCGGCACGAAGACCTGAATGACCTCCTTCTCGCGGCGTGGAGGCGCTCGGGTGCGAAGAAGCGTCCATGGCAGCCGGAGCGGACTCGCTATATCGCCGACTATCTTCGTTCGTTGCTCAACCGGCCGAATGATCACCATCCCCTCCGACAATTCGCGCACTGGACCGCGGACGATGCGGACCTGGAGGTCTGGGCGGCTGCCTGCGAGGTCCTCAACCGGGCGCGCGAGCGCATCGTGCCTGAACCGGAAATCGAATTCCAATGGGGCTTCACCGTCCGCTACTTGCTCCGCTGCGTCTGCGAGGACCGCTCCGGAGACGAAGTGCCGAACGGCGACGAAGCCGCGGTTCGACTGGCAGAGTGGTTGAAGGACCGAGCGGCAGAATTGCCGCGCACCGCGTCGGCCCTGACATACGCGGTCAGGCGCATTGGCGAGGCGTATCTCGCGGGGGAGGATGCAGTGCGAGTGCGCTTCAACTCGACGCTCAAACACGCCTTTGAAACGGAGGCCATTCGCTTGCGCTTCGCTGTGTGGCGAGAACAGCCGCAACTGTCGGAAGCATGGAAGGCTGTCATGGAAATGGATGCCCAAGCCGGCGATTCGGCGGATTCGACTCGATGGACTTAGCGAGCGGCTCGACGCATTCTGCTCATTCGAGAGCGGGCAGTCGCGGAAGCGGCCGATGCGCCCGCTCGACCACTCATGCGCCCGGAAACAAGCCCCACGCCATGATGGCGCGAACCGTGATGCGAGAATCGCCTCAAAAGATCCCGAGCTGGTCGCGGGCCTCGTCGGTCATCCGCTCCGGCGTCCAGGGGGGGGACATGGTGAGCTTGATCTCGGCCTCGTCCACGTCCTTCAATCGTTCGAGGGCCATCTTCGCCTGCTGGATGATCTGCGGGCCGGCGGGACAGGCGGGGCTGGTGAGCGTCATCTCGACCGTGACCTTCGGCCCCTCCTGCTCGACCGAATAGATCAGCCCCAGGTCGACCACGTTGATCATCAACTC
>JBBDNU010000031.1:0-40123 GCA_040877365.1 Planctomycetales bacterium
TCGACCCTCGACCCTCAACCCTCAACCCTCGACCCTCAACCCTCAACCCTCGACCCTCAACTCCTCGCCCATGCCCGTCCGCTTCCGTTGCGAGCACTGCACGCAGAAGCTGAGCATCTCGAGCCGCAAGATCGGCTCGGAGGTGGCGTGCCCGCGGTGCGGGCGGCCGATCGTCGTGCCGGCGGCGGACACGATCCCCCCGCACGCGGAGCGCGCGCCGGCCGCGGCCGGGTTCGCGCCGGCGCCCGCGCTGGCGGCGGACGCGGGCGAGGAGTTCGTGGTCCGCAGGCCCCGCACCGAGTTCGAGGAGATGGACCTGACGCCGATGGTGGACGTCACGTTCCTGCTCCTGATCTTCTTCATGATCACCGCCTCGTTCAGCATTCAGAAGACGATCGAAACTCCCGATCCGGATCCCGATCGCAAGGGGGCCCAGCAACAGTTGATCTACGAGGACCTCGAGGAGCTGTCGCTGAACGTCGCGATCGACGCGAAGAACGCGATCTTCGTCGAGAACGAGCCGTTCGCCGGCGGGAAGCGGCTCTCGGACCTGATCCTCGACAGGAGCAATGTCTTGAACAAGCGGGACGTGCTGCTCACGGTGGATGACGCGGCCCTGCACGACACCGTGATCCGCGTGATCGATGCCTGCAACGAGGCCCGGATGCAGAAGATCCGCCTCGCGAGCACCGCCCCTCTCAACTGACCCGTCTCGAGCACGCATGCCCGCTCTACGCATCGAACGCCGGTCCGCCCCCGCCGAGGAGCGCCCGCTCGCGCGCACGGAGCCGGTCTCCGTCGGCCGCCATTCGTCGAACGACGTGTGCGTCGACGAGGAGGGGGTCGGCACGCTCCATTGCCGCATCGCCTGGAACCGCGACGCCTTCGAAGTCGTCGCGGCCTCGGCCGACGGCGTGGACGTGAATGGGACGATCGTCCGCAGCATGCCGCTCCGGCCGGGGGACGTGGTCCGCGTCGGCAGCGTCGATCTGCGGCTCGTCGACGGCGAGGGCGAACCGCCCGTTTCGGCCGGAAGGGCGGACAGCGCGCCGGGGCTCAAGCCGCTCGGCGATGAAGAGCGCGGGGCGCGCCGCGCGCCGCCCGCCGCCGTCGCCGCGTCGAAACCGCTTCGCGGCGACGCAACGAACCGGAAGGAAGGGAAACAGGTGTCGCAGGAGGACCGGCCGGGCCGCCGCCGGCGGCGGGAAGTGGAAGACGTGTTCGAGGAGATCGACGAGGCGGAGGAACTGGTCGAACTGGACGAGTTCGAACACGATTCCCCCTCCGGCCGTTCCTCCCGCGGCAAGCGGGATTCCGGCCGATGGAGGTCCGGCGGCGGTTCGCGCGCGGGGGCCGCGGCGGGGGCGGTCACTGCCTGGAAGCGGTTCCTCGTGTGGTTCGGTCATCGGGACGTGCGGCCCGGGCAGGAGGACGTCGTCCGCTCGCCGTTCTCACTGGGAATGGTCGTCGCCGGGCTGGTGCTCGTGCTGGCGGCGGTCACGCTGTGGTTCGTGATCGGCCGCGACTCGGCGCAGATCGCGTGGAACGCGGCGACGGACGAAATGGAGAAATCCCGCTACACGGAGGCGATGCAGCGGTACCAGGACTTCATCCGCGACTTTCCAAAGGACGAGCGGGCCCCCGAGGCGCGGGCCCAGGCGGGACGCGCGCGGGTCGAGCGCGAACTGGGCGGCGCCGCGCCGAACGTGACCCGCGGCCTCGAGGCGCTCAAGCTGTTCATCGGCGAGAACCGCGACGAGCCGAACTTCGCCGCGCTGGCCCCGGACATCCGCGACTTCTCGAACCGGATCGCGCTCGAGGCGGCCAAGCAGGCGGAGCGGACGCGCTCGGCGGAGCTGATGCCGATTTCCGAGGAGGCCGAAGCGATCTTCAAACGCTATCCCCCGCCCGAAGGAGAGGCGCAGGAACTGGTCGCGAAGATCGATCAGGCGCAGCGCGCGGCGGTCGATGCGATCGACAAGCGCGACTGGTCCGAAGAGCGGTTGGCGAAGATCGAAGCGCACCTCGCCGCGAGCGACCCGATGGCCGCGTTCGCCGAGCGCCGCACGCTCTTGGCCCGTTATGCCGACCTCGAGCGCGACGCGCGGGTCGTCGAGCTGTTGGAGAAGACGCGCGAGACCGAGCGAGACCGCGTCGTCCGGGACGACGCGCAGCGCGACGCGCTCACCGAAGACCGTCCCACGGCGACCGTGAAGGCGGTCTCGCTTGCCGTGCAGACGCGGACGCGGACCGATCTCGAATCGGAAGGCAGGCTCGCGATCGCGGTCGCTGGCGGCTCATGCTGGGGCGTCGACAACGTCACCGGCGCGCCGCTGTGGCGGCGGCCGATCGGGCTGGATTCGCCATTTCATCCCGTCGCGGTGCAGTCCGCCCCCCCCGCCTGGCTGCTGTTCGACACGCGGCACGACGAGCTGCTGCTGATCGACCAGGCGACCGGCGGGCTGCGGTGGAGGCAGCCGGTCGGCGGCCGCGTCTCCGGCGCGCCGCTCGTCCACGACGGCATGGTCTATCTGCCGACGCTCGGCGATCAGCTCCACAAGATCGACCTTGCCAGCGGACGCGCTCTGTCGCGGCTCGAATTCTCGCAGCCGGTCCACACGCCGCCGGTGCTCACGGCGGACGAAGTGCATCTTGTGGTCGCGGGCGAGCGGGACGTGTTCTACACCGTGTCGCTGAACCCGCTGGAGTGCGTCGCGGTGTCTTACCTGGCGCAGCCGGCGGCGGCGATCGAGGCGCCGCTGCTCAAGATGGGCCCGCTCGCCCTGTTCATCGAGAACGACCAGAGACGCGGCGCGCGGCTCCGCGTGCTCGACACGTCGGGACCGCTGGTGCGGCAGATCGCGGAAGCGCGGCTCCCCGGGCAGGTCCGCGACGCGCCGATCATCCGCGGGCGCGAGCTGTTCGTCCCCTATGGAGACGAAGCCGTCGCCGCCTTCACCGTCACCGACGACGAGAACGAGCAGCCGCTGACGCGCGTCGGCACGCACCAGTTGCAGAACGCGCAGCCGGGACCGATGTTCCTCGCCGCCGGTCCCGACGGCCAGTTGTGGATGGCGAGCACCGCGTTGCGGAAGCTCCAGTTGACCGCGGAGGAGCTGCGGCTGGAGCCGGGCGATTCCACCGCCGGACGGTTCACGCAGCCGTTGCAGGCGGGGCGCGATTCGTTGTTCATCGCCCGCCGCCCGCCGTATGCCGACGCCGTGTTCTTCAGCGAAGTGGACCGCGAGACGCTCACCGGTCGCTGGCGGGTGGTGCTCGGGGGGCGGATCATCGGCTGGGACGTCCCGGAGACCGCGGCGGTGTGCGTCACGGAATCGGGACACGCCTATGTCGTCCCCGAGGCGGCGCTCGACAGCGGCGGGTTCATCGTCCGCGGCACGCCGCTCGATCTGCCGGAAGACCTCGCCGTCCCGCTCCGCGCCGTCGCGGTCTCCGGCGGGCGCGTCGCCGTGCATTGCGGAGGCGATCGGCCCCGGATGTGGTTGGTGAACCGCATCGGCCAGTCGGAGATGAAGCCGCTCGATCTGCCCGCGGCGCTCGAGACGGACCCGGCGGCGCTCGGATCGGGGATCGTGCTCCCCTTGCCGGGGCGGCTCAGGCTGGTGAACGTCACGGGGGACGGCGCGGTGCAGGATTTCTCCCTTCCCATCGGGCAGGAGCGCCCGCCGCGGTGGAAGCACCTGTCGACGCTGTCCGACGACGCGCTGCTCGCGATCGACGAGAAGGGGTTGGTGCGGCGGATCGAGCTGCGGCCATCCCCCGTGCCGAGCCTCGTCGAGGCCCGCACGTTTCAGCCGGGATCCCCCATCGACGCCGCCCCGACCGTACACGACGGCCGGATCGCGGTCGCCGACGCCGGCCGCACGCTGCACCTGCTCGACGCGGCGACGCTGGAGCAGCTCTCCGAGACGCGGTTGGACGGCCCGGCGACCGGCGCGGCGTGGCAGTCGGACGGCAAGGTGCTGATGGAAATCGCCGGCGCGCGGTTGCAGTGCTTCGACGCCGCGGGAGAATTGAAGCGGCTGTGGTCCCTCCCGATCGAAAGCACGCACCTCGCGGGACCGCCCGCGGTCGAACAGGGAACGATCGTGGCCGCCCTGCAGGACGGGCGAGTTCTGGCGATCGACGCCGTTTCGGGCCACGTGACACGGCGGATCGACCTGGATCAGCCGCTCACCGATGGACCGCGGCGCGTCGGAAAGTTCCTGGTCGTCCCGTCGCTGGACGGGGGCCTGTGCCGCATCGACTCGATCCTGGAGGCGGCGCCATGACATTCGATCCACGGCGCGCCGCGTTGCTCCTCTCGCTCGGCGCTTTCATTGCGCTTTCCTTGACGCTGGCGGTTTCGCCGCCCGTCGCGCTCGCCCAACCCCCGGGTCCCCAACCCGCCCCCGCCGTCGAGCCCGCCCCGGACGACCCGCCGCTGCCGCTGTTCGCCGACATGCAGGTTCCCCCGCCCGCGGAGTTGCTCGAGAAGCCGCGGGACTGGATCGTGCTCAAGGACCAGCGGGTGATCGTGGCGATGCCGATCTATCCCCGTCCCGGGACGCTCGACAAGATCGAGGCGCAGCTCGAGGCGGCGAAGCGGGTGCCGTTGCCCCGCGAGCCGAAGGCCCGCCGCAAGCAACAGGAGGAGCGCGCCGCGCTCGAGTACCTCACGGTCCAGCTTCCCGACGAGCCGCTGCTCTACCGGCTGCACCGCGACCACGTCGAGCAGATCATCCATTACGAGGACCATATGCTCCAGCAGGCCTCGCGGCTGACCGACGCGGGGAAGTTCCGCGAGGCGTTCGAGCTGGTGTTCCTCGTCGCCCGCCGCAACGCGAGTTGGCCGGGACTGGCCGAGGCGGAACAGCGGCTGCTGTTCGCCCAGGGGACGGACCATTTCGAGCAGCGGCGCCCCGAGGCGGCGCTCGCCGTGTTCGAGGATCTGCACGCCCGCAACAACCGGTACCCGCAGCTTGCGGAGCAGCTCGGCCGCGTCGTCGACCAGTTGATTTCCGCCGCCGAGAAGGAGCAGGATTTCCGCCGGGCGCGGCACTTCCTCGAGCGGCTGACGAACCTCGAGCCGCAGCACCCGGTCGGCACGAACTGGCGGACCGACTTCGAGGGCCGCGCGCAGGGGCTGTTGACCGCCGCCGAGCGCGCGGCCGCCGGTTCCCGCCACGACGACGCGGCGGACGCGGTGGCGCGGGCGGCGGAAATCTGGCCGCGGCTGCCGACCCTCCGCCCCGCCTTCGAGCGGATGCTCCTCCGCTTCCAGACGCTTCGCGTCGGCGTCCTGCGGCTGCCGCTCGACACCAGCCCGACGCGCCAGCAAGGGACGGACGACGCCGGCAACGTCCTCGCCGACGCGGCCGAGCGCCGCCATTTGCGGCTGACGCGCTCGCGGCTGTTCGAGCCGGGCCGCACCGACCGCATCACCCGCTTTCGGACCGATCATTTCGACCTGTGGGAGCCGACCGACCTTGGCCGCCGGATCGAGTTCTTTCTGCGGCCGGGCCGCCCGACATGGGACCCGCGGCCGGTCGTCGCCGCGGCCGACGTGGTCCGCGAGTTGCAGGAACGGCTGGACGAAACGGGCCCGCGATTCGACGAGCGGCTGGCGGGATACGTCGAATCGGCGACGGTGGTCGCGCCGCACCAGTTCGAGGTCCGCTTCCGCCGGGTTCCGTTGCGTCCCGAGCCACTGCTGAGCATTGCGGTCGGCGTGGAGGCCGGCGACGGCTCGCGCCTTCCGGCGGGCGCGTTTCGAGTACACGAGCGGACCGGCGACTCGCTCGTCTATCGCCGCACGCGACCGGAGCCGAACGAGCTGAAGCAATATCACGTCGCGGAGATCGTCGAGCGGCGGTTCGATTCGCACGACCAGGCGGTGCAGGCGCTGCTCCGCGGCGAAGTCGATTTGCTCCCCCGCGTTCAGCCGTGGGCCGTGCCGGCCCTCCGCGACGACGAGCGGTTCGTCGTCCGGCAGGAAACGCTGCCGGCGACGCACGTCGTGCAGTTCCATCCGGCCAGTCCGGTGGCGACGAGCCGCGAGCTCCGGCGGGCGCTGGCGTATGCGATCGACCGCGAGCGGATCTTGAAGGAGACGGTGCTCCGCGGAGCGCCGGCCGAATTCGGCCGCGTCGTCAGCGGACCGTTTCCCAGCCGCAGCTTCGCCTACGACGGCCTGGTTCCGCCGCGGCGGCCGAACCGCACGCTGGCCTACACGCTGGCGTTTTCCGCGTCGAAGGGGATGGGAGGCGCACTACCGAAACTGCGGATGCTGTGCTGCCCCGATCCGCTGGCGCGGGTCGCCGCGGCCCGGCTCGTCGAGGAGTGGAAGCAGATCGGTCTCGACGTCGAGCTGCTCGACGCCGAAAGCGCGACGCTCGCCGACCGGTGGGACCTGGTCTATCGCACGGTGCGGATGAGCGACCCGCTCACCGAGCTGTGGCCGTTCCTCACGCTCGACTCCCAGGCCCGCGTCGCCGGTCTCGCCGCGCTGCCCGACTGGCTGCGGCAGGAAGTGATCGACCTCGAGTACGCCGCCGACTGGAAGACCGCCGAAGAGCGGCTGCGCCGCGTGCACCGGCACCTCGCGGCCGAGGCGCAGCTTCTGCCGCTGTGGGAAGTCGAGGAGTTCCAGGTCGCGCGGCGGACGGTGAATCCGGCGCCGGACGCGAACCAGCGGCCGATCGCGACTTACGACGGAATCGAACAGTGGATCGTCGAGCCATGGTATCCCACCGACAAGCCGTGACGGCGCCGGTCGCGGCGGCGGCGGTCCTCGCCATGCTGCTGTGCCCGGCCTCCGCCCGCGCGCAGTTGGAGAGCGTCGCGCCGGCGGCGGAATCGCCGGCCGCGGCGCAGCCCGCGGAGTCCGAGAAGCCGCGGCCGCCGGCGTTCGCCGTCCGTCCCTATCGCGTGCGCGTGAGCGTCGCCTTCGACCGCGCGCCGGCGTTGACGCCCGAGTTCCGCGAGGGGGCGATCGAGCGGCTCAGCGGCGTGATCGAACGGACGTTCGGCCCCGCGTGGCAGACCGAGATCGTCGAAGACGCGGCGCTCTTCCCCGCGAGCGCGGCGGGACTCGAGCGGCTCGCGGCCGACTCGCTCGTTCCCGACCCCGACGGGCAGCCGTTCGACAAGCGGTTCGTCCTCGTCGTCGAACGCGCCGGCGGCGGGCTGCGCGTCTCCGGCCGCGAGTGGGACGCCTCCACCCGGCTGCTCGGCGGAGCGCGGTCGCAGGAGTGCCCCGATCGCCGCACGTTGCCGGAAGCGGCCGGCCGTCTGCTCGCGGAGCTGTTCCAGCCGCAGCTCGTCGTCGAGAAGATCGATGAAGACCGGATCGCGCTCGCGCTGCGGGCGGGCGCCTTCGCCTTGCCGGATTCGGAGGGAATCGCCCTCCGGCCCGGCGAGTTCCTGGTTCCCTACCTCCGGTACTTCGACAAGGAGAACGTCGTCCGCCGCATCCAGTTCCTGCCGTTCACGTACCTTGCCGTGGACGAAGTGCACGGGGCCCGCGTGTCGGCGACGGTCGTTTCCGGGCTGCGGGCGCCGCTCGGGACGGGACGGCGGCGGCAGGTCGAGCTGGCGGCGATCGTCCTCCGCCCGCACCTCGCCTCGACCCGCGTGAAGCTCGTCCCCCGCACGAACCCGGAGCGGCCGCTCGTCGCGCACCGCGTCGCGCTGATGAAGAAGCGGCTCGTGCGGGACGAGCCGCTCGCCGCGCCGGTCGAGGTCCTGTCCGACCGCCGCGGGGAAGTCGTGATTCCGCTCGATCGCAAGTATCCGCTGCGGTGGGTTTACGTGTGGAGCGGCCAGGCGCTGTTGGCGCGGTTCCCGATCGTGCCCGGCGTGACGCCGACCGCGACCGCCGAACTCCCCGACGACTCCGTTCGCCTGGCCCTGGAAGGGCGACTCGAAATGCTCGAAGCGGAGCTGGTCGACGCCGTCGCCCTCCGCGCCGTGCAGTTGAGCCGGATGCGGCAGCTCGGCCGCGAAGGGAAATGGAAGGAGTACGACCAGCTCTCGGCGGCCCTGGAGCAGCTTCCCAAGCAGTCCTACTTCGAGTCGCAGCTCAACATCGTCCGGCAGAACGCGCTCGCGGCGGCGCGGGCCTCGAACAACCGCGTGCTCGAGTCGCGGGTGACTCGGCAATCCGCCCGGCTGCAAGGCCTGATCGGCCGGTACCTGTCGCTCGACCCGGTCCGCGCGCTGCGCGAAGAGATGCAGGAGCTGCGGAAGATCGACCGCGCCGCGGCCGCGAAGCCCCCCGCCACGTGATGGCTCCCGAGCCGGGCTCAATGAGCCGAGGGGTTTATCCCCTCGGTGCTCTTCCGGCGACCCGGACCAGTGACGCGAGATTCCTCTGAAGCCCCGCGTGTTCCCACCGAGGGGGTAAACCCCTCGGCTCATCATATCCCTTCGCGCCGCAAGTTCGCGGCAGCGCGTCATGCCCGCGAAGGCGGGCATCCAGCGGCGGCGCGGACGACGAGCTGGATTCCCGCCCCCGCCGTCGCTGGGGGCAGGCACTGCGCGGGCATGACGGAGTCGCGTTCTTGGAACTCCTGTCATTCGAGCTTCGCTGCCTCTGACTTCTGACTTCTTTCCCCGCGGGGCGTTGCCCGCGGGCTATTACTGCGTGATTCCCTCCGTGATCGCCATGAAGGCGTCTTCCAGGCTCTCGGTCAAGCCGTGGAACTCGACGACGGCGAACCCCTCGGCGATCATCCGCTTGAGCAGCGCGTGCCGGGCGTCGTCGTCCCCCTCGAACTCGAACGCGACCGCCGGGCCCCGCGCGGCGACCTGGCTGACGAACGGCTGCTCGAGCAGCCACCGCTCGAGGCGGTCCTGATTGGCGACGACGCGGACGGCGAGCGTGGTCCCGGCGCTCTGCCCCCGCCGCGCCCGCTGCGTCCGGCGGATCTCCTCGATCGTCCCGCAGGCGAGGAGCTGGCCGGCCTCGATGATCGCCGCCGAGTCGCAGATCTCCCCCAGCTCGGTGAGGATGTGCGAGCTGATGAGCACGGACTTGTGCATCTCGGTGGCGAGCAGCCGGATCAGCTCGCGGAGCTCGACGCGGGCCCGCGGATCGAGTCCTGCGGCCGGCTCGTCCAGCACGAGCACCTGCGGGTCGTGGATCAGCGTCCGCCCCAGCCCCAGCCGCTGCCCCATGCCTTTCGAGAGGGTGTCGATCGGCTTGTCGGCGAGCTTCCGCAGTTCGGTGAACACGAGCACGCGCTCGATGGCGTCCCGCCGCTTCGCTCCCTTGAACCCATAGGCGCGGGCGAAGAAGTCGAGGTACTCGACCACGTCCATGTTCGAGTAGCGGCCGAAGCCGTCCGGCATGAAGCCCAGCACCCTCCGCACGCGGTCGGGATAATCGACGACCGATTCGCCGCAGATGAAGGCGTCGCCCGCGGTGGGCAGGTCGAGCGTGGCGGCGATCCGCATCGAGGTCGTCTTGCCGGCCCCGTTGGGACCGATGAAGCCCATCACCTGCCCGGGATAGATGCGGAACGAGACGCCGTCCACCGCCCGCAACCTTCCGAAATGCCGGTGCAGGTTCCGCAGCTCGAGGGCGGGTGTCCCGTTGGCCGACGTCGTCTCCCGCGCGGGTTCGTCGACCACTTCGAGCACGAGCGGCTCGCCGTTTGATGTCTCGCGGATCGACGATGTCTCCGATTCGACCGGAAGGCTCGGCGAGGAAGAGGCTTCGCTCATGGGATTCGATTCTCGATCGGGTGCCGGCTTCGTCGCCGCGGACGTCGGAGTCGATCATCGCGCGGCGGAGTCGATCGCACAAGCGCCGGCCGTGTTCCGAGGGACGGCGGTGATCGCGGGGCCTGCGCGGGAATGAGGAGCGGAAACCCGAGGAGGGCGATTCGGCCGCCCCGGCGGGCTGATTGGTCGCCCCGGTCGCGATCGCCGCGTAGAATGTCGCCATGACTGACAGCGTTTACGATTTCGACGTCGTCGTGGTGGGGGCCGGGCATGCGGGGGCCGAGGCGGCGCTGGCCGCGGCGCGGCTCGGGGCCAAGACCGCGCTGCTCACCATGAACTGCGACACCGTCGGGCAGATGAGTTGCAACCCGGCGATCGGCGGCGTCGCCAAGGGGCAGATCGTCCGCGAGATCGACGCCCTGGGGGGTGAGATGGGGCGGGTCATCGACGCGACCGGCATCCAATTCCGCATGCTCAACCGGGGCAAAGGCCCCGCCATGCACAGCCCCCGCGCGCAGGCCGACAAGAAAGCCTACCAGTTCGCGCTGAAACGCCGCGTCGAGGAGCAGCCGAACCTCACGCTGCGGCAGGAAGTGGTCGAGCGGCTGGAAGTGGAAATGGTGGCTCCGCAGACCCTCCCCCGACCCCTCCCTGGGAGGGAGGGGGGTGATGCGCAGACCCTCCCCCGACCCCTCCCTGGGAGGGAGGGGGGTCAAGTTCCACGCGTTCTCGGCGTGCGGGTGCGCGGGGATGCGGTGTATCGCGCGCGGGCGGTGGTGCTCACGACCGGCACCTTCCTGCAAGCGGTCATGCACACCGGCGAAGCCAAGTCCGCCGGCGGCCGCGCGGGGGAGGGGACCACCGGCACGCTCTCCGACTCGCTCCGCGAACTGGGCTTCGAGCTGGACCGCTTCAAGACCGGGACTCCGGCGCGGCTGAACGGGCGGACGATCGACTTCTCCGCACTCGAGGTCCAGCCGGGAGACGACGACCCGCAGCCGTTCTCGTTCCTCACCGGGCGGATCGACCAGCCGCAGATGAACTGCTGGCTCACCGCGACGAACCACGACGCGCACGAGCTGATCCGGGCGAACCTGCACCGCGCCCCGATGTACAGCGGGCAGATCCGTTCGACCGGCCCGCGGTACTGCCCGTCGATCGAGGACAAGGTCGTGCGGTTCGCGGAGAAGGGGTCGCACCTGATCTACCTCGAGCCGGAGGGCCGGAACACGCGCGAAATCTACTGCAACGGCATCTCGACCAGTTTGCCGCGCGACGTGCAGGACCGGCTGGTCCGGTCCATCCGCGGCTTGGAGCGGGCGGAGATCATGCGGTACGGGTACGCGGTCGAGTACGATTTCGCCCCGCCGACGCAGCTTCACCCGTCGCTCGAGACGAAGCGCGTCGCCGGGCTGTATTTCGCCGGGCAGATCAACGGGACGACGGGATATGAAGAGGCGGCGGGGCAAGGGCTGATCGCGGGGATCAACGCGGCCCTGGCGGTCGCGGGGAAACCGCCGCTGATCCTCGACCGCAGCCAGGGCTACTTGGGCGTGCTGATCGACGACCTGGTGACGAAGGGGGTCGACGAGCCGTATCGCATGTTCACGTCGCGGGCCGAATACCGGCTCCTGTTGCGGCACGACAACGCCGATCGCCGGCTGACGCCGCTCGGCCGGCGGATCGGACTGGTCGACGACGAGCGGCAGCGGCGACTCGACGCGCACGAGGCGGACATCGCGCGGGCGACCGCGGCGATCCAGTCGCGGCGGCATCAGGGGGCGACGCTCGAGGAGATTCTGCGACGCCCGGAGGTGGATTGGGAGGATCTGTGCGCGATCGACCCGCAACTGGTGGAATTGCGGGTCGCCCCGCGGGCCGCGCGGCAAGTCGAGATCGAGGCGAAGTACGCGGGCTACATCCGCCGGCAGGCGACGGAGATCGAACGGCAGGCAAAGACCGAGTCGGTGTCGATCCCCGAGACGTTCGATTTCGCCGCGGTTCCCCAGCTTCGCGCGGAGGCCCGCGAGAAGCTGGGTCGCGTGCGGCCGCGGAGCCTGGGGCAAGCGGGGCGGATCAGCGGCGTCACGCCATCGGATCTGGCGGTGCTGATGTTATATCTCAAAGAGCCGGCGCAGCTGGCGTCGTGACCACGCGGGTCTTCGGGTCTTAAGGGCCTGGCCTACGCTGTGCGTTTCACGTGAAACGCACAGCGCGCCTTTTCGTCCAATCTGCGTAATCCGTGGATCAGCCCCCCAGATCGCGACGCGACGGCGGGGGAACGGTGCGGGATCGGGGCGGTTTCGGGGGAAAAGAACCGCATTGACCGTCTTTGCAGAATGGATACAATCGGAATTCACGGCAATTCCGGTAATCTCGGGTTGACGCGGGGACCGATATCGGTTACTGAACCGCAGCTTTCGGGGCAACCCGGATCATCCGCTCAACCCGCAAAGGCTTCCGCGGCGTGACGACCGCGCCGCAACCGCCCAGGTCGTGGAGGCCACCCGCTCGGGAGGATCCTGGCGGAGTTCATGTCCTGCGCCCGCCGACGAGCGGCCGGCCTAGTCGAAGGATGACGAACAGCATGAAAACGGTCTTCACCACGGGCGAAGCGGCCAAGATCTGCAAGGTCAGCCAGCAGACGATCATCCGCTGCTTCGACTCGGGCCAGCTCAAGGGCTTCCGCGTCCCCGGCTCCCGCTTCCGCCGCATCCCCCGCGAGATCCTGTACAAGTTCATGAAGGAGAACGGCATCCCCACGGATGCCCTCGAGAGCGGCAAGCGGAAGGCGCTCCTCGTCGACGACGACGAGGAATTGGTCGAGCTGATCCGCGACGTGCTCGAGGCGGACGGCCGCTTCGAGGTCCGCGTCGCCAACAACGGCTTCGAGGCCGGGATGATGGTCAAGGAATACCGGCCCGACATCCTCGTGCTGGACGTGATGCTCCCGGACATCAACGGCAAGGAGGTCTGCCAGCGGGTCCGCAACGACGCTTCGCTCGACGACGTGAAGATCATCTGCATCAGCGGGATGGTCGAACAGGACAAGATCGAGGAACTGCGCGAGGCGGGGGCGGACGATTTCCTCCAGAAGCCGTTCGAGGTCGAGACGCTCGTCGAGCGGATGTGCGACTTGCTCGAAGTCCATTCGTGACGTATCGGATCGAGGCGGTGGATGTCCGGTGCCGAGTCATCGCCCGACACGGATTTCGACCGCCGCCTGTTCGCGGCGAAGCTCGCAGCGCTCGCCGAGTTCGCGGCGGGCGCGGGGCACGAGATCAACAACCCGCTGGCGACGATCGCCGGGCGCGTGCAGCTTTTGCTGCGCGACGAGACCGATCCCGAGCGGCGGCAAGCGCTGTGCACCATCGGCGGGCAGGCGTACCGCATCCGCGACATGATCGGGGACGCAATGCTGTTCGCGCGGCCGCCGAAGCCGAAGCCCGAGCCGCTCGATCTCGCCGCGGAATTGCGCCGCGTGCTGGAGCGGATGGCGGGACTGGCGGCGGAGCGGGGCTGCCAGTTCGCCGTCGAGGCGGATCCGTCCGTCCCGATCCTCGCGGACCGCACCCAGCTCGCGGTGGTGATCAGCGAGCTCGTCCGCAACGGCCTGCAAGCGCTGCACGAGGCGCGCGCCACCGGGGGGAAGGCCAAACAGAGGACCGGTCCATTTTTCTGCCCCGATCCGGCCGCCGAGACGACGGCGAAGAACATGGACCTGTCCCCGTTTCACGTCCGCATCGCGGCCCGCGCCATCCGGCTCGACGATCGCCCGTTCGCATTGTTCGTCGTCGCGGACGACGGGGCCGGGCTGTCCGAGGAGGAGCGCGAGCATCTGTTCGACCCGTTCTACTCGGGCCGCCCGGCGGGGCGCGGGCTCGGCTTCGGGCTGCCCAAGGCGTGGCGGATCGTCACGCAGCACGGCGGAACGATCGACGTCGCATCGAGCCCCGGCGGAGAGACGCGGTTCGAGGTCCGCTGGCCGGCGGACCGGATCGGTTGATCGCTCGTCGTCGGACCGCGAAACCGCAAACCGCCCGCGGCGCGGCAACGCGGCTCGCGGCGGATCGTGCCGGGTGATAGACTTTTCGCCATGAATTCGACCCTCGTCCGCGCAGCGCTGGTGCTGGCCTGTCTGTCGGCGGTCGTGGCGCCGGCACGGGCCGACGCGCCGCGGATGGAGGACCAGCCGCGATACCGCATCGCGATCGACGGGTTCGTGCTGACCGACGTTCCGGTGCGGCGAATCGCGATCGAGGCGCTCGACGACGAGGGCCGCGTCGACACTTCCTTCAACCGGAAGCTCGACATCCAGGGGATCCGGCTCTCGGAGCGGAAGCCGCTCAAGTCGGACGATCGCCGGATCGGCGTGGACGGCGACGTGGCGTTGCCCGCGTTCGTCGACGGCGTGCTCGCCCTCGAGACCGACCTGGCGGCGGGGCGGAAAGTCTATGTCGATGAGCCGGTGATCGTCGTCGACCGGGACGGCCCGCGATGGGAGAGCCTCGAGGTGCCGCGGACGCTGCGGTGGTTCGCCCTCGTGCCGCCGCTCCTGGCGATCGTCCTGGCGGTCTGGCTGCGGAACGTGCTGGTGGCGTTGTTCGCGGCGATCTGGAGCGGGGCGGTGATCCTGGCGCGGGGGGACTTCTTCACCGGCTTTCTGGAAACCGCCGACACGATCCTCGTCGGGGAGATCGTCGATGCCGGTCATGCGAAGATCATTCTCTTCACGCTGTTCCTGGGGGCGATGGTCGGGCTGATGACGGCCAGCGGCGGGACGCACGCGCTGGTCGGGTCGCTGGCCCGCTTCGCCCGCAAGCGCGAGCACGGCCAACTGCTGACGTGGGCGCTGGGCCTCGTCGTGTTCTTCGACGACTATGCCAACACGCTGCTGCTGGGGAGCACGATGCGCCCCATGACCGACCGGCTGAAGATCTCCCGCGAGAAGCTCGCGTTCCTGGTCGACTCCACCGCCGCCCCCGTGGCGGGGCTGGCGATCGTCTCCACCTGGGTGGGCTACGAAGTGGGACTGATCGGCGACGCCTATGCGAAGCTGTTTCAGGGGACGGGCGTGGAATGGGACGCCTATTCGACGTTCCTGGCGACGATCCCGTACCGGTTCTATCCGCTGCTGCTGATCGCGTTCGTGCTGCTGATCGCCTACACCGGTCACGATTTCGGCCCGATGCTGCGCGCGGAAACGGAGGCGCTCCGCCGCGAACGTCCCGCAGAGCCGGCCGCGGCGAGCGGCGCGACGGCGCCCGAGCCGCGGCGGCCGCTGTTGCGCAACGCGATCGTCCCGCTGGTCGTGCTGCTGGTCCTGCTGTTGCTCGGGTTGTGGTGGACCGGACGGGAGGGGTTCGCCCAGCACAACGAGCAACTGATCGAGCAAGGCAAGCCGCCGCTGGCGGCGAGCGTGTGGAGCGTCGTCGGGCAGGCGGACTCGAACCGCGTGCTGCTGCTGTCGTCGTTCGTGGCGTCGCTGGCGGCGGCGGCGGCGGCCGTGTCGTCGCGGGCGCTCGCCTTGGGCCAAAGCCTCGAAGCCTGGACCGCGGGGGCCAAGAGCATGCTCCCCCCGATCATGATCCTCGTCCTCGCCTGGGGGGTGGGGACGGTGTGCGACGGCGATCACCTCAATACGGCCGGCGTGCTGATCGAGCTCTCGCGGGGGCTGCTCGCCCCCGAGTGGATGCCCGCCATCGCCTTCCTGCTCGCCGCGGTCATTTCGTTCGCGACCGGCAGTTCGTTTTCGACGATGGGGATCCTGATGCCGCTCCTGATTCCCCTGACGTACTATCTGCTGCTCGACGCGAACGACGCCGCCGACCCGCAACACCGGTTGCTGCTGGGAACGATCGGGGCGGTGCTGGCGGGGTCGATCTTCGGCGACCACTGCTCGCCGATTTCGGACACGACGGTGCTCTCGTCCGCGGCGAGCGAGTGCGACCACCTGCAGCACGTCGCCACGCAGCTTCCGTACGCGATGTGCGTGGGAGCGGTGTCGCTGTTGCTGGGATATGTTCCGGCGGGGTTCGGCTACTCGCCGATCCTCATGTCGTGCCTGGCGCTCGTCGCGCTGTACGTGCTGGTGCAGTTCGTGGGGCGCCCGCCGGGGAGGCGGTAGGCAGTCGGCAGTTAGCCCGGATTATTCATGTAGCCATCGCGCGTCATTCCCGCGCAGGCGGGAATCCAGAAACGGTGCGAACATGGTACGCGCCTGGATGCCCGCCTCCGCGGGCATGACGAGAAGCGAGCTATATGAATAATCCGGATTAGACGGTACCCAGTACCGGGTGGATCCTCCGTCGCCGTTTGTTGAACACCGGCGGGATGAACGCGCCGGCTCATCATTTTCGGAGCAGGTGCCTCCGGCGCAGCCGGCCTGACCGGCACGATCGGAACGGCGGGATGGGCAGGTTGCTCGGGGACTGCGCCGGAGCGAGGCTCCGGGCAAGCTACGCTTGCGATGGCCTGGCCGGCGGAGGGCGGATGGTCCGTACTCGCGGCGACGGCCGAAGCAGGGAGACCGCGCGTGTCCGGCGTCCCCCTTTTCGCCTTTCTCGACTTGCCGCTGGAACTCCAACTCTGGGGTGCGGGGACGCTCGTGCTGACGGCCGGGCTGGCGTTCGCGGCGGGAATGTGGTTCGCCCGCGTCTCGCCGGAACGCGCCCTGCGGCGGGCGCGGCATCGGCTGGAGGACCTGGTCCGCATCGTGAACCGCAGGCTCGACACCGCGCAGGAGACGTGCGACCTGCTCGCCCGCTTTCCGAACCTGCTGCTGACGTTCGAGCAGCTCGACAAGCTCGACCAACGCCAGGCGCGGCTGCTGAAGACGGTCGGTGGGATCGTCACCCGCCAGCGCGAACAAGTCGCCGGGCGGATCGCGGCGATTCCCGCGGCGCCTCCGCCGCCCGCGGCGCGGGCGAAGTTCGCGCTGACGTGGTCCCGCACCCCGGAGGACGCGGAGAGCGGGCTGCCCGACAGCACGGCCTGCGAGACGAACCTCGCCGCCATGCTCGAGGCGAGCCGCAAGAGCGGCGTTCCGTGCGGCGTGCTGCTGGTGAAGATCGACCGGTTGGACCATCTGCGGGAGCGGTTCGGCTGGACGGGGGCGCGGCAGTTCGTGCGGCGGATGGCGCGGGTCTGCGGGCAGGCCTTGCGCGACGCGGACCTGATCTGCCGCCATTCCGACGACACGTTCGCCTTGCTCCTGCCGGAAGCCGACTCGTTCGCCGGCTGCCAACTCGCCGAGGCGGTCCGGACCGCGGTCCGCGGCCATCGCTTCCGGCTGGATGAATCGGGGCCGGAAGTGCTGGTGACGGCGAGTTTCGGCTACACCCCCTGCTCGGGGGCGGACGATATCCTACTGGTCCTGAGTCGGGCGGGGGATGCGCTCGCCCGCTCGCAGCAGCGGGGACGGAACCAGTTGCACGTTCACGACGGGGCCGCGTCGCGGCTATGCGCCACGGCGTGAAGAGCCCTTGGCGGGATGTCGGGTGCGGTCCGGGAAGATTTGCCGGACTGCTGGCCGGCGACGTAACCGCAACTGGCAAAATACTCTGCGCGATTCGCGTGCATGCGGCGGTCTTGTCAGGACACGGGGAATGCGATAGGATCTCATCGAGTTCGTCCCCGCCGCGCACGAGGAGTTTGCGGCCACGACCGGGCGAACGGGCACCTTCACCTCCAGCTCGGGCGGGGACCATGAAGTTCAGGAAGCCGACGCGCGCCGCGATCGCCTTGACCGTCTCGATGGTGCTGCTGGCGGCGAGCGCCGTCGCGGCGCAGAAGCTGTCGACCACCACGCCGCAGGACGAAGCGACGGCGAAGCTGGTCGCCGAGATGGTGGAGCGGTATCACGTCAGCCAGGGGAAGATCGACGACGCGGTGTCGGAGAAGACGCTGAAGCACCTGCTCGAGGAGCTCGACCCGCAGAAGCTGTACTTCACGCAGGCGGACGTCGACGCGCTCGGCAAGTACGGCCGCCAACTGGACGATCTGATCAAGGCGGGCAACGTCGATTTCATCTACAAGCTGTACGACCTGCACCTGGAGCGGCTCAAGGCGCGGATCGAACTCGCGAACCGGCTGATCGACGCGGAGCACGACTTCACCGAGGACGAGTCGCTCGTGCTCGACGGGAAGGACCGCGCCTGGGCCCGCACGGACGAAGAAATCGCGGACCGCTGGCGGAAGCGGATCAAATACGACCTGCTGATCCTCAATGTGGACGGGACGCCGCTCGCCGAGGCCCGCGAGCGGCTGCACCGCCGCTACGCCACGGTGCTGCACGCGGCGGAGCAGACCGACGACGGCGAGAAGCTGGAGACCCTGCTGAGCGCGATCACGCACAGCTTCGATCCGCATTCCAGCTACATGTCCCCGCGGACCCTCGAGGACTTCCGGATCCAGATGGAGCTGAGCCTGGAGGGGATCGGAGCGGCGCTGCGGAGCGAGGACGGCTACACGACCGTCGCCCAGATCGTGCCCGGCGGCGCCGCCGAAAAGGACGGACGCCTGAAGGTCGGGGACCGGATCATCGGCGTCGATCCCGGCGACGGCAAGCTGGTCGACGTCGTCGAGATGAAGCTCGACAAGGTGGTCCGCTACATCCGCGGCAAGGCCGGGACCATCGTCCGCCTGCAGGTCAAGCCGGCCGAGAACGGCGCGATCCAGATCTACGACCTCACCCGCCAGACGATCGAGCTCAAGTCGGCCGAGGTGAAGGGGGAGATCATCGACACGAAGGGCCGCATTCCGGGCCGGCCGGGAATGCGGATCGGCGTGATCGACATTCCCTCCTTCTACCGCGACTTCCGCGGCGAGCAGCAGGGGAAGGCCGAGTTCAAGAGCACCGCCCGGGACGTGATCAAGGTGCTCCGCGACTTCGACCGCAAGGGGGGCGTCGACGCCATCGTGGTGGACCTCCGCTCCAACGGCGGCGGCGCGCTGAACGAGGCGATCGAGGTCTCCGGGTTGTTCATCGACGACGGACCCGTCGTGCAGGTCAAGGAGCAGACCGGCAAGATCCGCTCGCACGACGACCTCGACGAGGGGGTGTACTATTCGGGACCGCTCGTCGTGCTGTGCAACCGGCTCTCGGCCTCCGCTTCGGAAATCTTCGCCGGCGCCGTCCGCGATTACGGCCGCGGGATCGTCGTGGGGGACACGACGACCCACGGCAAGGGGACGGTGCAGAACGTGATGCCCGTCAGCCGCCAGTTGTTCCGCTTCCTCGACAACAACGAGGACCGCGGGGCGTTGAAGCTCACGATCCAGCAGTTCTACCGCGTCAACGGCGAGAGCACGCAGCAGCGCGGCGTGCGGTCGGACGTCGTGCTCCCCTCGCTGATCGACCATCTGGAGCTTGGGGAGGGATACCTCGAGAACGCGCTCGCCTTCAGCCAGATCGAGCCGGCCCGCTTCCGCCCGGTGAACCTCGTCACCAAGGAGGCGATCTACGAGTTGCAGACCGCGAGCGCCAAGCGCGTGGCCGCCGAGGCGAAGTTCCAGGAGGTCGAGCAGGACATTCAGCGCTATCTCGAGCGCAAGAACCGCAAGACGATCACGCTCCACGAAGAGCAGTACCGCGCGGAGCGGAAGGCCGACAAACGGGACAAGGAAGAGGATCCCGCGGCCGAGGAAACCGCCGACGGTCCGATCTTCCCGGCCGATCATTACAACGACGAGGTGCTGCAGATCACGCTGCACTACGTCGATCTGCTCAACGGGGCCAAGACCGCCCGCAAGTAGCGTCAGTCGTTCGCCGTCACGTCGTAGGACATCAGCACGTCCTGGTCGCGGAGGAAGAGCCGGCCGTTCGCGACGACGGGGTGCGACCAACTCGGGTCCGCCACGTGCTCGGGACGGAACGACCCCCTGAGCTCATAGTCCCGCGGGCTCGCGGCGACGAGCGCCACCTCGCCGCTCTGGTAACGGAAGACGAGGTGGCCGTCGGCATAGGCGACCGCGGCCGACCCGCTCCCCGGCCCGCGGATCTTGCCTCCCCAGACGATCTTCCCGGTCTTCAACTCGACGCAGGTCGGGAAGCCCTGGTTGTGGCCGTTCCCCAGGTAGACGTGCTCCCCGACGAGCACCATCCCGCCGTGATGGTTCTGCAAGGTGCCGCCGCGAACGAAGTACACCTCCTCGGCTTTCACGCCGCCGTCTGCGGCCGGCGCGAGCTTCAACAGCGCGGCCCCGGTGCCGTATCCCGACGAGCAGAACACGTGGTCGCCGGTGGTGATGCAGGTGGGGATGTTGGCGGTCCCGTTGGCGACTTTGCCGTATTTCCAGAGGAACCTGCCGTCATCGGCCCGCACTCCGATGACTCCGCGGCCGACGAGCTGCACGTACTGCTTCACGCCGCCGCCGTGGGAGACGACGGGGGACGAGTATTCGACCCCGCCCGCGTCGGGGACGGCGGCCCGCCAGATTTCGTCGCCGTTCGTCTTGTCGAGCGCCACGAGCAGCGCGTCGCCCCCCGGCGCGCAGATGAGCTTCTCGCCATCGACCAGCGGCGAGCCGGAATATCCGTAGCCCGGCGCCTTGGCCTTCCATTCCCGGCCGCAGTCCTTCTGCCAGACGATCCTGCCGTCGGCGGCGTCGAGGCAGGCGATCACTCCGCCGGAGGCGAGGACGTACACGCGGCCGCCGTCGACCGCCGGCGTGGAGTGGGAGTCCCGGTGCCCGCCCTGCGGCTTGACGGTCGTGGTCCATAGGATCTCGCCGCTCCTTTCCTCCACCGCGACGATGGCTTGAGCGCCGCGGACGCCGCCCGTGGTGAAGATGCGCCCGTTCGCGACCGCCACGCTGCCGTGCCCTTTGCCCATCCCTTTGGCCGTCCACAACAGCTTCGGCTTGGTCTTGGTCCAGTCCTGCAGGAGCCCGGTCGCGAGCGATCGGCCGTCGCGATCCGGGCCGCGCCACTGCGGCCAATCGGTCGCGGATCCCTCTGCGACCACCTGTTGCCGGAGGGCGTCCCGCGGTTCCGCGGCGTCATCGGCGCCGCACTCGGGGACCGTCGCGAAGGCGACCAGCAGGCAGGCGAGAGGTGTGATGAGGCGCGGCATCATCGGCGGGGCTCCGAGTGGGGCAGGACGCAACAGCGAAGCCGATCCGCCACCCGGCAGGCCGGCGCACCGAAGCATGATATGCCGCCGCAGGCCGCATCGACAATGCAGCATCGTCACTGCGCGGCGAGGTCGTAGCACATCAGCGTGTGCTGCGCGCAAGCGGCCGTCACGACCCCACCTGCGCCCCGTTCGCCGGCGTGACGGCCCGTTGGGCGTGGGCGGGAGTGGCATCAACTCGAATCAAGAACAGAAAGATGGCTATTTTCCCAGGCAGGCGGCGATCCGCCGCTGCAGGTCGTCCGCCGCGACGCCCGAGATCAAAAACGTCTTTCGCGACGAACTCGCTCCGCCGTGGAGGGTGATCCGGGAGCGCTTCAGCCCGAGCGCGTCGGCCAGCGCTTCCACGATCGCGTCGTTCGCCTTGCCTTTCTCCGGAGGCTGCGTGACGGCGACTTTCAGCCGCCCGCCGTGCACGCCGACGACCGCGTTCCGCTTCGCCCGCGGCTGCGCCTGCACGGGGAGCAGGACGCCGCCGGCGGAGGGAACGAGGGGGATCGGCATGAGAAACGCATCCTCGCGAATCATTGGTCGAACAGCGCGCTGCCGATCCGCACGATCGTGGCGCCTTCTTCGATCGCCGGCTCGAAGTCGCCGGTCATGCCCATCGACAGTTCGACGAGCGGCAACGCTCCGCCGGAGATGCTCGCGAGTCGGTCCCGCAGCTCCCGCAGCGCGCGGAACACCGGCCGCGAGCGTTCCGGGGCGTCGGCGTGGGGGGCCATCGTCATCAGGCCGGCGATGCGGACGCGGCGGCAGGCGCGGACCGAATCCCAATCGCGCTCGAGGTCGGCCGGATCGAAGCCGTGCTTCGAGCTCTCGCCTGAAACGTTGATTTGCAGCAGCACGCGCGGCGCGGCGCCGAGTTCCGCGGCGAGGCGCTCGAGCGCGTCGAGCAGCCGGAAGGAGTCGACCGAATGGATGCAGTCCGCCAGCGGCAGGATCCGCCGCGCCTTGTTCCGCTGCAGATGCCCGATCAGGTGCCAGCGGACGCCGGCCGGAAGCTGCGCGGCGCGTTCGAGAAGTTGTTGCGGCCGGCTCTCGCCCAAGTCCCACACGCCGAGTTCGGTCAATTGCCGGACCTGCTCGAGCGCGGCAGATTTGGTGACCGCGACCAGCCGGACGGAAGACGCCGGGCGGTCCACCCGCGCGCAGGCGGCGGCGATGCGGTCGCGGAGGCATCCGAGGTTCGCGGCGAGCGCGGGGAGGCTCATGCCTGCGATTGTAGACCGGCGGGGGCGGCTGTCGAGCCACGGGCAGCACTGCTCGACAGGTTCCGGGCGGACCGGTTATGCTGAACGCACGGGGCGACGTGCCGTCCCTGTTCCGCTGAGTGGAGTTCGGAGGAACCGGATGATCGTGACTCACTGGCTGGGCCTGTTGCGCCAGCGACTGGAACCCGATTTTCGGCGTCGCGCCGGAACACGCCCCCGTCGGCGAACAGCGGCGTTCCTGCGAGACTTCGCGAGTCGTGGAATCGCCGCGTCACCGCATCGTCACGCCTTGCCGCCAGCGGGACTTCGCCGGCACCAATTGCGGGCGAAATGTGGGCGGCGGTGAGCCGTCGTCTCGTCTAATCTTCGCTGACGTAGGCCAGGAGGCCGATGAAGCGGGCCCGCATGACGGCCCGGCGGACGGCCCGCTGGTATTTCGCGCAGTTTCCGGTGCGGCGGCGGGAGAGGATGTGCCCTTCGCGGTTGACCATCCCGCGGAGCGTCTTCAGGTCCTTGTAATCGACGTAGACGGGGCGCGGCGAACGGTCGCAGCCGTCCGGGCAGAACCGGCAACGCAGCTTCTTCTTGAGGCGGGCCTTTTTCCGGCGGCGCTTCCGGATTTCGCCTCGGGTCAACAGGGCCATGCTCGCTGTCCTTCGATCGCGCGTGCTGTCGTGGGTCGGAACGAATGGTGGTGCGGGAGGTCGCCCGCTGGTCCCCGGATGACCCGGGAGGGGAGATTATGATGATTTCTCGCCGGCCATGCAACCGTTGGGAATTCGTCCAGGGCGCGAGCCGCGGGCGCGGCAGGAATCCCACGGGGCGTGGCCCGCGGGCTTGGGGTCATTTGCGCACCGCGGCGAGGGCGGCGGCGCGGGACGGGTAGATCGGCCAGAGGGTGTCGAACTTCGCCAGCTCGAGGATTTCGCGGCCCACGTCCGACACGTTGCACAACACGAGCTTCGCGCCGTGCGCCTCCAGCCGGTTCCAGAGCACGCGGAGCGCTTCGAGCATCATCGAGCCGAAGTACGACACGTGCCGGAAATCGACGACCACGGCGGCGGGTTGGGCGGCGTCGACCTTCTGCAGCAGGATTTCGACCTCGTCGTGGATCTGCGCGTCGGCGAGGCTGCCCACGGGCCGCTGCAGGCCGACCAGCAGCACGTCCCCCTCCTGTTCGATGCGGAAGAACCGATCGGCATTCATGGGGTCGCCTCGTGCGGGGGATCCTCGACGGGACGTTCGGCGGGAACCAGCTCGACCGCCTTCCGCTTGATCAGCGTGACCTCGTTGCCGCGGTCGTTGTAGCGGACTTCGTCCATGAACGTGCGCATCAGGAGCAGTCCGCGGCCGCAGGGGCGTTCGAGGTTTTCGGGGTCGCAGGGATCGGGGAGCGACGACGGATCGAACCCGGGCCCTTCGTCGCGGATCACGCACACCCCCTCGGACTGCGTGAGCTGGGCCTCGACGGTGATGGAGCGGGCGCGGTAGGGATCCTCCTGCGCGCGGCGGCGGGCGAGGTCGTAGTACGCCTGGTGGTCCTCCTCGCGGAGGCTCGAACTGACTTCGAGGTTCCCATGGTAATAGGCGTTGACGATCGCCTCTTCGAGGGCGACCCCGACGCGGAGTTTCTCGGTCTCGGTGCAGAGGCGCATCCGGGCCATCGCGTCCTGGAGGTAGTGTACGACGGAATGGACCAGCGTCACGTCGTTTTCCAGGACGAACGTGTACACGTTCCGCCGCAGACGGTTCATGAGCCGGGTGTGGCCCCGCTCCTCGGAGGCGGCCGAAAGGACGCGCTCGACGATCTCGGCGAGATCGCGGGCGAGCAGCCGCTTGGGGACGTAACTGGCGGCCCCCTGTTGCAGGGCCTGGACCGCGACATCTTCGCTCCCTTTGGCGGTCATCAGGATCACTGGGATCAGCGGGTAGTCGCGCTTGATTGCCTGGACCAGTTCGAGTCCGTCCATCTCCGGCATCTGCAGGTCGGTGAGGACCAGGTCCGGCAGGTGCAGCTCGACCTGTTCGAGCGCGTCGCGGCCGTCCACCGCGAAGACCAGCTCGAACTCGCCGTGCCGCTCGAGCAGGCCGCCGGCGATGCGGCGGTCGGTGGCGGAGTCGTCGACGATCAGCACGCGGGTCATGTCGCGGCTCCTGCCTGTGGAGGGGCGCCCCCGCTCCCGGCGGGCGCGCCGGCGGGGGAGACGAATGCGGCGAGTTCGGCGGCCAGGGCCGCGACTTCGCGGTCGAGGCCGTCGAGGGGCTCGCGGAGACCGGCGAGCTCCCGCGCCTTCCCGGCGGCCTCCAGGGCGCGGGCCCGCTCGACGGCGGCGGGCGCCCCGAACGTCCGCATCGCCCCCGCGAGGGTGTGGGCCGCCCGGCGGACCAGTTCGGCATCGTTCTCGTCGAGACCGCGGCGGAGCATCTGCAACAGGCCGGGCGCTTCTTCGAGGAACGCGGCGGCCACGTCACGCAACAAATCGCGGTCGCCATCGACCGCGTCGAGCGCGAGCGGCCAGTCGACGACGCCGGCGCCGGCCAGAGGGAGCGCGCGGCGCGGCGCTTTCGCCGGCTCCGGCGCGCGGATGAGCGGTTCGATCTTCTCGAGTAGAGCGCGGGCGCGGACCGGCTTGGAGATGTAATCGTCCATGCCGGCGTCGAGGCACTGCTCGCGGTCCCCCTTCATGGCGTGGGCGGTCATGGCGATGATCGGGGTCCGCCGGCCCGTCCGCCGCTCGTGCCGGCGGATCCGTTGCGTCGCCGCCAGGCCGTCCATCTCGGGCATCTGGACGTCCATCAGGACCAGGTCGAAGGGGACGCCCGCGCGGTCCGCCGCTTCGACGGCCTCGACGGCGGCCTGACCGTCATTCGCCACGGTCACGGCGTGCCCCCAGCGCTCGAGCAGCCCGATCGCCAGCTTCTGGTTGGGCAGACTGTCCTCCGCGAGCAGGACTCTCAAGGGACGCACGCATTCCGCAGCGCCCGGCTCGCCGGCGGCGACCTTCTCCGGTCGGTCGATGTCGAGCGCCACCGCGATCGCGTCGAACAGCTCCGACTGCTTGACCGGCTTGATCAGGTACGACGCCGCCCCGAGCGCCTCGCAGCGGGCGACGTCCCCCGTCCGCCCGCCGGAGGTGAGCATCATGATCACCGTGCTCGACAGGTCCGGATCCTGGCGGATCCACTCGACGAGCCGGAAGCCGTCCGACTCCGGCATGTTCACGTCGCTGAGGACGAGGGTGTAGGGAGCGTCGGCGGCGTGGGCGCGACGCAGTTCCGCGAGGGCCGCCCGCGCGCTCGGGGCGGTCGCGGGGGCCATCCCCCAGTTCCGCAGCATCTCCTCCAGGATCAGCCGGTTGGTGCCGTTGTCGTCCGCCACGAGGACCCGCATGCCGGCGAGGTGCGGCTGTTTCCAGCGGCGGGCCGCGCTCGCAGAGGACTTCGGCGCCTCGAACTCCGCGGTGAAGTGAAACGTGCTTCCGTTGCCGACTTCGCTCTCGACTTCGATCTTTCCCCCCATCAGCTCGACGAGCCGGGACGAGATCGCCAGCCCGAGCCCGGTGCCGCCGTAGCGGCGGGTCATCGAGGTGTCGGCCTGCTCGAAGGCCTCGAAGATCACGCCCAGCTTGTCCGGCGCGATGCCGATCCCGGTGTCGCGGACGGAGAAGCGGAGGCGGACGCGGTCCGCATCGGCGTTCGGTGCGGAGAGAGATTGGGCCGATGCGGCGACCGCGGACCCTCCGGACGTACGCGTCGACGACCTGGAACCCGATTCGGCCGCAGACCCTCCCCCGGCCCCTCCCTGAGAGGGAGGGGGGTCTATCTCGCGCGACACGTCGAGCACGACTTCGCCTTCCTCCGTGAACTTGATCGCGTTGCCGATCAGGTTCACGAGCACCTGCCGCAGGCGGGCGGGGTCTCCCGCGAGCACCTCGGGGACGTCGGGGGCGACGTGGAAGGCGAGTTCCAGCTCCTCGCGGTGGGCGCGGAGGGCGAGCGACTTCATCGTGTCGCCGACCGATTCCCGCAAGTCGAACTGCGTCCGTTCGAGATCGAGCTTGCCGGCCTCGATCTTGGAGAAGTCGAGAATGTCGTTGATCAATTCGAGCAGCGCCTCGCCGGAGGCGAACACCGTCCGCAGATATTCCCGCTGGGCCGCCGTGAGCTGCGTATCGAGCACGAGCTCCGTCATGCCGATGATCGCATTGAGCGGGGTGCGGATCTCGTGGCTCATGTTGGCGAGGAAGTCGCTCTTGGCGCGGCTGGCGGCCTCGGCCGTTTCCTTCGCCTCGCGGAGCGCCTCTTCGGCCTCCTTGAGGCGGCTGATGTCGCGCGAGATGCCGAACGTCCCCACGATCCGGTCTTCGCGGTCGCGGAGCGGGACCTTGGTGGTCGAGACCCAGCTCACCTTCCCGTCCGGCCACACGAGCCGCTCTTCTTTGCCGACGAGCGGCTCGCCGGTATCCATGACGCGGCGCTCGTCGTCGGCGGCGCGGCGGGCGTGCTCGTCGGGGAAGAAGTCGAAGTCGGACTTGCCGACCGCCTCTGACGGGTCGGTCAATCCCGAGCGATGCGCCTTGGCGGAGTTGATCCGCAGGAAGCGTCCCTGCTCGTCCTTGAAGTAGATGTTGTCGGGAATGTTGTCCAACAGGCTGTGGAGAAGATACCGCTCCTGCTCGAGGGCCTCCTGCCCCCGCTTGCGGTCGGTGATGTCCCGCAGGACGACGGTGAAGCCGGGCGCGCCTTCGAGCGGGATCGGCTGCATCGCCATTTCGGCGGCGAAAGTCTCGCCGTTCTTCCGCACCAGTTCGAGCTCGATCCGGCGGCCGAGCAGAGACCCCTCCTCTCCGGTGGCGACGTAGCGCTCGAGGTTTTCCTGATGCCGGACCCGCGACGAGCGGGGAAACAGGAGCTCGCTCATCTCCCGCCCGATGACTTCGCCGCGCTGGTAGCCGAACGCCTTTTCGGCGGCGCGGTTGAATTCGGTGACGCGACCATCGGCATCGACGACGAGCATGCAGTCGAGGGCGGCGTCGAACACGGCCTGCTTGTGGACCTCGCTTTCGCGGAGGCCCTCTTCGGCCCGCATCCGGGCGGAGACGTCCCAGAACATCCCCTGCACGCCGACGATCTCGCCGGCCGCGTTCCGCACCGGCGCCTTGAGCACGTGGACGAAGCTCTTGGCGCGTCCCGGCTCGTGATATTCCTCGATGTCCTCGAAAATTTCGCCGGTCTCGATCACGTGCCGGTCGTCCCGGCGGTATTTCTCCGCCAGCTCGCGGGGGAACAAGTCGAAATCGGTCCGGCCCACGAGATCCTGCAGTGCGGAGTGCATCAGCTCGCAGCAGCGGCGGTTGGCGTAAATGAACCGCCCCTGCCGGTCCTTGCGAAACACGTTGAGCGGCAGTCCCTCCGCCAGCGACTGATATTGGGCCTCGATCTCGCGGACCGCCTTTTCGGCGTCGAGCCGGCCGCTCATGTCGACCAGGGCCGCGATCACCAGCAGGCCGGAATCGGTCGGGAGCGGGTTCAGCCCGATCTCGACGGGAAACTCCGTGCCGTCGCGCTTCCGCCCCACCAGCCGCCGTCCCGTCCCCGCCAGCGCCTGCGGCCGGCCGAGATAGGCGCGGCACTGCGCGCGATGCTTGTCGCGATGGCGCTCCGGCAGGAGGAGTTCCACTTCCTGCCCGAGCAGCTCGCGCGGCTGGTAGCCGAAGAGCGTTTCGGTCGCCTCGTTGGCGAAGGCGATCCGGCCGCGGTCATCCATCACGACCAGCGCGTGAGGATGCTTCTCCAGAAAAGGGCGGGCCCGTTCCAGCAGCGAATCCGTGCGGCGGTCGTCGGAGGCCGGATGGTGCATCAAGTCACGAAATTCGCGTGCAGCGGCAGCCGACCGGCCCGCAACGGCTGGACGATGCTGGAAACGAGCGAGCGCCGGGTCAAGGTCGAACCGACCGAGTGGAGGTGCGCGGGGCGAAGCGATCCTCCCCGCGTGCATTCAGCTTACTTTCCGCGTTTCCGCGTTGCAACGGGCGACGGATCCGCGCCGCCGCAGGGAAAATCGGCAGGGCCCGGACATTCTTAATAATCGGTACGACCGGCACGACCGATAAAGTCTCATCGCCGCCGTCGCGCCGCGGCAGAGAGCATTCACCTCATCTCGAGGGTTTGATGGCGATCCGTCACCGTAACCCGCTCGCTGTTTGCGCTTTGTGCGCTGCAGTCGTGTTCGGCGCCGCGACGGGTGACGCCGATGAACCGACCGCCGCGGGCGATGGGGGTTCGCTCCTCGAGCGGCTCGAGGCCGCGGAGCAGCGGATTCAGGAACTGGAGGCCGGGCGAAACGAACCGATGCTCCGGCCGGCGCTCGGCACCACCGACGCAATCGATCGGGACCTGCGGCCCGCAGCGTTCGCGACGTGTCCCGTGTGCAGCGGGGCCGGTTGCGGCGCCTGCAATCACACCGGGACAGGCGACTTGGCGACGGCAGCCGCTTGCGACCAGGCGAACGGCAATGGCGACGGCGAGAAGAAGCCCAAATTTTACGTCGACTACGACGACGGCTTCGTCATCCGCCCCTACGACCCCGAGAAGACCCCGTTCGAACTGCAAATCAACGGCCGGATGCAGTTCCGCTACGCCGGCTTCCAGCGGGACCGCGAGTTCTTCGTCAATCGGGGGGGCGTCGTGCCCGTGCGGAATCGCAACGATTTCGAGATCGAGCGAGGCCGGCTGGAGTTCAGCGGCTTCATGTGGGATCCCAAGCTTCAGTACTACATCAATATCGACGCCGACACCGACGACAATCATGACGCCAAGTTTCACGACTTCTGGGTGAACTATGAATTCAGCAAGGCCTTCAACCTGCACCTCGGCAAGGCGTTCGTGCCCGGAAGCTACGACTGGACCAACGGTTCGACCCGCACGCACTTCGCGGACCGCTCGATGGCGACGACGTTCTTCCGGCCCGACCGCAGTCTCGGCATCTGGGCCACGGGCGAAGTCGCCGAGGGGCTGCACTACCGCACGATGCTCGCCAACGGGTTCAATACGACCGACCTCGAGCCGGACGAAATCGACGACGAATTCGCCTATTCGCACATGATGTGGTGGGACGCGGTCGGCGACGTCGGCAAGGGCTATGCCGACCTCGAATGGCACGAAGACCCGGCGCTGCGGATCGGCTCCGCCTACACCTTCGCCAACCAGAACCCCGATTTCGACCGCAGCCCCACCGCCGAGGAGAACTTCGTCCGGCTGAGCGACGGGACCCGGCTCGTCACGACGGGCGCACTCGCGCCCGGGCTCACCGTGGACGATTTCGACATTCATCTGCTCGCGGCGTTCTTCAACGGGAAGTACCGCGGATGGAGCGTCAACGCGGAGTTCTACTTTCGTTGGCTTCAGGATCTCGAGACGCAGGAGGGAACCGCTCCGCCGATCAACAAGCTCTATGACGACGGCTTCTATACCGACGTCGGCTACATGATCCTCCCGAAGAAGCTGGAGATCATCGGCCGCGTCTCCGCCGTGGACGGCATGTTCGGAGATGCGTGGGAGTATGCCGGCGGGTTCAACTGGTACATCAACGGCGACCATTCGAACAAGCTGACGTTCGACGTGTCGGTCCTCGACGGCTGCCCCGCCGAGAACTCCGGGCCGAACTACGTGGTGGGCCAGGACGGGATCCTGTACCGGGCGCAGTATCAGGTCGCATTCTGAGGGGGAACTTTGATGTTGACCCGCTCGCCCGGTTTGCGGTAAATCCCCGCCTCTCCCTTCGCCGGCCCCTCTCTCCGGCCGGCCCATTCCCACTCGCGAGTCTCGAATCACGGGGTGTGACGTGAACGCTTACCTCGTCTGCATGGTGGCGGTGTTGTCGGCCGATGCGCCCGCGGACGCGTGGCGGACGGCCTTCCGCCCGGACGCCGAGGCGGTGGTGCGGGCCCAGGGGCCGCCGCCTGGGGCGTATCCCTACGACGCAGGAATGCCCCCCGCCGGAATGGGCTATCCCCCGCCGCCATCGTACGGGGCCGAGCCGGGCATGTCCTTCATGAATCCGTTCCAGCAGCCGATGGTGGACCCGTTCCTGGCCCAGCCGGGGACGGTCCCGTATGCCGGCAGCCCGGAGGCCGGGCAGTTCGCGTTCGGGCCGAACGGCTATCAGCCGTTCCGCATCGGCGGCCAGGGGCGGGCCGACGTGTTCTACATGGCCAAGGAAAAAACCGAGCGCGACGACCTCGGCCGGTTCGGCATCTCCGGCCTGAACGCCGAAGCCGAGTACACGAACATCAGCGGACTCGGCTGGATCTTTTCGTTCACGCAGCAGTTCGGCGTGCGGTGGTGGGACGGGCCGCGGGGCCCGGTCGGTTTGCCGGGGGACGTGTATCGCATCGGCTGGGACTTCGAGTGGGCGACCCCGAAGCACGAGCTGGGACCGTGGGGGCTGGCGCTCGGCTTCAATCCCTCGATCAACTCCTCGTTCGAGGGCGCGCTGAGCAGCGACGCCTATCAATGGGACGTCCGCGGCTACGCCACGTACGAGATTTCCCCGGAACTGTTGCTCGCCGGCGGGGCCGGCTTGTGGGACCGCGTCCGCGACCGGGTGGTTCCCTACGCGGGGTTCGTCTGGCTGCCGAACGACCGGTGGGAGTTCCGGATCCTGTTCCCGGAATCGCAGATCAACTACTTCCTCGGAAACCACGGGGCGATGGCGCAGTGGCTGTATCTCCGCGGCGAGTACCGCGTCGAGGCCTATGAGGTCCTCGCCGGGAGCGACATCCCGAACACGCGGTCGATGGAGCAGGTCGAAATCGAGGACTGGCGGATCCTGTTCGGATACCAGACCGACGGCGGGTTCTGCGCCGGCTTCGTCGAGGCGGGCTGGGTGTTCGGCCGCGACGTGGCCTTCGGCCGGGGGACGCAGCCGGGCTTCGACGTCACCTCGGGATTCATCGCCCGCACCGGGATCCGCTTCTGAACCGCACTCGCTCAACCGAGCGGCGCCAACGGCGCCGTGGCGAGGACCGTGTACTTCGATCCGCTCGGCCCGAGCTCCGACTGGAACAGCTCGACAGCCGACACGGGGGCGACGCCGAAGTCGGTCCCCGGATGCTGCGCGAGCAGCTTGCCCAGTTCGGGCGGAGGCTTGAACTTGACCCGCGCCAGCGTGAGGTGCGGATGGAAGGCCCGCGGTTCCTTGGCGAAACCGAGCGCCTCGAGCCGCATTTCGATCGAGGCGGCCAGCCGCACCAGCGGCTCCGCGTCGGGCAGTCCCGCCCAGATGACCGACGGCCGGTCCGCGTGCGGGAAGGCGCCCAGTCCCACGAGCCGCGCGATGAACGACGGCTCCGCCGCAGCGCTGGATTCGACGGTCCGCGCGATCTCGGGAATGAGTTCGAGCGGCGTGTCGCCGAGGAACTTGAGCGTCACGTGCAGATGTTCCGAGTCGGGCGCCCGGAGCGCTTTGCCCATGCGGCCGAGCTCGGCGACGATCTTCCGCAAGGGAGGCGTCACCCGCATGCTCACGGCGATGAAGGCCCGCACTTCGCTCATGGCCGGGACTCCCACAGGCGCTTCAGTTCATCGAACCCCTTGAGCGGTCCCGCATCGGCCGCCTGGATCGCGACGGCCGGCCGCGGCTCTTCGCTCTTGAGGGACCGCTCGACTGTCCCCACCGCTGGCGGTTTCGCGGACGCGGCGCGACCCTCCGCCGCCTCCGGCGGCAACATCGACAGCGAGATCCGCCGCCGCTCGCGATCGATCCCCGTCACCCACACGGTCACGACGTTTCCGACCGCGACGACTTCGTGCGGCGTGGCGACGTAGCGATTCGCCATGCGGCTGATGTGCACCAGACCGCTGTCCTTGAGGCCCACGTCGACGAACGCGCCGAAGTCGACGACGTTCAGGACGGTCCCGGTCAGCTCCAGTCCCTCGTGGAGGTCTTCGAGCCGCAGCACCCCCTGCTTGAACACCGGTCCCGGCAGATCGACCCGCGGATCGCGCCCCGGGCGGGCGAGCGCGGCGAGAATGTCGCGGCAGGTCGGCTCGCCGATCCCGAGTTCGACCGCGATCTCGCGCGCATCGAGCGCCGATATCCCGCCCCCCGCGGGGGTTGGGCCGGGGCGCTGCGCTGCGAGTTCGAGAATCCGCCGCGCCGCGTCGTAGCTCTCGGGATGGATCCACGTGCCGTCGAGCGGCTCGTCGCCGCCGGCGATCTTGAGGAAGCCGGCGGCCTGGGTGAAGGTCGCCTCGCCGATGCCGGGCACCTCGCGGAGCTGGCGGCGGTTGGCGAACCGCCCCTGCTTTTCGCGGCGCTCGACCACGCGCCGCGCGATGAGCTGGTTGAGGCCCGAGACGTGCGTGAGCAGCGAGGCGCTCGCCGTGTTGAGGTCGACGCCGACGTAGTTCACGCACGATTCGACCACTGCGTCGAGCGAGTCGCGCAACAGCCGCGGCGCGACGTCGTGCTGATACATCCCCACGCCGATGTGCTGCGGCTCGATCTTCACCAGCTCGCTCAAGGGGTCCTGCACGCGGCGGCCGATGGAGATCGTGCCGCGGACCGTGGCGTCGAGATCGGGGAACTCCTCGCGGGCGACGGTGCTAGTGGAATAGATGCTGGCGCCGGCCTCGTTGACGATCACGTACCGGGCGTCGGGCGCCTTTTCGGCGATCGTGTCGGCGACCAGCTCTTCGGTCTCGCGGCAGGCGGTGCCGTTGCCGATCGCGATCAGCCGGCAACCGTGTTCCTCGAGGATCGCGGCGAGCTTGGCCTTCGTCGCTTCCTTCTTGTCGGCGGAGCCGGTGACGGAGACGACGTCGGTGGCGGCGCAGCGTCCGCACTCGTCGAGCGCCGCCACCTTGCAGCCGGTGCGGAAGCCGGGATCGAGCGCGAGCACCCGCGTTCCTGGAAGCGGCGGCTGAAGGAGCAAGTTCCGCAGGTTCCGGGCGAAGACGGAGACGGCGTGCGACTCCGCCCGCTCGGTCAGTTCGCGGCGCAGCTCCCGTTCGAGCGACGGGCGGACCAGCCGCGACAGCGCGTCGGAAATGCAGCGCGAGAGGAACGCGGCGAAGCGGTGTTGTTCGAGATTCAGCCGCCGCGCCACGGCGGCTTGCGCCCGGTCGTCGTCCCACGCGAAGCGGACCTTGAGCGCCCCTTCCTTCTCCCCGCGATTGAGGGCCAGCGCCCGGTGCGGGGGGATGTCGATCGCCCGCTGGGAGAAGTCGAAGTAGTTCCGATAAGCCTGTCCGTTCGCCTGGCCCGCCTCGGTCCCCTGCGCGACGAGCTGTCCCGTCTCCCGCGCGACGCGGCGGGCCGCGTCCCGCGCCTCGGCGTCCTCGTGGATCCGCTCGGCGAGGACGTCGGACACCCCTTGCAGCACGGCGGCGGCGTCGGGCAGCTCCTGGGCCGGATCGGCGAGTTCGGCGGCCGCCGCATCGAGATCGGACAGCGTCGCGTCCTGCGACCAGATCCGCTCGGCGAGCGGCTCGAGTCCCCGTTCCCGCGCGATCATCGCGCGGGAGCGGCGTTTCGGGCGGAAGGGAAGATACAGGTCTTCCAGCCGCTTGAGCGACCGGGCCGCTTCGATCTCGCGGCGGAGCTTCGGCGTGAGCTTTCCCTGGGCGTCGATCAGCCGCAGGATCGCGGCGGCCCGCTCGGCGAGCTGCCGCAGCGCGCCGACCGTCCGCTCGACGGCGCGGATCCGCTCCTCGTCGAGATTGCCGGTCCGCTCCTTGCGGTAGCGGGTGATGAAGGGGACGGTGTTCCCGGCATCGAGCAGGGCGACGACGCTCGCGACCTGCTGGGGCGCGAGATGCAACTCGTTCGCCACGAGGGCGAGATCGATCGGCAATCCTTCGGCCATGATTCCTCCGCGGACGTTCCGTGCGCCGGTTGCTGCGAGATCATCTTACCGACAGTGGTCCGCATCGCGTACTCTGAATGGCGGCGGGGGCAACAGAAGACTTGACGCAGTCTGACCGGCGCGGGAGCCTGAGAAGCGCGTCGTACTCGCATCGGGAGGGCCCACATGCACGGACCGTCGTCGAATTTCAGCGCCGTTCCACGGACACGCGATCCGCTCCGCCCGATGTCCGCCGGGGCGAAGGGGGCGATCATCTCGATTTTCGCGGCCTTTCCCTGGGCGGCGCTCGTCGCTCTCGTGTACGGGTTCCCCGTCCCCTTTGCCGACGGGAAACCGAGCGGCTTCGCGGCCGTCGTCCCGAGCCTGTTCGCCGTGCTGTTCTACGGACTCATCGGCGGCTTCGTGGTGCTGGGCGTAGCGGGCGCCGCTGCGGGATTCGCCGCGTCCTGGCTCGGCCGGAGGGACGGCGATCGGGCGCGGGTCTTGTGCTGGGTCTTCGCCGGCGCGGCGAGCGGGGGCTGCGTCGTTTTCCTGGCAGTCCTCGATCGGTTCATCGGCCCTTGGTGAGCCATGCCCGCGCGGCCACATCGGCAGTTCCTGCCGACCGAACGCGAGTACCTCTCGTTCCAACCGGAATTTTCGGTGAAGGTCGTGCGACCCACGGGCCGATATGAGACAGGCGCGGCGTCATCGGCCGCGCAGCCGTTACGCGGAGACGTCGGCATCCGGTCGCCCGAGCCAGGAAGGACATCGCATGCGGCCTCGACTGAGAATCTTCACCGGAGAGGAATGCCCGAGCGCGGTGGCGGAGCCCCCGGTCACCGTGAAGCTGGGAGAAATCTCGCAGATCCTCGCGGACGCCGTCCGCGCGCGGCGGGCCTGGGTCAAGGACTTCGGGGACGACGAAGTGCAGATCTCGCCGGATCTGTATGAAGTGCTCTCGGCGTACTGGCACCTGCGTCCGAGCGCCTGAACGGTCCGCCAGCGCGGAGCCCCGCCGGTGATTCGCCGCGTCGCCGCCGTCACACTGGCCGTCGTCGGGCTCGCGCTTGTCGTCCGCGGCGTGCAGTGGTGGCTCGATTGCCGCGAGGTGCGGGCCGTCGTCGCGGAGTATCTCGACGCACTCCGCCGGGGAGACCGCGCCGCGGCGCTCGACTCCCTGTCGCCCGAGCGGCGGGCGCGAATCGAAGCCCGCGAGAAGTCCGGCGACGCGGCCGCCGATCTCACGCTTCCCGACCCCGGCTGGACGTACCGCGTGCACCACGTCGAGCTCGCCGGGGATGCGGCAGTCGCCGAGCTGTGGATCGAGAAGGACGGCTTCAAGATCCAGCCGCGGCTGCACCTGGCCCGTTCGCCGGGGATGCGATGGAAGATCGCGGGGATCGAGCCGGTGGCGACCGACCCGCGGTGGGACGACCTGGAGCGGGCGCGGGCCCGCGCGGCGGACGAGCAAACGGCGCTCGAGCTGGAGCGCGCCTTCGCCGGCCGGCCGGGGGTGCGGGTGGAGCGGGTGACGCTCAGGCACCGCGAGCGATGAATCAATCTTGCCGATCTGGTCCGCTCGACGACCTTGCCCGGAATCGTTGTCTCATCAATGCAGGAGGCGATCGATTGCCCCGGCGATCAGTTTGAGAATGGTTCGACCGGCGGGCCGCAAAAGGAGCTGGGAAGGAGAGAACGACCAGTCCAGCGGGACGTGCAGTTTTCGCCCGTCATCCTCCCTTCGGCAGTTCCTCGGCAATGGTCCAGCCAGCCGGGAGCGACAAGCGCTGCGACTCGAGCTGCTCGAATTCGTCGGGAGCGATTTCGACGATGACCGACGGAAACGGGATCCCGCTGGCCGGCGCAGGTCCGAAGTGCAGCGGCATGATTCCGGAAGGCACCGTCTCCGTATTGATCTCCAACAACTTGATCGGCGTGTTCGAAAGTTCTTCGAACTCGGGAGATTCCTCCAGCTTGAAGATGCGAATTATGCCGGGCTCGATGTGATAATGCACATCTGCCAGCTTCCGCGCCGCTTCGTCCTTGGTCGACATTTCATTGCCTCATGGAAGATTTTCGTCTCGTATAGCATATTCTGTTTTGGAACGAATTGTCGATTGGTCGAAGGAAATGCACCGCGAAATGTCGCCCACATCCCTCCGCGACGACGCCGTCGCCATCTGGCGGGCCGGCGTCGCGGCCGTCGCTTCCGAGCGGCTCGTCGCGAACGCCGTCCGCGTCGCCGGCGGCGCGCTCTCGATCTGCGGGCACGAAATCGAGCTCGCGCGGCTCGGCCGGATCGCCGTCGTCGGGGCGGGGAAGGCGGGGGCGGGGATGGCGGCGGGGTTCGAGCGGGCCGTCGGCGAAGACGTGCTGCGCGCGAAGGTCGGCGGCTGGGTCAACGTCCCCGCCGATTGCGTGCGGAAGCTCGAACGGATCCACCTGCACGCGGCCCGTCCCGCGGGGGTCAACGAGCCGACGCCGGAGGGAGTCGCCGGGGCGGAACGCATTCTCGATTTCGTCGAGGGCCTCGGGCCGCGCGATCTGTGCGTCGTGCTCCTCTCGGGAGGGGGCAGCGCCCTGTTGCCGGCGCCCGTGCCGGAGATCACGCTGGCCGACAAGCAGCAGGTCACGCGGCTGCTGATGCACGCGGGGGCGACGATCGACGAGCTGAATTGCGTGCGGAAGCAGCTCTCGCGGATCAAGGGAGGCGGACTGGCGCGGGCGATCGCCGCGGGCACGACGATCACGCTCGTCATTTCGGACGTGATCGGCGATCCGCTGGAGACGATCGCCTCCGGCCCGACTGTCCCCGACTCGACGACCGCCCGCGAGGCGCTCGACATCCTGCGGAAGCTCGCGCCGAACAGCAAAGGATGCCCGGATTCTCCCGAAGGCCGGGAATCGGCCGCGGTCCCGCACGCCGTCATGCGATATCTCGAACGGCGGGTCGCCGCCGACCATCCGCCCCCGCAACCGAGCACCAAAGTCCATCATCACATCATCGGCAACAACGCGACGGCGCTCGACGCGGCCGCGGAAGAGGCACGGCGGCGCGGCTACGCGGTCCACTCGCTCGGCTCGCACAATGCGGGGGAGGCGCGGGTTGTCGGAGAGCAGTTGGCCGACCTGTGCCAGTCGATTCGCGACGCGCGGGGGCCGCTTGCGCCGCCGGCCTGCGTGTTGAGCGGCGGCGAGCCGGTCGTGCGTCTCGCGGCGGCGGATCGCCCGCGGAAGGGGGGCCGCAATCAGGAAGTGGCGGTCGCCGCCTTGCAGCGGCTGGCGGGGGACGGACTGCGGGGAATCGCGATCCTGTCCGGCGGGACGGATGGGGAAGACGGACCGACGGACGCGGCGGGGGGTGTGATTGATGCGGCGACGCTTCGCCTCGCGCGCGAGAGGAATCTCGATCCGTCCGCGTTCCTGGCGATCAACGACACCTATCCGTTTCTGGACGCCACGGACAGCCTACTCCGCACCGGGCCCACGCACACGAACGTGATGGACCTCCGCGTGGCGGTGGTTGGAGTTCAGCCTTCAGGCTGACGCCGGGCGATGGCGGCGCCGGCGCGCACCGCGGATCGCGAACGACGAATGCCTCACCGTTGGCGGAACGGAAGGGGCTGGCAGCTCGTTCGGCGATTCGGCAGGCTGAGGCCTGAACTCCAGCTACTCCCAGAAGTCCGCCGCCACGATCTCGTCGGGGGCGGACTCTTCATCCCGCGGGGGGAGGTGCTGCCCGAGGGAACCCAGCGGGCGAACGATCTCCAGGCCGGGACGGGTCGAGAGGTCGATGACGTCCCCTTCCCGACGCGAATCCGGCGACCACAGCTCGACGACCGGCTGCGTGTAAAGGTCGCGGTTCGAGCGGAGCACGCGGCCGACGCGGCCGTCGCTCGTCTCCACGTACGAGCCGATCGGGAACAGCGAGACCGTGTGCAGGAGCGCCCGCGTCACCTCGGGGTCGTAGAGCCCCTTGTGGGTCCCCTGGATGATCTGCTCCATCGCGCGATACGGCATCAGCCCGGCGCGGTGCGGGCGCGGCGAGACGAGGGCCACGAAGACGTCGGCCACGGCGGCGATCTTGGCCAGGGGATGAATCTGGTTCGCGTGCCGTTGCCGCGGATATCCCGTCCCGTTCAGCCGCTCGTGCATCTGGTAGGCGACCATCCGCGACCCGTTGGGGATGTCGGCGAGGCGCTGCATCAGGTCGTAGGTGACCATCGGGTGCTTGGTGATTTCGAGGAACTCGACGCGGCTCAGCGGGCGGTTCGAGTTCACGACCTTCTCGTCGATGCGGAGCATGCCCGCGTCGTGCAGCAGGCAGCCGATGCCCAGCTCGATCAGGTGCTCCGCTTTCAGCCCCAGCACCGTTCCGACGGACATGGCGAGCATCGCGGTTTGCAGGCTGTGCTTGCAGGGATATTTGTCGGTCGCCGGCCGCAGGCCCATCGCCACGAACAGGTCGAGGTCGTCGGTGATGCTCATCAGCGATTCGCTGCACACCGCGGACAGCTTCGACACGTCCCGCACGTCGCCGGCGGTCAACTGCTCGAACATCGCGTCGAGCTGCCGCACCGAGCTCTGGAAGACGCTCAGGAACCGCCGCTTCTCGGCCCGCGGATAGGCGGTGGCCCCGTGCAGCCGCACGTCGTGAATCAGCGAGCCGGACGAGGCGCTCCACCGGCGATCGGAAGAGCGCTCGTCCTCGAGCGACTGGTCGCGATCGGTCTGGAACGTGCCCGGGGCGCGCGAGGCGGACCCGCCCGTCAAACGCCCCAATTCCTGCCGGTGCACCCGCACCCGCGTATTGCCCCGGCGACGCAGCTTCGCCACCAGGGACTCCGTGATCTGCATCCCCGACGCCAGAAGCAGGACCTTCACGTCGTCGCGGTCTTCGTAGATCGGGGACCGCAACGTGGCGCCCACGCGGACGCTGGCGAGCGCCACCGCGGCATATTCGCCGACAATCCCGGAAATCGGATCGGCAGTCGTATTGAGCATGACCGAATCGACCTCGGATGCGGATGTTGCGGCAATGCAACAGTCGGTGCGGAACGCTACGTCGCGAATCGGCAACGAGCAAGCGGCGAAGGGGCGACGTCGATTCGCGCACGCTCCGCCACGACGGGTTCTGCCGATCGCACCGGCCATTCGACAGTCCGAAGCCTGTACTCCCGCGTCGGCCTTCAGGCTGTCCGTCGGCCGCGGAACGCAGCGGCGTAGCGGAGCGCCAGTCCGAACAGAATCAGCCCGCCGCCGATCAGCGTGGCCGGCGATGCGGGCTCGTGCCAGACGAGCCACACGAGGAGCGGGTTCAGCACCGGCTCGATGAGCGTGATCAGGGCCGCCTCCTGGGCCGAGACCGCCCGCAGCCCGCGGGCGAACAGGATGTACGGCGCCGCCATCTGCAGCGAGCCGAGCACCGCCAGCAGCGCCCATTGGGTGCCGTCGAGCATCGCGGTCCGCGCCAGGGCGAACGGCGCCAGCACGAGCGCGCTGACCGCGAGCGCCACGGCGATCAGCCAGGCGGAGCCTTCCTCGCGCAAGGCGCGGAGCGACAGGACGACGACGGCGTAGGACACGCCCGAGCAGAGCGCGATCAGGTTCCCCAGCGAGTGGCCGCCCCCCCATTCGTTCGACACGATCCAGCCGATCCCCAGCAGCGCGCAGCCGACGGCCAGCAGGTTCCGCGGCTCGATCCGCTCCTTGAGGAAGACCGCCCCGAACACGAGCGCCCAGAAGGTGCTCGTCGATTGCAGAAAGATCGCCGCCGCCGCCGTCGTGCGGGTCATCGCCGTCAGGAACAGGAAGTTCATCGCCGCGAAGCCGAGCGCCATCGGGACCAGCGTCGGGCGGAACCGGACGTGCTCGCGGCGGATGAAGGGCAGGAGCACGGCCACGGCGAACACCGCCCGCCAGCAAGCGCTGACCGGCCCGCGCAATTCGAGCGGCATCCGTTCCATCGGCGGACTTTTCATGATGACCCCGCTCAGGCTCCACAGCAGGGCGGCGGCCAACAACATCAGCCGGGCGTTGCGAACCTCGGCGCGCGTCGCGGGGTCGAGCATGGGCGGACAGTGGACAGTGGACAGTGGACAGTGGACAGTGGACAGTGGACAGTGGACAGTGGGCAGAGGGCAGAGGGCAGAGGGCAGAGGGCAGAGGGCAGAGGGCAGAGGGCAGAGGGCAG